>NZ_JBRIQR010000033.1:0-48960 GCF_052983755.1 Enterobacter sp. CFEC122 | reverse complement strand
GCGTCGTGCCGAAAGGGGAAATCACCGAACGTCAGGCGGCGGCGAATCTCGTCGCGGATGTGCTGAACGTCGAGAAACGTCTGGCCGTATGCGCGCCGGTGAAAATGCCGCAGCACGTTTACGACGCGCTGGTCAGCTTCTCATTCAACGTGGGAACCGGCGCGGCCTGCCGGTCGACGCTGGTCTCGTTTATCAAACGCCAGCAGTGGCCGCAGGCTTGCGACCAGCTCACCCGCTGGGTGTATGTGAATGGCGAAATTAACAAGGGGCTGGAAAACCGCCGCGCGCGCGAGCGTGCCTACTGCCTCAGGGGGATTGAATGAAAGTGATGTTGTTTTTACTGGCCGCGCTTATTGCGGTTGTGCTCTGGCAGCGTCATGAAAACGGCAACCTGACGCGCTCGTTTGAACGGGCAAACAGGGTCGCCACGGAACAAAAAACCGCGATCGGGATGCTGAAAAATCAGCTTTCCGTTTCGCAGGGAATTGCCAGGCGAAATGAAACCGCGCAGGCCAGTTTACGCGGTGAACTGCTGGCCGCCGGTGCGATGGCCGTGCAGCGTGAAGAAACCATTACGAGGCTGATAAATGAGAATGAAACCCTACGCCGCTGGTATAGCGCTGAGCTGCCTGATGTTGTGCGTCGGCTGCACACCCGCACCGCCTGCGCCTCCGCCGGTCATTGTTTACAGCGCCTGCCCGAAGGTGAGCTATTGCCCGATGCCGGGAAGCGACCCGGCCACTAATGGCGACCTGAGCGCCGATATACGCAGGCTTGAGCACGCGCTCGCCGCCTGCGCGCTGCAGGTTGAAACCGTCAAAGACTGTCAGGATAAACTCGATGAAGAAAGCACGCAGCCTGCGCGAAGCGCTGATTAAAGCCGTTCCGCAGCTTGAAACAAACCCCGAAATGATGCGCATCTTTGCCGATGAGGGAAATATCGATGCGCGGCTCGCGGCCTCGCTCTCACATGAGAAAATTTACACCCTGAATGTGATCGTGTGTGACTTTGTCGGCGACCCTGACCTGATTTTCGTGCCGGTGGCCGCATGGCTCAGGGAAAACCAGCCGGATATCTGCACGCTCGATGACGGCCGCAAAAAGGGCTACCGTTTTCAGATGGATTTGAACGACGGGGACAGCGTCGATATTAGTATCAGCCTGCAGCTCACCGAGCGCACCCTCATCAAGGAGGAAAACGGCGCGCTTCACGTAAGCTATGCCCCTGAGCCGCCGCTGCCGGAGCCCGTCACCCGGCCAAAAGAGCTCTATATCAATGGCGAACTGGTGAGCAAATGGGATGAGTGAATTTAAGCCCTTTGACGACCGGCTCAATGGCCTGATTGCTGCCCTGTCACCGGCTGCGCGCCGCAAGCTGGCCGGGGAGATTGCAAAGGAGCTGCGCAAGTCGCAACAGCAACGCATCAAGCTGCAGATAGCCCCGAACGGCTCACCGTATCAGGCGCGAAAGCGTCAGCCGCTCAGGGCTAAGACCGGGCGGATTAAACGGGCGATGTTCCAGAAGCTCAGGACAAACCGGTACATGAAAGCTACTGGTCGTGAAAACATCACGGTAGTTGAGTTTACCGGCAAAGTGCAGCGTATTGCTCGGATTCATCAGCATGGTCTAAAAGATCGGCCAAACCCGCACAGCCGTAACGTGCAGTACGCAGAGCGCCAGTTACTTGGAATTAGTCAAACGGAGAAATATCTTATTGAAATGTTAGTTGTTAAACATCTAAAAATTCAGTGACTTACTTGGTGGGGTACCCCACCAAGTATTATTTTCTTACTTTGGTTTTACTGCTGCAATTAATGATGCAATTTGTTCTACTCCATCAAATGTTGACGGTATTTTCTCTTGGCTCGGCATAATGTTAGAGAATATAACATCTTCAAATTTTGCAAGCGAATTCCCATTAGAGTCTTTTATTTTTTTTGAGTAATCCGCATAACTTTGGATAAACTGACAAAGACTTTTTCTGAGGTCAATTTGTAGTGTCTGTGCTTTCAGTGATGTGTGATTTGTTAAGGCAACTCTGAAATAATAAATAAAAATAAAGGTGAGGGAGAAAAATGGAATAAAGGAAATAAGTTTGTCGATTAAACTTGCGGTGGCGTTGGTTTTTATTGTTGAAAAAATTTCGATGAGTAATGGGCAGGGGATTGCAAGTGCAAGTGCAAGTAGCAATAATCTAGACCAGAAGATCTCTTTATTCTTTTGCTTACCTAATGAGCTAAAACCTTCATATAAGCCTACAAAATTGAAAGCACTCTCATATCCCTCAAGAGTTGATTTAATGTCCTTTATTTGTTTGTTTTTCTCCTCAATATATTCCTCCCAATCCCTTGCGAATTCTTGCGCTGATTTGAATTTTTTAATGAATTGATCATAAGTACTTATATCTGTGTCGCTGAAGGCATTTTTGACAATATTTAATGGCATTTCTCTTAGTGCGTAATCGAGTTGTCCTTTGCTTCTGTCATCAAATTCGTTATATCTATAAATGCCAAAGTCTTTAATTTGTTTTATGGTGCTAAATGGGCTTTCAGTCATTCCAGTAAATATGCTGGGTTCAACAATGATTCGGAAGCAGGAGGTGAACATGATATTTAGTGTTTGAGATGAAAGTATTCTGTCTTCTAGCTCGTTAGAAATCATATCACCAATGTGTTTAATATTAAAAGATGCTTCATAATCCCATCGGTCCGGTTCTTTTAAGAACATATTTAGGGACTCCTTAATGAGAGCGTTCCTATCTCTATCGAAGTCACTTGGTGCATCTGTTGAATCAATTGCGAGAATGTATTCACGTATCATTTGCTGAATTCGTGGGGTTTCAAAAAATTTGGTTGTCATTGAGAATTGCCCGTTACGTTGTTTAGAGAATGACAAAACGACAGTAAGTTTAAATCATTGTTAGAGCATTACATTATGCTCGAATGAAAACTGAACTCAATGACATCTTGCGAATTGTGCGTAATCTAATACGGACAGGGATTATTAGCGAAGTCGACGTAGAAAAGGGGCTTTGCCGTGTCCAGACCGGCGGCATGGAAACCACCTGGCTGAACTGGCTAACCTGTCGTGCCGGTCGCTCGCGCGTATGGTGGGCTCCCTCCGTTGGTGAGCAGGTGCTTTTACTGGCTGTTGGCGGCGAGCTCGATACGGCGTTTGTGCTGCCCGGCATTTTCTCTGACGACCATCCCGCGCCGTCTGCCTCCCCTGATGCGCTTCACGTGTCCTTTCCTGACGGGGCGGTTATCGAGTACGAGCCCGAAAACGGCGCGCTCACCGTATCCGGTATCAAAACCGCAGACGTCACTGCGTCGGATTCCATTACGGCCACCGTGCCGGTGGTGCTGGTGAAAGCGTCGAGCCGCATCACGCTCGATACGCCGGAGGTGGTTTGCACCAACAAGCTGACGACCGGCACGCTCGAAGTGCAGAAAGGCGGCACCATGCGCGGGAACATCGAGCACACCGGCGGGACACTGAAATCAAACGGCGTGCAGGTGGATAACCACGCGCACGGCAACGTACAGAGCGGCGGAAGCTGGACAAAGGGGACGCAATGACGGTGCGTTATCTGGGAATGAACAGCCAGACCGGCCTCAGTATCTCTGAGGTTGAGCATATCCGGCAAAGCGTGCGCGACATTCTGGTCACGCCGGTTGGCTCGCGCGTCATGCGCCGTGAATACGGCTCGCTCCTGTCGCAGATGATTGACCAGCCGCAGACCCCGGTGCTGCGCCTGCAGATTATGGCCGCGTGCTATTCCGCGATCCAGAAGTGGGAGCCACGCGTCAGCCTGACGACCATCATCTTTGAACGGTCGGAGACCGACGGCGGGCTGTATGTCGACATCACCGGCACGCGATCCACTGGCGGCCAGCCTTTTTCACTCACCATTCCACTGAGTTAAACGCTATGGCAATTGTTGACCTTAACCAGCTCGCCGCGCCTGACGTCGTGGAAGAACTGGACTATGAAACCATCCTGAGCGAACGAAAGGCGACGCTCGTCTCGCTGTACCCGGGAGACCAGCAGGACGCCATCGCGCGCACGCTGACGCTTGAGTCTGAGCCGCTGATGAAGCTGCTGCAGGAAAACGCCTACCGGGAAGTTATCTGGCGACAGCGCGTCAACGAGGCCGCGCGCGCAGTCATGCTGGCCTACGCCACCGGTGCTGACCTCGACCAGATAGGCGCAAACTCCAGTGTAGAGCGTCTCGTCATCACCCCCGCAGACGACACGACGTTGCCGCCGACGCCTGCCGTGATGGAGTCGGACACCGACTACCGTCTGCGCATCCAGCAAGCCCCGGAAGGGCTGAGTACCGCAGGCTCAACCGGTGCATATCAGTTTCACGGTCGCAGCGCTGACGGGCGGGTCGCCGATATTTCGGTCATCAGTCCCGCGCCTGCGTGTGTCACGGTCTCGGTGCTGTCCCGCGAAAATAACGGCGTGGCGTCTGACGAGCTGCTCGCCATCGTGCGCAACGCGCTGAACGATGAGGACGTCAGGCCGGTCGCTGACCGTGTGACCGTGCAGTCGGCGAGCATCATCGACTATAAAATCACCGCAACGCTTTACCTTTACCCTGGCCCCGAAAGCGAGCCGGTGCTCAGTGCCGCAAAAGCAAAGCTGCAGGCGTATATCACCGCGCAGCACCGGCTCGGGCGCGATATCCGCAAATCGGCAATTTATGCCGCGCTCCACGTCGAGGGCGTGCAGCGCGTCGAGCTGGCCGAACCGGTGGCCGACATCGTGCTCGATGACACGCAGGCCTCATGGTGCAGCGAGTACAGCGTGATGATCGGGGGCAACGATGAATGATACCCGCCTGCTGCCGGTGGGCTCGTCACCGCTTGAGGTGGCGGCGGCGCGCGCCTGCGCGGAGATTGAAAATACCCCCGTTCCGCTGCGTCGCCTCTGGAGTCCTGACGACTGCCCGGCAAACCTGCTGCCATGGCTGGCGTGGGCGTTTTCCGTTGACCGCTGGGATGAGAACTGGCCGGAAGCCACAAAGCGGGATGTGATCCGCGCGGCGTGGTTTATCCATGCGCACAAAGGGACGATTGGGGCGGTTCGACGCGTGGTCGAGCCGCTCGGCTATCTGATTAACGTGTCTGAGTGGTGGGAAACGAATGACCCGCCCGGCACATTTCGCCTCGATATCGGTGTGCTAGAGACCGGCATCACCGAGGGAATGTATTACGAGATGGAGCGGCTCATTGCGGACGCTAAGCCAGCCAGCCGCCATCTTATCGGCCTCAACATTATTCAGGATGTGCCGGGCTATCTCTACACCGGCGCGCTGACGTATGACGGCGACATCATCACGGTTTACCCGGATAAGTGAGAACATAATGACAGTAAAATATAAAACGGTCATCACCAAAGCCGGTGCGATTAAGCTTGCTGCAGCGACCGTCCCGAACGGGAAAAAAGTGAATTTTACGGCAATGGCCGTCGGTGACGGTGGCGGCACATTGCCGGTGCCTGATGCCAGCCAGACAGAGCTCGTCAATGAAGTCTGGCGCCATACACTGAACAAAATCAGCCAGGACAACAAACATCAAAATTATGTGATCGCGGAGCTGCTCATCCCGCCTGAAACCGGCGGTTTCTGGATGCGCGAAATGGGGCTCTATGACGATACCGGCACGCTGATTGCTGTCGGCAACATGGCGGAAAGCTATAAGCCGAAACTTGAGGAAGGGTCAGGCCGCGCACAGACCGTGCGTATGGTCATCATGGTAAGCGACATCGAGTCAGTCGAGCTGACGATTGACACCTCAACGGTGATGGCAACGCAGGACTATGTCGATGATAAGCTGGCGGAGCATGAGCAGTCCCGCCGTCATCCTGACGCCACGCTTAAGGAAAAAGGGTTTACCCAGCTCAGCAGTGCGACCGACAGCACGTCTGAGACGCTCGCCGCGACGCCGAAAGCGGTCAAAGCGGCATATGACCTTGCTAACGGGAAATACACAGCTCAGTACGCGACCACGGCGCAAAAGGGTATCGTCCAGCTCAGCAGCGCGACTGACAGCACGTCTGAGAGCGTCGCAGCGACGCCGAAAGCAGTTAAGTCTGCATATGACCTTGCTAACGGTAAATATACGGCTCAGGACGCGACCACGGCGCAAAAGGGTATCGTCCAGCTCAGCAGCGCAACTAACAGCATCTCTGAGGCGCTCGCGGCTACGCCAAAAGCCGTGAAGCTGGTCAGTGATGACGTGACTAACCTCAAAAACAACCTGCGGGATGCTGCTTACAGAAACGTAGCCGATAAAGCTGCGGGTGATTTAGTACCGGTTGGGTATAAAGGGAATTTTGTTTCCTCCTGCAACCATGACCCGATTAATTTTGCGACATATCCTTTTGTGGTCGGCGAATCGCTGTTTTTGGATGTGCGGTATTGCACGAATACGCCGCAGTTTCTGAAGCAGGATTATTATTATATTAACGTTATTGCAGCGACCAACCCTTCATTAGGGGGGCAATATAACCGCCCATTGATCCAGTTTGTAAGTTATACGAGTTCAACGTCTATCTATGCCATCCGTGAAGATGACGGGTTGAATACTGGCTGGCGTTATTTCCGTGAAGTTCAGTACGATGCGGATAATGCCACTATCACTGCACCCGGTTTTATTCGGGCATGTAACGGGAATACAGAGCTTGGACAGAATGCAATTTTCATCAGAGGTTATGGAAATAAGCATTTGTGGTTTTTCAAAGATAATGCAGAAATGGCTCTTATCTATGCCGGAGATGATGCGGTATTGCGCCTGCGTGGCGGCGGTGGTCCTTCACTTAATATCGGTCCTGATGGCAGCATTTCAGCCCCTGGCTATTTTGCCACAGGAGACGATATTCACTCTGGGCGCAACATCAGCAACGTTGGGCTGATTCAGGCAGGTGCAGGAGTATACGATACACCGGGCGTACGCGTTTATTCACCTAATAACCCGCCACCGCGTGATCAGTATGCCGCGCCAAACACAGCATGGTTGACAGGAGGCCAGACGTGGTGGCGCTGCGGAAGTTCAGGGGCTATGCGTGTGGCTGCTGTGGTTGGTGGTGTCCCGAACAGCGGACGCGTCACCTTCCCGACAGCGTTTCCTAGTGTGTGCAATGTCGTTATCCCGACTAGAAATGAAGAATCAGGTCAAGGTGCAGCAATGCAGCCTTATAACGTCGACAGAACGGGATTTAACTTGCGTATTGCTGGCGGCGGTACGGTTACGCTGATGTATGTAGCGGAGGGATATTAATTATGGGTTATGTATATCGTGCCAGCACTGGCGGCTTTTATTGTGATGAGCTGGAAGCCGAATATCGCAAGGCGGGAACGTGGCCGGGCTTCTTTGTGCGCGTGTCGGATGAGGATTACCGCAACCTGATGGAAGGCCTGTCTCAAGGTAAAATCATTGTCCCGAACAAGCAGTGTTATCCGGTACTGCAGGAGCGTCCGGCTCCATCCCGTGACGAACTTATCGCAGAGGCGGAGGAAAAGCGCCGGGAGCTGATTGAGTCTGCGCTGCAGTCGATTTCCGTTATCCAGCTCAAGCAAATGAACGGGCGCAGTTTAACCGAAAAAGAAGTTACCAGGCTGAATGACGTGCTTGATTATATCGAAGCGCTTGAGGCGACCGAGACCGACGCCGCCCCGGATATTCACTGGCCTGAATTAGCCGCGTAACCTGAGCCCTCCACCCGGAGGGCTTTTGTTTGTTGTTTTATCCCTCCGCCAACGCCATTTCATCGCGCCTGCAGAATACACAACAGAAAATAGTCGCACCCCTTAACCACGGAGTTAAACAGATGGGCGACTATCATCACGGCGTCGAGGTCATCGAGATTAACGATGGCACGCGCACCATTTCCACCGTCTCGACGGCCATCATCGGCATGGTCTGCACGGCCAGCGATGCTGACGCAAAGACATTCCCCCTTAACGAGCCGGTGCTGATTACCAGTGTGCAAACAGCTATCGGGAAAGCCGGTAAAAAAGGCACGCTGGCAAAATCCCTGCAGGCCATTGCCGACCAGTGCAAGCCGGTCATTGTGGTGGTGCGCGTTCCCGAAGGCACCGAAGACCCGGACGACCCAGAAGCGGCGCAGAAAGAGACCATTTCCAACATCATCGGCACGATCGACGAAAACGGCAAATACACCGGGCTTAAAGCGCTCTTAACAGCGAAAACCGTCACCGGCGTTAAGCCGCGCATTCTCGGCGTGCCGGGGCTGGATACGCAGGAAGTGGCGACCGCGCTCGCGTCGACCTGCCAGAGCCTGCGCGCGTTCGGCTATGTGAGCGCGTGGGGCTGCAAGACCATTTCCGATGCCATCAAATACCGTGAGAATTTCAGCCAGCGCGAGCTGATGGTCATTCACCCTGATTTTCTGGCATGGGACACCACGGCGAACGAAACTGATATTGCATGGGCGACCGCCCGCGCGCTCGGCCTGCGCGCCAGAATCGACCAGGAGACCGGATGGCACAAAACGCTGTCCAACGTCGGGGTGAATGGCGTCACTGGCGTCAGTGCCTCGGTATCATGGGATTTGCAGGAGCAGGCCACCGACGCCAACCTGCTGAATCAGGCCGGGGTGACAACGCTCATCCGCAACGACGGCTTTAAATTCTGGGGTAACCGCACCTGCTCTGACGATCCGTTATTCGTGTTTGAAAACTACACCCGCACGGCGCAGGTACTGGCCGACACGATGGCGGAGGCGCACGCGTGGGCGATAGATAAGCCTGTTTCCGCAACGCTCATCCGCGACATCGTCGCCGGTATCAATGCCAAATTCCGCGAGCTGAAAAACAACGGCTATATCGTTGACGGCTCATGCTGGTACGACCCGGAGTCAAACAGCGTGGAAACCCTGAAAGCCGGGCAGCTGTATATCGATTACGACTACACCCCCGTCCCGCCGCTGGAAAACCTGACCCTGCGCCAGCGCATCACCGATACCTATCTGGCAGACCTGTCAGACTCGGTTAACAGCTAAGGAGCTCAGAGCATGGCGTTACCCCGCAAACTTAAATACCTGAACATGTTTAACGACGGTCTCAGCTACATGGGCGTCGTTGAATCCGTCACCCTGCCAAAGCTGACCCGCAAGCTTGAGAAATATCGCGGCGGCGGGATGCCGGGCTCGGTGTCGATTGACCTCGGCCTCGACGACGACGCGCTGTCGCTTGAGTGGACGCTGGGCGGCCTGCCTGACGTTGAGCTGTGGGCGCAGTACGCGTCACCGGGTGCCGACAGTGTGCCGCTGCGCTTCACCGGCTCATTCCAGCGCGATGACACCGGCGCGATTTCCGCCGTTGAGGTTGTCATGCGTGGCCGTCACAAGGAGTACGACGGCGGCGAGAATAAACAGGGCGAAAGCGGCACGACCAAAATCGCGACCGAGTGCTCGTACTACCAGCTCACGATTGACGGCAAAGAGGTCATCGAGATTGACGTCGTCAACATGGTGATGAAAGTCGACGGCGTCGACCGTCTCGCAGAACATCGCCGGGCGATTGGCCTGTAACCCGTTAACCGGTCAGCCAGGCTGGCCGGTCACATACTCATATTCAAAGAGAGCAACATCATGGAACACATTAACGAAACCGCCACCACCGAAACCGAAAACCCAAACATTGTGATCCTCGATAATCCAATCATGCGCGGTGAGCAAAAAATCGAACAGGTGACGCTGACCAAACCCAATGCCGGAACCCTGCGCGGTGTGAGTCTGGTCTCGCTGGCAAACTCTGACGTCGATGCGCTGATTAAGGTGCTGCCGCGCATGACGTACCCGGCGCTGACCGAGTCCGAGGTCATGCGTCTGGAAGCATCGGACCTGATTTTGTTCGCCGGTAAGGTGGTCGGTTTTTTGTCACCATCTTCGGCTCGCTGACCTTCCCGGATAACTTTTCGGTCGATGACCTGATGGCGGATATCGCGGTGATATTTCACTGGCCGCCATCAGAGCTGAATTCCCTGAGCGTGACCGAGCTCATCACATGGCGCGATAAGGCGCTGCAGCGAAGCGGACACCACCATGAGCAATAATGTCAGACTTGAGGTACTGCTGAACGCAGTAGACCGGGCAAGCCGACCGCTTAAAGCTATCCAGAATGCCAGCAAGACCCTTGCTGGCGATATCCGCACTTCTCAAAACAGCCTGCGCGATCTGAATGCGCAGGCGTCCAGAATTGACGGATTCAGGAAAGCAAGCGCACAGCTTGCCGTGACAGGCCAGTCGCTTAACAAGGCCAAACAGGAAGCCGCCGCGCTGGCCGTGCAGTTTAAAAACACGCAGAACCCCACAACAGCGCAGGCGCGCGCGATGGAGGCGGCAAAGAAATCCGCCGCTGACCTGCAGCTCAAATACAACAGCCTCAGGCAGTCGGTACAGCGCCAGCGCACCGAGCTCGCGCAGGCCGGGATTAACACCCGTACTCTCTCGGCGGATGAGCGCCGCCTGAAAACCAGCATCAGTGAGACGACCGCACAGCTAAACCGGCAGCGCGAGGCACTGGCGCGGGTCAGCCAGCAGCAGGCGCGACTGAGTCGCGTTAAAGAACGTTATCAGGCCGGTAAATCCCTTGCCGGAGGCGCTGCAGCGGCAGGCGCGGCGGGCGTCGGTATCGCCACGGCGGGAACGATGGCCGGAGTGAAATTACTCACACCCGGTTATGACTTTGCACAGAAAAACTCTGAGCTGCAGGCCGTGCTCGGGGTTGAAAAACAGTCACCCGAAATGGAGGCGCTGCGCAAACAGGCGCGCCAGCTCGGGGACAATACTGCAGCGTCTGCAGATGATGCGGCGAGCGCGCAGATTATCATTGCGAAAAGCGGCGGGGACGCTGCAGCCATTCAGGCGGCGACGCCGGTCACGCTGAATATGGCGCTGTCTAACCGGCGCTCGATGGAAGAAAACGCCGCGCTGCTGACGGGGATGAAATCCGCGTTTCAGATGTCAAACGACCAGATCGCACACATCGGCGACGTGCTGTCGATGACGATGAACAAAACGGCCGCTGACTTTGACGGACTGAGCGACGCGCTGACGTATGCTGCGCCGGTGGCAAAAAATGCCGGGGTTAGTATCGAGCAGACCGCCGCAATGGTCGGCGCGCTCCATGATGCCAAAATCACCGGCTCGATGGCGGGGACGGGCAGCCGTGCCGTCCTGAGTCGCCTGCAAGCTCCGACCGGTAAGGCATACGAGGCTATCAAAGAGCTCGGCGTTAAAACGTCTGACAGCAAGGGCAACACACGCCCGATATTCGCCATTCTGAAAGAAATGCAGCGCAGTTTTGAGAAAAATAATCTCGGAACAAGCCAGAAAGGCGAGTACATGAAAACCATTTTCGGTGAGGAGGCCAGCTCGGCGGCGGCGGTACTGATGACCGCGGCATCAAGCGGCAAGCTCGACCAGCTCACGGCGGCGTTTAAAGCCTCGGACGGGAAAACCGCTGAGCTCGTTAAAATCATGCAGGACAACCTCGGCGGTGACTTCAAAGAATTTCAGTCAGCCTATGAGGCCGTCGGTACTGACCTGTTTGACCAGCAGGAGGGCTCACTGCGTAAGCTCACCCAGAATGCCACGAAATATGTGTTAAAGCTCGACGGCTGGATCCAGAAAAATCAGGGGCTGGCACAGACCATCGGCATCATAGCAGGCGGCGCATTGGCAATTATTGGCATCCTCGGGGCAATTGGTCTGGTCGCCTGGCCGGTCATTACCGGCATTAATATTTTAATTGCCGGTGCGTCGCTGCTCGGGACGGTTTTCTCTGTGGTGGGCGGTGCCATTATGACCGTGCTCGGGGCGCTTACCTGGCCGATTGTGGCTATTGGCGTTGCCATCGTCGCCGGTGCGCTGCTTATCCGCAAATACTGGGAGCCAATAAGTGCGTTTTTCTCAGGCGTAATGGAGGGGTTAAAGCAGGCTTTTGCCCCTGTAGTGGAACTATTCGAACCGTTAAAGCCGGTTTTTGACTGGCTGGGTGACAAACTGAAAGTGGCGTGGCAGTGGTTTAAAGACCTGATAGCACCGGTTAAGTCGACGCAGGAGACGCTCGACAGCTGCAAAAATGCGGGTGTGATGTTCGGTAAGATGCTGGCCGAAGCGCTGATGTTACCGCTCAAAAGCTTTAATACATTGCGCACCGGCGTTAACTGGCTGCTGGAAAAGCTCGGGGTTATCAATAAAGAATCGAGCGACCTTGACCAGAAGGCCGCTAAAGCCAGTGCCGCCACCGGCTCGCAAAATGGGTCTTATATTCCGGCAACCTCAGCATATGGCGGTTATCAGGCATATCAGCCGGTAACGGCACCCACGGGTAAGACTTACGTCGACCAGAGCAAGCCTGAATACAACATTAACCTGAATGGTGGCATCGCGCCGGGCAGCGACCTTGACCGGCAACTCCGCGAGGCTGTCGATAAATTCGACCGTGAAAACCGTGCGCGTCAGCGCTCAAGTATGCGTCATGACTGAGGGGGATAAAGCATGTTAATGGTATTAGGTTTGTTTGTGTTTGAGCGCCGCACGCTGCCCTATCAGTCCATGCAGTATTCGAAGGATTACCGCTGGGCGTCAAACGACCGTATCGGCAAGCCACCTGCTTATCAGTATCTCGGGGAAGGTGAAACCACGCGCACGCTGTCGGGTGTCCTCTATCCCGAAATTACCGGCGGACGCCTGTCACTGACCGCCATCGAGCTGATGGCAGACGAGGGGCGTGCGTGGCCGCTGATTGACGGAACGGGCATGATCCACGGCATGTATGTCATCGACAAAGTGACTCATACGCACACCGAGCTATTCAGCGACGGAGCGGCGAGAAAAATCGAGTTTAGCCTGTCCCTTAAGCGGGTCGATAAATCGCTGGCGGCCATTTATGGCGACCTGAAAACGCAGGCCGACAATCTGGTCACGTCTGCCGGTGACTGGCTGGGAGGGCTGGCGGGATGATTACGGGTATGAATATTCAGGCCGGGGCGAAGATAGCCCCGGCGTTTATGCTCAAGCTGGATAACGAGGATATCACGCAGGATTTTAGTGACCGCCTTATCAGCCTGACCATGACCGACAATCGCGGATTCGAGGCCGACCTGCTTGATATCGAGCTCGATGACACTGACGGCCAGATAGCTTTGCCACCGCGCGGCGCAACGTTGACGCTGTGGTTAGGATGGCAGGATTCAGCGCTGATAAAAAAAGGGACGTTCACGGTCGACGAAATCGAGCACAGGGGCGCGCCTGATACGCTGACCATCCGGGGTCGAAGCGCCGATTTTCGCGGGACGCTGAACTCGCGCCGGGAACAGTCATGGCATGACACCACGCTCGGGCAAATTGTGGAGACGATTGCGACACGCAATAAGCTGACGGCCAGCGTGGCCGACACGCTGAAAGCAGTGGCCGTGCCTCACATTGACCAGTCGCAGGAATCTGACGCGGTGTTTCTGTCCCGTCTGGCTGACCGGAACGGGGCGGCGGTTTCGGTAAAAGCGGGGAAACTGTTATTCCTGAAAGCGGGGAGCGGTAAGACGGCCAGCGGTAAGCCTATTCCGCAGATGACGCTTGAGCGCGGCGACGGCGATCGTCATCAGTTTGCCATTGCTGACCGGGAAGCCTACACAGGCGTGACGGCAAAATGGCTGCACACCAAAGACCCGAAACCGCAAAAGCAAAAGGTGAAGCTCAAGCGTAAGCCCAAAGAGAAGCACCTGCGCGCGCTGCAACACCCAAAGGCTACCAAAGCCCCGGCAAAGGCCAAAGCCAAAAAAGAGCAGGAAGCGCGCGAGGGTGAGTACATGGCCGGTGAGGCTGACAACGTGCTGGAGCTGACGACCATTTATGCGACAAAGGCGCAGGCCATGCGCGCCGCTCAGGCGAAGTGGGACAAACTGCAGCGCGGCGTTGCGGAGTTTTCAATCTCGCTGGCGATCGGTCGGGCAGATTTATTTCCTGAAACGCCAATCGCGGTGAAAGGGTTTAAGCGCGTCATAGACGAGCAGGCGTGGATAATCACCCGGGTGGTGCATAACCTCAACGGGAACGGCTACACGACGGGCTTAGAGCTTGAGGTTAAGGTTTCGGATGTGGAGTACGAAAGCGAAGAATTAACGTAGTAATGTGTTTTAACTGTTTGTTATATAAGGTTAAAGTGAGTACAATTAACGCATCGGAAATTAAATGAGGTGCTCGCCATGTTTCACTGTCCAAAATGCCATTTCGCCGCTCACGCCCGCACAAGTCGCTATTTTTCTGATACGACAAAGGAGCGGTATCATCAGTGCCAGAATATCAATTGCAGCTGTACCTTTGTCACGACCGAAACCCTTTCGCGCTTTATCGTTTCCCCGGGTGAGGTTGTGCCAGCGCCCCCACATCCGGCAACGTCAGGACAGCAACAGCTCCAATGGATGTGAGCTAGTAATTTTTTGCAGTTGCGAGGCATCATAATTCTGATAACATTCTAGATTAGAACATTACTAGTACTTTGGGACAGCCGTAAAATATGTCACACAGTTCACAATTTTACCTGTAGTATTAAAATATATAGCTAACTATAAGTAACCTACTAAGTTACCAATATGTTATACTAACAAAATATGGTTAAATATGCTGAGATGTTAAAAGTATTTAAGTTCACATCTCACAAACATGAACTGTGACATTTAAGAGAATAATATGAAGAATTTCGATACTCGTGCATACAACATTTCAGACTTTGTTGAATGGAGCCATACCGGTTTACTTGAGCTTTCGCCAAAGTTTCAAAGAAGGTCAGTATGGACTGAAAAAGCTAAATCTTATTTGGTTGATACTATTTTAAGAGGTAAGCCGATACCAAAAATCCTGATAACTCAGACTCTAAATGTTGGTAGAAATATTAGAACGGTAGTTGATGGGCAACAGCGTCTTCGAGCAATACTTAGTTATATAAATGGGGACTTTAAAGTATCCAGGGCACATAATAGAGAATTTTCTTCATTCTATTATGATGAATTGCCTGAAGATGTCAAAGCTGAGTTTTTGAAATATGAAATTGGCGTTGATATGCTGTTTGATTTGTCCTTTGAGGATATTTTGGATATATTTGCTCGTTTGAATACTTACTCAGTTAAATTAAATCCACAAGAGTTGTTAAATGCTCAATACTTAGGATTCTTCAAACAATGCGCATATAGTTTAGGATTTAAATACGTTGCATACTTAATTGAAGGTGGGGTGCTTACTGAAAAAGAAGTAACAAGAATGGCAGAGGCTGAATTGTCATCAGACCTACTGGGGGCTTTAATAGAAGGAATTCAACCTAAAAAATCAATACCTAATCTCTATAAAAAATACGACGATGACGAGGCTAAAAGTATTGATGCTAGTTCTAAATTTGATCAAGTGATGACGATAATAGGTGAAATATATCCAGCTGAAGAGTTAAAACAAACTAACTACCACCGCATACATTTTTTCTATACCTTGTTTACATCAGTTGCACATTGCATATATGGATTGGCTGAATTAAACGGTACACCTAGAACTAACATTGACGCAAATAATATTGGTCAAATAAGAAATGCTTTAGATGAAGTGAGTGCGAGATATGATGAGGTAACCGCAAAAGATGCACTAGCTCCAAATGATGAATATAAAGAATTCATCGAAGCATCTCGCAGAGCAACGACTGACCTCTCATCACGTAAGTTGAGGACGGACTTCATCTGTAAAAAGATTAGAGATGCTATATAAAATGCCAATACTTGATGATTTCAATGACTTTAAGGCGGCGATCAATCAAGCATCATCATTGCGCCAAAAAGCTAATGGTGTATCTGCAGGGATGACGAAGGAGGAAAGGAATCTTCTCTATGAGGCAATTTTTTTACGTATATACAGGGCCTATGAAAATTTGCTTGAAAATACCTTTATCTCCTATCTTTCTGGCGAGGCAACAAAGAGTGGTTTGCAGTTGGCAACATTTTTGAAGCCAAATGATAGGGGGCATGCTAGAGCAATGATAACATCTTCACAACCATATTTAGATTGGACATCTCCCCAAACTGTAATTCGTCGAGCTGAAGTATATCTCGATGGGGAAAATCCAATTAAAACTGCAATATCATCTTCTCTAACCCATTTGATGTCTGCGAAAAAAATAAGAAACCATATAGCGCATAACTCTATGGAAAGTATGAATGATTTTAATAAAGTGGTTAAAGATTTTTTACTTACGGTCCCCCTGAATCAACTATCCTCTGGAGAGTTTTTGTCAATGATCCCAACGAAAGGACCTAGCAAACATAAAGAGATTTTAACTTTCTATATGGACCAGTTGGAGAGCACAGCAATTGCACTTGTTGCGTAAGGTTATACTTGATAAGTATTTTTTTTCATTTTAAATAATATACCCTAAACTAATCAGATCTTTTCCAGTTATTAATACCAAACCCCTTAATTCTGGGGTTTGGTATATCGATGTGGTCTGTATGTGGACATGACCTGAAATAAATCCTTTTATTTCATTGTGTTGAAGCGTTTTCAAAAGCTCCTGCGGGAGCCTTTTTCATTCTGTTTGACAATCCCTCACCATTTAGTTGTATAGTACAACTAAATGGTGAGGACATAACATGCACAGCGAAACCCCGGTAGTCAGTGTTATTCGACGTTCCTCGCGCCTGATGGTGCGAGAGTTAGGTTTTATGGGTTCTACCCTGGCCTCAACGAATTACTCGCCTTCGGCCGTCCATACTCTGGTCGAAATTGCCCTACGAAAAGAGATGACGGCGAGTCAGCTGGTACAGCTGCTGGGCCTGGAAAAGTCCAGCGTCAGCCGGATGCTGGCTCGCCTGATTGCCGCAGGCGAACTCGAGGAGGTCATTTCTACCGAGGATGCGAGAGCAAAGAGCCTCAGGCTGACCGCGAAGGGTCACGAGACGGTCAGTAAAATTAATACCTTCAGCAATGAGCGCGTGGTCACAGCAATAAAACGTCTTGCTCCTGCCCAGCAGCAGACCATTTCTGAGGGGCTCTCCCTTTATGCCAACGCGCTGCTGGCGTGTCGGGAGGCGGGCAATGATATGCAGCCCGATGAGCTGAAGATAGTGCAGGGGTATATCCCGGGCATGATTGGCCGTATCGCGGAGATGCATGGCAGTTATTATTCGCGGGAGCATAATTTTGGTCGCTTCTTCGAGGCCAAAGTGGCTTCGGGGCTGGCTGAGTTTAGTGAAAGACTGGAGAAGCCCTGTAACCAGATTTGGCTGGCAGTGCTCAACGACAAAATTGTCGGCTCGGTGGCGATCGATGGCGAGGATCTGGCGCCGGGTGAAGCCCATCTTCGCTGGTTTATTCTTGATGATGGCTGCCGGGGGCACGGCGTGGGAAAAAAACTGCTGAATGAAGCCATGCGGTTCTGCGACAGTGCCGGTTTTTCTGCCGTGCACCTCTGGACGTTCAATAAGCTGACCGCCGCCAGGCGTCTGTACGAGTCGTATGGGTTTACGCTGGTAAAAGAGTGGGAAGGCGATCAGTGGGGAAGCCTTATTACAGAGCAGCAGTTTACCCGGCACAGAGGCGCGTAATCGCCACCCTAAAAAAGGCTCCTTTCGGAGCCGCTTTGGTATCAGAACACTTTTTTATACGGTCTCACCGTCACTTTTGCATACACGCCCGCTGCAACGTACGGGTCTGCATCAGCCCAGGACTGAGCGGCTTCCTGGGATTCAAACTCAGCAATGACCGTGGAGCCGGAGAAACCGGCAGCACCCGGATCGTTGCTGTCTACTGCGGGCATGGGGCCAGCGGTCAGTAATCGGCCTTCATCCTGAAGCAACTGCAAACGTGCCAGATGCGCAGGGCGCACAGACTGGCGTTTTTCGAGCGAATCAGCAACATCTTCAGAGTAAATCACGTAAAACACGGCGAAGCTCCTTAACCGGTAAAAGTGTCAGTTACGTTATGTGAAAGGGCAAACGACTGCAATGTAAAATAAAAACAATGTTAATACCCTGATCTGTATGCGCCTTTTTTGGCCTCTCGGGCGCTAAAATTGCGCCAGAGCAAAGTGTCTTATTGAATATGATTGCTATTTGCATTTAAAATCAGGGTTCGGTTTTTTAACGTTGATGACTATGACTTCGATGACCCTTGATTTACCTCGCCGCTTTCCCTGGCCGACGCTGCTTTCTGTCGTGATTCACGGTGCCGTTGTGGCGGGTCTGCTGTATACCTCGGTTCATCAGGTTATTGAAATGCCCGCGCCCGCGCAGCCGATCTCGGTGACGATGGTCTCGCCAGCGGATCTTGAACCGCCGCAGGTTGCCCCTCCGCCGCCACAGCCGGTGGCTGAACCGGAGCCAGAACCCGAGCCCGTTCCGGCGCCACCGAAGGAAGCTCCGGTGGTGATCCACAAACCTGAACCGAAGCCAAAACCTAAGCCGAAGCCAAAGCCGGTGAAAAAGGTCGAGGAGCGTCCGAAACGCGAGGAACGTCCGGTTGAACCGCGTGCGACTCAGCCGGTCGAAAATGCAGCGCCTTCACGTCCGGTGATGAACAATACGGCAACGACGTCAAAGCCAACCGTAACCGCACCAGCGGGCCCGCGCGCCGTAAGCCGCAATCAGCCTCAGTATCCGGCGCGAGCTCAGGCCTTGCGTATTGAAGGCCGCGTACGGGTGAAATTTGACGTCACTGCGGATGGCCGCGTGGATAATGTGGAAATCTTGTCTGCGCAACCTTCTAATATGTTTGAGCGCGAAGTGAAATCTGCCATGCGCAGATGGCGCTATGAGCCAGGCAAGCCGGGCAGCGGATTGATCGTCAATATTGTTTTCCGCCTGAACGGCGGGGCGCAGATGGAATAAAAAAAGCCTCCGAAAGGAGGCTTTTTTTTGCCTGTCGATCAGGCCTGTGGAAGTTGACGAGGTTTACCTTCGCTGTCCACGGCAACATAAATAAACAGCGCTTCAGTGGCCTTATAGCGTTGCCCAATCGGCTCAGAAGAGACTTTCTTCACCCAGACTTCGATGTTGATGGAAATGGAGGTATTGCCGCGCTTCACGCAGCGCGCGTAGCAGCAAACCACATCACCCACCGCAACCGGGCGCAGGAAGGTCATGCCGTCCACTCTCACGGTGACCACGCGCCCGTGGGCAATCTCTTTTGCCAGAATTGCGCCGCCCATATCCATCTGCGACATCAGCCAGCCGCCAAAAATATCGCCATTGGCATTGGTGTCAGCGGGCATTGCCAGTGTGCGTAAAACCAGTTCGCCCTGAGGGGCGTTAGTTGTTGTCATTGTTTTAACTCGTAACGGAAGACTTCAGGCGGGATGCTACTATGATTCGCGTGCGGAGAGAATAGACCAGAACGCCCGTCGTTGACGTTCTGGTCAGTCAGTAATCAGTGGTTGTCGTCCTGGGGCATATGGCGATAGATGTATACGCCGCTTAACAGCGTGAAGATAAGCGTCAGCGCGGTCAGGCCAAAAACCTTAAAGTTGACCCAGATATCCTGCGGCAGCCAGAAGGCAATATAGATGTTAGCGAGACCGCAAAGAATAAAGAAGATTGCCCAGGCGGTATTCAGACGCGACCAGACCACCTGCGGAAGCGTTAGTTCTTTACCTAACATGCTCTGGATAAGGGGTTTTTTCATGAACCATTGACTGAACAATAGCGCTGCTGCAAACAACGCATAAATAACAGTCACCTTCCACTTAATAAATTCAACATCATGCAAGGCAATGGTCAATCCACCGAACACCGCTACTAAAACGAACGTGATAAGCGCCATTTTTTCGACTTTGCGATAGCGAATCCAGCTGTAGATCAGCACAACGGCGGTCACGACGATTAACGCTTTTGTTGCAGCAAAAATGTCGTACAACTTATAGACAGCGAAAAACACCGCGAGCGGTAAAAAATCAAGAAACTGCTTCATTCTGTGATTCCATCTTCTGAGCGGGGCGGGAGACAGCGATGCCCCCGCCTCGGGATTACTGACGAATTAACATATACAGGCGGAACAGATAAACGAGCAGTACCGCTGAAATGAGATTGCTCAGCGTATTCGCCACCACGGCGCCGACGTTAGGCGTTAATACCGCAAAATTCGGCGCAAACAATAACAGCAGCGTTTTGGCCAGCAGCCAGCCGATCACGGCGGGGGCCACCAGACGCATATTAGCCCATGCCAGTCTGATGCTGCTGCGCATCGCGGTAAAAATTCCCATCTTATCCTGCACAACCATCACCGGCGCAAATGCGAGCACGATAGCCAGTAAAACGCCCGGCACCACGACCAGCATAATCCCCATTTGCACCAGCATCGTGGTTAAAAAAATCAGGATAAACAGCTTAGGTAAGACCGGTGCACTCGCACCAATCGCGCGTAAGGCGCTGACGCGGTGACCCGCCGATACCAGCTGAATCATCAGCAAAACGCCGCCCGCCAGAATTGCATTACCAATCAGGCCTGAGAACGTGGACGCGGCAGAGGCGCGCAGCAGGATTTGCTGCTGCTCCGGCGTCATATTTTGCACCAGCTCAAACAACCCCACGCTACCCGCAAGATGGTCGCCCTGGCTCAGGCTGGCAATCTGTTCTTCACTCGGTGAGAAGGCATGGCCCAGCACCACCGTGATAAAGGCGCAAAGCAACGCGATCAGTAAAAAGGTAATGAACTGATTGCGGAAAAAGTTTCCCGTGTCACGGTAGACAGACTTCGCCGTGATAGACATGCACTCTCCTTGAGTATTGCAGGTGTTAATTAGCCGGCAATTGTACACCGGATGCACCTGCTGTGGCAGCATCAAGGCTTGTATGGAAAAGCATATCTTTGTAAAGCGGCGGTAATCCAACCCGCGCGCGGGCGCGGTTACAGGCTTCGTTGACCTGGCCATCTTCCCCCGACATGGCAAATTCCCGGCACGGGCTGGGGCGATCCTCATAGATGGAACAGCGGGTCGAGACCCCAGGCTCACCCTGGAGCGCCACACAGCGGGCCTGCTTTTGGTTCGTGCCGCTCATGCAGCGCAAAAAGGGGGTTAACGGCTCGGTAAGATGAACCGGAACGGTACCACCGCCATCGCTGGCTTCGGCCCAGTAGAAAGAGACTCGAAAATACGCACAACAGGCTCCGCACGTCATGCACGGGTTGATATCACTCATGGCACACCTGCAAAAGAAGAACGCATCAAATCAATTTGTGAGAGCGATAAATTATCCAGCCGCCAGAGGAAGAGCAAGAGGGGGAAAAGGGAAAATTTTGTAACCGTGAAATGCCAAAAATTGACATGGAAACAACTTATTGGTTTTGAGTGCGTAACAAAAAATTAATCCAGATCAATGAATGTTAAGTTACTGGTTTTAATGTGATCTGTGGCAGATCACTTATTACTCTTTTGTGAGTATATTCTCATCCGCGATTAAAACCACAACGATGGAGCGGATATGAAAAAATTAGCGGTGGCAGCCCTTGTATTAAGCAGTCTCTCTGGCGGCGCGTATGCGCATGAAGCAGGCGAATTCTTTATTCGTGCCGGTTCGGCTACGGCTCGCCCAACTGAAGGTTCGGATAACGTGCTGGGAATGGGCGGTTTTAACGTCAGTAATAACACCCAGTTAGGTTTAACCTTCACCTATATGGCGACGGATAACGTGGGCGTTGAGCTTCTGGCCGCAACGCCGTTCCGTCATCGCGTGGGCCTCGGGCCAACCGGTGATATCGCCACGGTTCACCATTTACCGCCAACGCTGATGGCGCAGTGGTACTTCGGCGACTCAAGCAGCAAGGTGCGTCCATATATTGGCGCCGGTGTGAACTACACCACCTTCTTTGATGAGAAATTCAACGATACCGGTAAAGAGGCGGGTCTGACGGATCTCAGCCTGAAAGATTCGTGGGGCATGGCGGGGCAGGTTGGCCTGGATTATCTGATTAACCGTGACTGGCTGATCAACGCCTCGGTCTGGTATATGGATATTGATACGGACGTACGCTTCAAGGCGGGCGGTCAGCAGCAAAGTATCAGCACTCGCCTGGATCCGTGGGTGTTTATGTTCTCTGCGGGTTATCGTTTCTGATTCCCCGTCAAACTGGCCACAGGGTGGCCAGTTTGCTTTGCTCACGTCAAAACGACGGATAAACCGGCCGCTCATCGAGCTTTACGCAGTGCCTCAGGATCGTTTCCCCATCATATAAATAGCTGAAAGCGTCGCTGGATACGGAATGGAAGAGAATATCGCCGTTGGCAAACGGGATCATTTCGGTATCACCCGCACGTTTATGCCCCGCACCGGTTTCAAAATGGCCGCGCCACCGTTCCTGAGTGTGGTCATAAACGTGCAGAATAACCTCGACAAGTCCTCTTTGCGGACAATTAAGACGCAGGAAAGTAGAAGAGAAATTCAGGGACAGCGCGTGGAAGGGAATCAATAAGGCGAAGACCAGTAAAGCTCGTAAATACATCAAACCGCGAAAACCTCCTTCAAAAGGGAAATGAGATTTTACTTAAGTCATAAATAACGTTTTTGCCGTGGATCAAGATGTCTTATAATTCAATACGATAAAGGCCCCTGACGAGGCCCTTAGCGATCATTTTTGAATCAGATAGCGAATGGTTGGGCCATCCTGCTGGATATCCAGCACCGTATAACCGTGGTTTTTCGCATCCAGCGGTATGTTGTTGATGGACTGCGGGCAGTCGCTGACCACCTCCAGAATTTCACCTTTCTTAAGCTGCGGCAGCGCTTCAAGCGTAGCCACCGCCGGATATGGACAGGGCTCGCCAACCATATCCAGACGATAATCAGGCACGATCTCTTTCATGCTGCATTCTCCTGCGTTTCTGTTTTAACGCCCGCACGGCGGAAGAAACGTCTCTCCTGTGCGACGACCAGTAAAAAAGCGACCAACAGCAGGGCGTAGGTGACGAGCAGGCCGCCGAGAGGCCCGAAGGTATTCAGCAGGTTGACCTTGTCCCAGCGGGTGGCCAGGACGGGAGACACGTCATCCCAGCAGTACGCCAGGATCGTCGAGCCAATCACATTGCCCAGCCCCACCCACCAGTAGTGCACCTGGCCTTCGACGGCGCGATACATCCAGCCGGTTTCACACCCGCCAGCCAGCACGATCCCGAAGCCGAACAGCAGGCCGCCTATGACCGCGTTAGGACCGGCCCACATGATTTTTGGTTCGACGCCCAGTTGAACATAGCTGAAGATGCCGATGGCGCTGACCGCCATCCCGGCGATAATCGCTTTCGCCATCATCGTGCGCCCGGTGATCCACATATCGCGAAACGCAGAGGTAAAGCAGATCTGCGCGCGTTCAATGAGCAGACCAAAACCCACACCGAACAGCATCGCCAGACCGAGCTTAGGCTGGTTCAAGGCGGTGCAGAGCGCCCATGCCACCATGGCGAAAAAGACCAGCATTCCGAGGCGGAAACGGCGGCGGGCCTGAGAGGGCTTCTGGGTCAACGGAGACGCTGCGCTGACTTTTGTCATTTTCACTGGAATACGAAACAGCGGCAGCAGGGTGAATTTTGCGCCAAAGTAAGAGCCGATGGCCGTGGCGACGGCAAAGAACCAGGCGTGAAGCGAAAACTGCGGGATCCCGGTAAAGAAGGCGGCAAGGTTACACCCCATCGCCAGACGCGCGCCGAATCCGGCAATTATCCCGCCGACAACCGCCTGCAAAATGCGGATCCGGCTTTTGGGCATACGCAACTTAACGTTATTTGCCCACAGCGCGGCCGCGAAACAGCCGCCGAACATGCCGATAATCATCATCCCGTCGATGCGGGTGAGCGGCGTACCGTCGAGGTGGATGAGCTTAAAGTATCCCCACTCTTCGGCATGCACGCCAGCGAGTTGCAGCAATTGACCACCCCAGCGGGTGAACTCGCCGGTCACGGCCCAGAAGGTGCCGGTAATGCCAAAATAATAAGTAGAGAGAATGCCTGCCGCGATAACGGCCGGAACGGGTGACCAGAACTTAACCAGGTAAGCCTGTTTGAAGGATTGCCATGACATGAATAAGCCTCTGAACTCAGAAGGATTAAAGATAAAAAAGAGTCCAGATCATACGCTTACACGACAGTTTGAAAAGCCATTCACACCGAAAATATCGATAGGATCAATTTTGATGTCATTCTTTGTTGAAGACGGGGAAGAAAAGGTAACCGTCTGGCAAGGGTGCCAGACGGTGGAGGGGTCAGGCTTTACGCGTTGCCGCCTTCATGGCGGTCACAAACGCCTTCAGCTCGGCCAGCATCTGCTCGGGCTTGTCCACGTTCTTCTCAATGATCTTCACTATCGCAGAGCCGGAAATGGCACCTGCGGCCTTCGCGTCAATCGCCGCGGTGACCTGGTCTGGAGAGGAGATCCCGAAGCCCTGCAGCGGCGGCGCGGCATGGTACTCGGCCAGCTTTTCCACCAGATGATGCAGCGGCAGGGCCGCTTTATTCTCGGCACCGGTCACGCCTGCGCGGGAGAGCAGATACGTGTAACCGCGCCCGTAAGAGGCTATCTGGCGCAGCAGTGTGTCATCGGCGTTCGGCGGGCAGATGAAAATCGGGGCGACGTTGTGACGCATCGCCGCCTGGCGGAACGGCGCGGACTCCTCGACCGGCACGTCGGCGACCAGAACAGAGTCGACGCCCACGCGGGCGCACTCGGCGTAAAATTCATCGATACCGCGGTTGAACACCAGATTGGCGTACATCAGCAGGCCAATCGGGATAGTGGGATGCTTCTGACGGATCGCCGCCAGCATTTCGAAGCACTGGGTTGGCGTCACGCCCGAAGCAAACGCGCGCAGCGTCGCATTCTGGATAGTCGGGCCATCCGCCAGCGGGTCAGAGAACGGGATCCCCAGCTCCAGCGCATCGGCACCGGATTCAATCAGGGTGTCGATGATCTTCAGCGACTGTTCAGGGCCCGGATCGCCCAGGGTGACGAAGGGAACGAACGCGCCTTCCTGGCGGGATTTCAGTTCTGCAAATACGTTATCGTAGCGTTCCATCAGATTTCCCCTCGTGCTTTCAGAATATCGTGAACGGTGAAGATATCTTTGTCACCGCGTCCGGAAAGGTTGACCACCAGCAGCTGCTCTTTTTCCGGATTGTCTTTCATCATTTTCAGCGCATGGGCCAGAGCGTGTGAAGACTCCAGCGCCGGGATGATCCCTTCGCTGCGGCACAGCGTTTTGAACGCTTCCAGCGCTTCGTCATCGGTAATGGAGACATAGTCCGCACGACCGGTGCTGTTCAGATAGGCGTGCTGCGGTCCGACGGACGGGAAGTCGAGGCCAGCGGAGATAGAGTAAGACTCTTCAATCTGGCCTTCATCGGTCTGCATCATCGGGGATTTCATGCCGAAGTAGATCCCCACGCGGCCATGCTTCAGCGGCGCGCCGTGTTCACCCGATTCAATACCATGACCCGCAGGCTCGACGCCAATCAGACCCACGCGGGTGTCGTCGATAAAGTCTGCGAACATGCCGATGGCGTTTGACCCGCCGCCGACGCAGGCGATGACCGCATCCGGCAGGCGACCCTCTTTTTCGAGGATCTGCGCTTTGGTCTCTTCCCCGATCATGCGCTGGAACTCACGCACGATGGTTGGGAACGGGTGCGGGCCCGCCGCGGTACCGAGCATATAGTGCGCGGTTTCGTAGCTGCCAGACCAGTCGCGCAGCGCTTCGTTACAGGCATCCTTCAGCGTCGCGGAGCCGCTGTGCACCGGGATCACTTCCGCACCCATCAGACGCATACGGAAGACGTTCGGAGACTGACGCTCAACGTCTTTCGCCCCCATATAGATGCGGCATTTCAGGCCGAGCAGGGCGCTGGCGAGCGCCGAGGCCACGCCGTGCTGGCCTGCGCCGGTTTCGGCGATGATTTCGGTTTTGCCCATACGCTTCGCAAGCAGCGCCTGGCCCAGCACCTGGTTAGTCTTGTGCGCGCCGCCGTGCAGCAGGTCTTCACGCTTAAGATACAGCGTGGTTTTCGTGCCTTCCGTCAGATTGCGGCATTTGGTCAGGGCCGTTGGGCGGCCTGCATAGTTTTTCAGCAGGTCGGTAAATTCAGCCTGAAACGCCGGATCCTTCTGTGCGCTCACAAACGCTTCTTCCAGCTGGCGCAGGGCGGGCATCAGGATTTGCGGGACGTACATCCCGCCGAACTCACCAAAATACGGGTTAAGTAATGTCGTCATCTTCTCTTCCTTAATATGCACGCAGAGTTTTAAAAACCGAGGCCAGTTTGCTGGCATCTTTACTACCCGGCTGGGACTCTACGCCTGAATTGAAATCGAGGCCTGCGCAGCCGGTTTTCGCGGCTTCTACACAGTTATCCGGGCTTAATCCGCCCGCCAGCAGAACGTTGTCCAGCTTTTCGCCGTTCAGCAGGGACCAGTCAAAACGCTGGCCGGTTCCGCCCTGACCGTTATCGAGGACGTATTTATCCACGTGGTTCAGGTTACGCGGGGGCAACGTATCGTCAACGCGTTGCGCTTTCCAGATCTGTACCTGCGGCGCCAGCGTGGCGCGCAGGGCATCGATATAGGCCTGATCTTCATCGCCGTGAAGCTGCACCGCGCTCAGTGATAACGCGTCGGCTTTTTCAACCACCTCGGCGATATCCGCATTGCGGAACACGCCAACATAGCTGAGTGGTGCCGCGGCGATGACCTTACGCGCCTGCTCTTCGCTGACCGCGCGAGGAGAGGAATCCACAAAAATCAGCCCGCCATAAATCGCTCCGGCTTCATACGCGGCCTGGGCGTCCTGTTCGCGGGTTAAACCGCAGACTTTGTTCTCACCCAGCAGCACGCGACGTACTGCCGCATTGAGATCGTCATGTTCCATCATGGCGGAGCCAATCAGGAAACCGTTGGCGAAGTGGCTCAGCTCGCGCACCTGGGCGTAGCTGTTAATGCCGGATTCGCTGATGACCGTGACGCCAGAGCCCAGCCGCGGCGCCAGCTGGCGCGTGCGGTTCAGGTCAATGGACAGGTCGCGCAGATCGCGGTTGTTAATGCCGACCACTTTGGCTTCCAGCGCAATCGCGCGCTCCAGCTCCTCTTCGTTGCTCACTTCGGTCAGCACGCCCATTTTCAGGCTGTGCGCGACGGCAGAGAGCTGGCGGTACTGCTCGTCGTCAAGCACCGAGAGCATCAGCAGGCAGGCGTCGGCCTGGTAAAAGCGCGCCAGCCAAATCTGATACGGATCGATAATGAAGTCTTTACAGAGGATCGGCTGCGGCGCGATGCCGCTGACGATCGGTAGAAAATCGAAGCTGCCCTGAAAATATTTCTCATCCGTCAGCACGGAGATGGCTGAGGCATGATGCTTATAAATACCGGCAATGCGCGCCGGGTCGAAATCGTCACGGATAACGCCTTTAGACGGAGACGCTTTTTTGCACTCAAGAATAAACGCGGTGCGCGCACCCTGCAGGGCGTCATAGAAACGACGGCTGCTCGGGACGACGTCATTCTGGAAACTGGCAAGCGGCTGCTGTTGCTTGCGGGCTTCCACCCAGATGGCCTTATCGGCAACGATTTTCGCTAAAACGGTCTGCATTCTTTACCCTCTTGCCGCAAGTGCGGTAACGCGATCGTAAGCTGCACCGGAGCGCAGTACATCCAGAACTTTTTGAACGTTGGCCTTAAGGTCTTCCTCACCGTGCAAACGCATCAGCATGGCGACGTTGGCGGCAACGGCGGCCTCATGGGCGACCTCTCCCTTACCTTGTAATAAGCGCGTCAGAATGTCACGGTTTTCTTCCGGGGTACCGCCTGCCAGCGCTTCCTGGTGATACGGAGTTAAACCAAAGTCAGCGGCTTCGAGCTGGTAGCTCAGGATTTCACCGTCGCGCAGTTCGGCTACCAGCGTCGGGGCATGCAGAGACACTTCATCCATTCCGCCGCTGTGCACCACGGCGGCACGCTGGTAACCCAGCACGCGCAGCGTCTCGGCAATCGGCAGGACCAGTTCCGGGCTGTAGACACCGATCAGCGCCAGCGGCGGATGGGCCGGGTTGATCAGCGGGCCGAGCACGTTAAACAGCGTGCGGGTTTTCAGCTGCTGACGAACCGGCATTGCGTGGCGGAAACCGGTGTGATACTTCGGCGCAAACAGGAAGCAGACGCCCAGGTCATCCAGCGCTTCACGGGAACGTTCGGCGTTCATATCGAGATTAATGCCGAATGCCGCGAGCAAATCAGACGAGCCTGACCGGCTGGACACGCTGCGGTTACCGTGTTTCGCTACTTTCAGACCACACGCTGCGGCCACAAAGGCGCTGGCGGTTGAAATATTGATACTGTTGCTGCCGTCACCGCCGGTGCCGACGATATCGGCAAACGGATAGTCCGGGCGCGGGAACGGGGCGGCATTTTCCAGCAGTGCCGTGGCGGCACCGGCGATCTCCTGCGGGCTTTCACCGCGGACCTTCATGCTCACCAGCGCGGCTGCGAGCTGTTCCGGCTTCAGCTCGCCGCGAACCACGGCGGAGAAGAGCTGGTGGCTCTCCTGCTGGCTCAGGGTTTGCGCCTGATACAGTTTTTCCAGAATCGGCTGCAGGGTGTTGGTCTGCTCCAGCTTCTGTAACGCCCAGTCGAGGGTCTGCTCCAGCAGGCGGGCACCGTGGGAGGTCAGGATGGATTCCGGATGGAACTGCATCCCGCAGACGCGATCCGCGTCGTGACGTACCGCCATCACCATCCCTTCAAACGAGGCGTTGATCGTCAGCCCGGCGGGAATGTTGCTGCCGACCAGCGAGTGGTAGCGCGCGACCGGGAGCGGATTCGGCAGCCCGGCAAACATTGCCTGGCCGTCATGTTCAATGCTGGAGGCTTTACCGTGCAGGATCTCGCCCGCCTGGCCGACGTAACCGCCGTAGGCTTCCACGATTGCCTGGTGACCAAGGCAGATACCGATAATCGGCAGCTTGCCGCGCATGCGGGTTAGCAGTTCGGGCATACAGCCCGCTTCGCTCGGCGCGCCCGGCCCCGGGGAGAGCATCAGCACCGGGTTTTGCATGGTCGCCAGACGGTCAATCAGGGTCTGCGCCGGGACGTGGTTGCGATAGATAACGACGTTATGGCCATTCGCACGCAGCTGATCTGCCAGGTTATAGGTAAAGGAGTCGATGTTATCGAGCAGCAGAATGTCAGCCATCAGAAAATCTCCTGTGCGTGGTGTGCGGTAGCAATGGCGCGAAGGACCGCACGCGCTTTGCTGCGCGTTTCGTCAGCTTCAGACTGCGGAACAGAATCAAGAACAATCCCGGCACCGGCCTGAACGGTGGCAATACCGTCTTCGACATAGGCGGAGCGGATCACGATGCAGGTATCGAGGTCACCGTGGGCCGTAAAATAGCCCACCGCACCGCCGTAGCTGCCGCGACGGCGTCCTTCGGCGGCGGCAATCAGCTGCATGGCGCGCACTTTCGGCGCACCGCTCAGGGTACCCATGTTCATGCAGGCGCGGTAGGCGTGCAGTACGTCGAGATCGTGGCGCAGCTCACCGACCACGCGGGAGACCAGGTGCATCACGAATGAATAGCGGTCGACTTTAGTCAGGTCCGCCACGTAGCGGCTGCCTGGGGTGCAAATACGGGCCAGATCGTTACGCGCCAGGTCAACCAGCATCAGGTGCTCGGAGAGTTCTTTATGGTCGGTACGCATTTCCAGCTCGATGCGGCTGTCGAGATCGCGATCCAACGAGCCGTCTGCGCGACGTCCGCGCGGGCGGGTTCCGGCGATCGGGTAAATTTCAATCTGGCGGCTGGTGGCGTCGTACTTCAGCGAGCTTTCCGGCGAGGCGCCGAACAGCGTGAAGTCGTTGTCCTGCATAAAGAACATGTACGGGCTTGGGTTGCTCTTTTTCAACACGTCGTAAGCGGCCAGCGGGGACGGGCAGGGCAGAGAGAAGCGGCGGGAAGGCACGACCTGGAAAATTTCCCCGGCGCGAATCGCCTTTTGCATCTGGCGAACCACGGCACCGTATTGATCGTCGGTCTGGTTCACATCGCAGGTCATCTTCTCGACGCGCTGCACCGGTAGCGCAGGCGGCGCTTCCGTCATTTGCTGCTGCAGTTGGGCAATGCGGTGCTCCAGACGGGTTTTCTCAGCGCCAGAAGGCGTGAACAGGCTGGCCTGGATACGGGTGTACTGTTTCTGATGGTCGATCACCAGCAGGGTTTCGGCCAGATAGAAGCAATAGTCCGGGCAGCGATTGCCCTGCTCGGTTTCCGGCAAATCTTCAAATCCCGCGACCAGGTCGTAAGCAAACAGCCCGCCAAAGAACATCGCTTCACGCTCTTCGTGCGGAACGGTGACCAGGTTTTGCAGCAGGCGGAAGGCATCAAAGACGGACAGGGAACAGAGGCGCGCGTCTTCATCTAACAGTTGGCTAACCGGCGGGAAATGCAGGATGCGCATTTCTGGATGACGTTCATTTTCGATGCCTGAAGGCAGGGCGGCATCCAGCAGCGGCAGCAGAGATGCGCCATTGTCTGACAAAGCCTTAATGGTGACAGTGTCACCTAAGGCGGTAATGCGCAACGCGCTGTCGACCAGCAGCAGGCTTTTCAGATCGTCTTTGCTGTCGATGTCCGCAGATTCCAGCAGCAGCGTTGCCGGGCGTGCCCCGCACACCTGATGAAACAGCGCGGTCGGGTTGTGGCGATAGGCCGCCTCGCAGGTCAGCAATTCGAGATGGGGTTTGGCTGTTTGCATGTTGGTGTTCTCATTTATTCTGTTCAAAAAAAAGCCCGCTGAGTAGCGGGCGGGTATCTGTTTGCATTTCGCAGACGCGTGACACTGCCCGAAGATCAGGAAGTACGCCACCAACCGTGCAGAGTGAAATGTGCTGTCATTTTCAGATACCTTTCTCGTGTGAACTTGCGTACTAGTTAACTAGTTCGATGGCGTGTTGTCAACCCTTGATTTCAGAATTTCACGTTAAGTCGGTATCATGGCGGTTTCGGATGTCTTCAACCTGTTATGGGAAGTGCTTTGAGCGATACCACCTACGCGATTATTTATGATTTACACAGCCATACTCAGGCCTCTGATGGCCTGCTGACACCCGAAGCCCTGGTTCATCGTGCCGTTGAAATGCGCATCGGCACGCTGGCGATAACCGATCACGATACGACGGATGCCATTCCGGCTGCGCGCGCCGAGATTGCCCGCTGCGGGCTGGCACTCAATCTGGTGTCCGGCGTCGAGATTTCGACCGTCTGGGAAAACCATGAGATTCATATCGTTGGCCTGAACATCGATATAGACCATCCGGCACTTATTGAGTTTTTGCAAGAACAAAAAACGCGCCGCAACCAGCGCGCAGAGATGATCGGCGAGCGTCTGGAAAAGGCACATATTCCTGGCGCGCTGGAAGGTGCGCAAAAGCTGGCGAACGGCGGGGCGGTTACGCGCGGTCATTTCGCCCGTTTTCTGGTAGAGGCGGGTAAAGCCACGACGATGGCGGATGTCTTTAAAAAGTATCTGGCGCGCGGGAAAACCGGATACGTTCCGCCACAGTGGTGTACAATAAAACAAGCTATTGATGTGATTCATCATTCTGGCGGTAAGGCCGTGCTGGCCCATCCGGGGCGGTATAATCTTTCTGCTAAATGGCTGAAAAGGCTGCTGGCGCACTTTGCCGAAAACGGTGGAGAGGCGATGGAAGTCGCCCAGTGTCAGCAGGCACCCAATGAGCGCGCGCAGCTCGCGACCTATGCCCGACAGTACGGCCTGCTTGGCTCACAGGGTTCTGATTTCCATCAGCCCTGCGCCTGGATCGAACTGGGGCGCAAGCTCTGGCTGCCCGCTGGCGTTGAGCCGGTCTGGCAGCTCTGGGAACAGCCGCAGCAAATTGAAGAGAGGGAAGTATGAGTCAGTTTTTCTATATCCATCCGGATAACCCGCAGCCACGCCTGATTAACCAGGCCGTGGAGATCGTCCGCAAAGGCGGCGTGATTGTCTACCCGACCGATTCCGGCTACGCGCTGGGCTGCAAAATTGAAGATAAAGGGGCAATGGAACGCATTTGCCGCATTCGCCAGCTGCCGGACGGCCATAACTTTACCCTGATGTGCCGCGATCTCTCTGAGCTGTCGACCTATGCTTATGTCGATAACGTAGCGTTTCGCCTGATTAAGAACAACACGCCGGGCAACTACACCTTCATCCTGAAAGGGACCAAAGAAGTGCCGCGTCGTCTGCTGCAGGAAAAACGTAAAACCATCGGCATGCGCGTGCCGTCGAACCCGATTGCGCAGGCGCTGCTGGAAACCCTCGGTGAACCAATGCTGTCTACCTCGCTGATGCTGCCCGGCAGCGAGTTTACCGAGTCCGATCCGGAAGAGATCAAAGATCGTCTGGAGAAGGTGGTCGAGCTGATTATTCACGGCGGTTATCTCGGCCAGCAGCCGACCACCGTGGTCGACTTAACCGAAGATGCACCGGAAGTGATTCGTGAAGGCGTGGGTGACGTAAAGCCTTTCTTGTAATGGTATAAGCAGATATACTACGCGGCCATCAAAGCAGGGCTCGGCCCTCTTTTGACGTGATTCGACGCCTGTGAAGGCGACACCTGAGGAAGCTCAATGAGCGAGAAGTTACAGAAAGTGCTGGCGCGTGCCGGCCACGGTTCACGCCGTGAAATCGAAGCCATTATTGAAGCGGGCCGCGTGAGTGTGGACGGTAAAATCGCCACGCTGGGTGACCGCGTAGAAATCGTACCGGGGCTGAAGATCCGTATCGACGGTCATCTTATCTCCGTGAAAGAGTCCGCTGAGCAGATCTGCCGCGTGCTGGCTTACTACAAGCCGGAAGGCGAGCTGTGTACCCGCAATGACCCGGAAGGTCGCCCGACGGTGTTTGACCGTCTGCCTAAACTGCGTGGCGCTCGCTGGATTGCCGTTGGTCGTCTGGACGTGAATACCTGCGGTCTGCTGCTGTTTACCACCGATGGTGAACTGGCAAACCGTCTGATGCACCCAAGCCGTGAAGTGGAACGTGAATACGCGGTGCGCGTGTTTGGCCAGGTTGACGAGAATAAACTGCGCGACCTGTCGCGTGGCGTTCAGCTGGAAGACGGTCCTGCGGCGTTCAAAACCATCAAATTTACCGGTGGGGAAGGCATCAACCAGTGGTACAACGTGACCCTGACCGAAGGCCGCAACCGCGAGGTGCGTCGTCTCTGGGAAGCGGTAGGCGTGCAGGTTAGCCGCCTGATCCGTGTCCGTTACGGCGACATCCTGCTGCCAAAAGGCCTGCCGCGTGGGGGTTATACCGAACTGGATCTGACCCAGACCAACTACCTGCGCGAGCTGGTCGGCCTGACGCCGGAAACCACCTCTAAAGTGGCGGTGGAAAAAGATCGTCGCCGCATGAAGGCGAACCAGATTCGCCGTGCGGTGAAGCGTCACAGCCAGGTGAGCAGCAACCGCCGCTCTGGCAGCCGTAATAACAACGGTTAATGTAAAAGCCCGGTGAAGACACCGGGCTTTTTTCTTTAGTAATCAATCCCTATTTGCGCTTTGATGCCCGCATCAAACGCATGTTTAACCGGACGCAGCTCGCTTACGGTATCTGCCAGCTCCAGAATATCCCGATGACACCCGCGGCCCGTGATGATGACCGTCTGATGGGCGGGACGGTTTTTCAGTGCATTAAGCACCTCTTCTAGCGGCAAATAGTCGTAGGCGACCATATACGTGATTTCATCCAGCAGAACCATATTGAGTGAAGGATCGACCAGCATTCTTTTAGCGTGCTCCCAGACGGCCAGACAGGCTGCGGTATCGGTTTCGCGGTTCTGGGTGTCCCACGTAAATCCGGTCGCCATCACCTGGAACTCAACGCCGTGAGGCTCAAGCAGATTACGCTCGCCGTTAGGCCACTCACCTTTAATAAACTGGATAACGCCAACCTTCTGCCCGTGGCCGACGGCGCGTGTCGCCGTGCCGAATGCGGCCGTGGTTTTCCCTTTACCGTTGCCGGTAAAGACGATGACGATCCCGCGCTCGTCCTGAGCGGCCGCGACGCGTGCATCGACCTGTTCCTTCAGCCGCTGCTGGCGCTGCTGATGACGTTCTTCACTCATTGCGAGATTCCTGGTTTACGGCCCGGCTGGGCGTCAAAGGTCATCCCGGTTTTGCGGCGGCTGTCGTCGCCCATCAGCCAGAGATAGAGCGGCATAATGTCTGCCGGCGTTTTCAGCTTCTGCGGGTCTTCCGTCGGGAAGGCGCTGGCGCGCATTTTTGTGCGCGTACCGCCCGGGTTAATGCAGTTTACGCGAAGATGGCGGCTTTGGTACTCCTCTGCCAGCACCTGCATCATGCCTTCGGTTGCGAATTTTGATACGGCATAGGCACCCCAGTTTGCGCGCCCCTCACGGCCTACGCTGGAGGAGGTGAACACCAGTGAACCCGAATCCGATTTGAGTAATAAAGGAAGGAGTGCCTGGGTCAGGAAAAACGTCCCGTTGACGTTGACCTGCATGACCTCCTGCCAGATCTCGGGATCCTGTTCATCCATCGGGCGAACTTCGCCAAGCAAGCCGGCATTATGCAGTACGCCGTCCAGGCGCGGGTAATGGGTGCTGATGCGGTGAGCAAGCTCCTGACATGACGCGGGCGTGCAGGTGAGCAGATCGAGCGTGTACCAGCGAGCAGGAATCCCACCTGCGGCTTCAATCTCCTGCGCCACCCCTTTAAGTTTTTCTTCGTTGCGGCCGGTCAGGATGACGCTCGCGCCATACTCAGCGTAGGTCAGCGCCGCTTCACGGCCAATCCCGTCGCTGGCCCCAGTGACAAGAATGATGCGGTTCTGCAGCAGATTTTTTTGCGGTTGATAATGCAAGGTGACTCCTCGGCGCACGGTGACTTAAACACGCCTTCTTTTGTGACTTTTCGGCTTTATGCCCGAATTCGCCTGATAATTCAATCAGTCTACAGGACGCATTGCTGTAAAATTAACAATTTGCAAATATTTAAACGCCAGACCGGGGATTCCTGAAGGCGCCTCGCAGAGGTAGTGTCACGAGCGAGACGCATGGGCAGGGGGTGTTGTACACTGCCGTGAAAGATTCGTGGTTAAATCAAGGTGGAACGCGTGGAATTACTTTCTCAATATGGGTTGTTTTTGGCGAAAATCGCGACGGTGGTGATTGCCATTGCGGTGGTTGCCGTTCTGATTGTCAACCTGACGCAGCGCAAGCGTCAGCGTGGGGAGTTACGCATCACCCGCCTGAGCGAGCAGTATAAAGAGATGCAGGAAGAGATGTCTCTCGCGCTGCTTGACAGTCATCAACAGAAACTGTGGCTCAAAGCCCAGAAGAAAAAGCATAAGCAGGAAGGCAAAGCGGCAAAGGCAAAGGCGAAGCTCAATACGCCACAGGATAAGGTCACGCCACGGGTTTACGTGCTCGATTTTAAAGGCAGCATGGATGCGCATGAAGTCGCGTCTTTGCGCGAAGAGGTCACTGCCGTGCTGGCCGTGGCGACGCCGCAGGACCAGGTCGTTGTTCGTCTTGAAAGCCCGGGGGGCGTGGTGCACGGCTACGGCCTGGCGGCCTCTCAGCTGCAGCGCCTGCGTGAAAAACAGATCCCGCTGACCGTGGCCGTAGATAAAGTGGCGGCGAGTGGTGGCTACATGATGGCCTGCGTGGCGGACAAAATTGTGGCCGCACCGTTCTCGATTATCGGCTCGATCGGCGTGGTCGCACAGATCCCGAACTTTAACCGCTTCCTGAAAAATAAAGAGATTGATATCGAGCTTCACACTGCGGGTCAGTACAAACGCACCCTGACGCTGCTGGGGGAAAACACGGAAGAAGGGCGCCAAAAATTCCGTGAGGATCTCAACGAAACGCATCATCTCTTTAAAGACTTTGTGCACCGTATGCGCCCGACGCTGGACATTGAGCAGGTCGCAACGGGTGAGCACTGGTACGGCGTTCAGGCGCAGGAGAAAGGGCTTGTAGATGAAGTCGGAACCAGCGACGATCTGCTGCTCAACCTGATGGAAGGCCGGGAACTGGTGGGCGTCCGCTTTGCCCAGCGCAAGCGACTCCTTGACCGCTTTACCAACAGTGCGGCAGAAAGCGCGGACCGCCTGCTGCTCCGCTGGCTACAGCGTGGACAAAAACCGCTGCTGTAAACAAAAACGCGAGGCTTATGCCTCGCGTTTTGCGTTAATCGACCAGGTGATATTTCTCGGAAAGCGTATGTGCCAGGTATTTAAACATGTTAAACACGGCGGTGCTTTTCGGGGTCGGTAAGCCCTGTTCATCAAGGAAGTATTCACCGCTGAAAACCAGCACGCCATTTCGCTGCTCTACGCCGGTGGCTTCAATGCCTGCCAGCGTATCTTCATGGTCACGAATAAGCTTGTTTGCTTCGATAAGCAGAGAGGCTCGGTCAATAGGTTGGGTCGTATTCTGCATAATCCACTCCTTAAACAGTGACAATAGTCTACGCCGAGGGCGCTTTGGGGGCAAATTTTCCCTGTAATGTGAGGGGATAAGGTGCAGGGGCCTGGCTGGCAGGATTTGCTTTTGCATGCTAATAAAGTTGCGTAACGAATTTTATCAGGTAGAGTGTGCGCTTTCGTCATTCTGGCAACAGAATTGCTTGACATTCAACCGGGAATTCGTCACGAATTACACGAGATGTGAGAAAAATACCCGAGAACTCAATCACCTGGGCGTCTTTTCTTTAACGCCCGGTAAGACAAAGGGGTTGATATCTCCTGACGCAGTCGCAATATCATTGGCTCGTCGTCAGCGGAAGGGAAATCAACGTGCGGCGTATTCCTGGAAGAATTAAATTAGGTAAAGGTGAATATGGGTAAAGCTCTCGTCATCGTTGAGTCCCCGGCAAAAGCCAAAACGATCAATAAGTATCTGGGTAATGACTACGTGGTTAAGTCCAGCGTTGGTCATATCCGCGATTTGCCGACCAGTGGCTCAGCCAGCAAAAAGAGCGCAGACTCTACCTCCACCAAAGGGGCTAAAAAGCCTAAAAAGGATGAACGTAGCGCGCTTGTCAACCGCATGGGTGTTAACCCATGGCATAACTGGGATGCACAATATGAAGTGCTTCCAGGGAAAGAAAAAGTCGTTAACGAGCTGAAGCAGCTGGCTGAAAAAGCAGACCACATCTATCTCGCAACCGACCTTGACCGCGAAGGGGAAGCCATTGCGTGGCACCTGCGGGAAGTGATCGGGGGTGATGACAAACGCTACAGCCGCGTAGTGTTTAACGAAATTACGAAGAATGCGATTCGTCAGGCGTTTGAGAAGCCGGGCGAGCTAAACATCGACCGTGTTAACGCCCAGCAGGCGCGTCGCTTTATGGACCGCGTTGTGGGCTACATGGTTTCTCCACTGCTGTGGAAAAAGATTGCCCGTGGCCTGTCCGCAGGTCGTGTGCAATCCGTCGCCGTGCGTCTGGTCGTTGAGCGCGAGCGCGAAATTAAAGCCTTCGTGCCGGAAGAGTTCTGGGAAGTCGATGCCAATGTGACCACGCCGGGCGGTGACGCTCTGCCGCTGCAGGTAAGCCACCAGAACGATAAGCCTTTCCGCCCGGAAAACCGCGACCAGACCATGGCCGCCGTGGCGCTGCTGGAAAAGGCACGCTATCAGGTACTGGAACGTGAAGACAAACCGACCAGCAGCAAGCCTGGTGCGCCGTTTATCACCTCCACCCTGCAACAGGCGGCGAGCACCCGTCTGGGTTATGGCGTGAAGAAGACCATGATGATGGCCCAGCGCTTGTATGAAGCAGGTTACATCACCTACATGCGTACCGACTCAACCAACCTGAGTCAGGACGCGGTCAATATGGTGCGTGGCTACATCAGCGACAACTTCGGTAAGAAATACCTGCCGGAAAGCGCTAACCAGTTCGCCAGTAAAGAGAATTCTCAGGAAGCGCACGAAGCGATTCGTCCTTCTGACGTCTCCGTGCTGGCTGAATCGCTGAAAGATATGGAAGCCGACGCGCAGAAGCTGTATCAGCTGATCTGGCGTCAGTTCGTGGCGTGCCAGATGACCCCGGCCCAGTACGACTCCACCACGCTGACCGTTGGCGCGGGTGATTTCCGTCTCAAGGCGCGCGGTCGTATTCTGCGTTTCGACGGCTGGACAAAAGTGATGCCTGCGCTGCGTAAAGGTGATGAAGACCGAACGCTGCCTGCGGTGAACAAAGGTGATGAACTGTCTCTGGTTGAGCTGATCCCGGCTCAGCACTTCACCAAGCCACCGGCACGCTTCAGTGAAGCATCTCTGGTAAAAGAGCTGGAAAAACGCGGTATTGGCCGTCCGTCGACCTACGCGTCAATTATCTCGACGATTCAGGATCGCGGTTACGTCCGTGTTGAAAACCGTCGTTTCTATGCGGAAAAAATGGGTGAGATCGTCACCGATCGTCTGGAAGCCAACTTCCGCGAGCTGATGAACTACGATTTCACCGCGCAAATGGAAGACAGCCTCGACCAGGTTGCCAGCCACCAGGCGGAATGGAAAAAGGTCCTTGACAGCTTCTTCAGCGACTTCACCGACCAGCTTGAAAAAGCGGAGAAAGACCCTGAAGAGGGCGGCATGCTGCCTAACCAGATGGTACTGACCAGCATCGACTGCCCAACCTGTGGCCGCAAGATGGGGATCCGTACTGCCACCACGGGCGTGTTCCTGGGCTGCTCCGGCTATGCGCTGTCGCCAAAAGAGCGCTGCAAAACCACCATCAACCTGGTGCCGGAGAACGAAGTTCTCAACGTGCTGGAAGGTGACGATGCGGAAACGAACGCTCTGCGTGCCAAGCGCCGCTGCAAAAAATGCGGCACGGCAATGGACAGCTACCTGATCGATCCAAAACGCAAGCTGCACGTGTGCGGTAATAACCCAACGTGTGACGGGTATGAGATTGAAGAGGGCGAGTTCCGCATTAAAGGCTATGACGGCCCGATTGTGGAGTGCGAGAAGTGTGGTTCTGAAATGCACCTGAAAATGGGACGTTTCGGTAAGTACATGGCCTGTACCAACGACGAATGTAAAAACACGCGCAAAATTCTGCGTAACGGTGAAGTGGCCCCGCCGAAGGAAGATCCGGTTCCGCTGCCGGAGCTGCCGTGTGAGAAATCCGACGCGTACTTCGTGCTGCGTGACGGCGCGGCAGGTGTCTTCCTGGCCGCCAACACCTTCCCGAAATCGCGCGAAACCCGCGCGCCGCTGGTGGAAGAGCTATATCGCTTCCGCGATCGTCTGCCGGAGAAACTGCGTTATCTGGCCGATGCGCCGCAGCAGGATCCGGAAGGCAACAAAACCGTGGTGCGTTTTAGCCGTAAAACTAAGCAGCAGTATGTTGCGGCAGAGAAAGAGGGTAAAGCGACCGGATGGTCAGCCTTCTTTGTCGATGGCAAATGGGTTGAAGGCAAGAAATAATCTTTCCTAACCGTAACTTACCTGTAAAAGGGCCGGATTTCCGGCCCTTTTTTATTACCTTGTTATTATTTTTTGTTCCGTACTATACAGTCAGGCTATAAATGATATAGTGGTTATAGTTAACCCGTTTCTTATTATTAAATCGTCTTAAGCGAATGACCGCATGCGCTAAATCGGATGGTCTGGCATGAAATTACAGCAGCTTCGTTATATTGTTGAGGTGGTGAATCATAACCTTAACGTCTCTTCTACCGCCGAGGGGCTATATACCTCGCAACCGGGCATCAGCAAACAAGTTCGTATGCTGGAGGATGAGTTAGGCATTCAGATCTTCGCCCGCAGCGGTAAGCATCTTACTCAGGTGACGCCTGCAGGGCAGGAAATCATCCGCATTGCGCGTGAAGTCCTCTCTAAAGTCGATGCGATTAAGTCTGTGGCGGGGGAGCATACCTGGCCGGATAAAGGCTCGCTGTATATTGCCACGACGCATACGCAGGCGCGCTATGCGCTGCCCGGCGTGATCAAAGGCTTTATCGAGCGTTATCCTCGCGTCTCGTTGCATATGCACCAGGGCTCGCCAACGCAAATCGCTGAAGCCGTCTCTAAGGGGAATGCAGACTTTGCTATCGCCACCGAAGCGCTTCACCTGTATGACGATCTGGTGATGCTCCCGTGCTACCACTGGAACCGTTCTATTGTGGTGACCCCCGATCACCCCCTGGCGGGTAAAGGGTCGGTCACTATCGAAGAGTTGGCCCAGTATCCTCTGGTGACCTATACGTTTGGCTTTACCGGCCGGTCCGAGCTTGATACGGCATTTAACCGGGCAGGGTTAACGCCGCGCATTGTCTTTACCGCGACCGATGCCGACGTGATTAAGACCTATGTCCGGCTTGGATTGGGCGTGGGCGTCATCGCCAGCATGGCGGTCGATCCGGTGTCAGACCCTGACCTGGTGCGTCTTGATGCGCACGACGTTTTCAGCCATAGCACCACAAAAATTGGGTTCCGCCGCAGCACCTTCCTGCGCAGCTATATGTATGATTTTATTCAGCGCTTTGCCCCTCATTTAACGCGTGACGTGGTGGATACCGCCGTGGCATTACGCTCAAATGAAGATATTGAAGAGATGTTTAAAGACATCAAACTCCCCGAAAAATAATCACACCCGGTATCTTTCCCCCAGGGAAAGATACCGAAATAACGCCTCAAAGCTAAATTAGAATTATCATCATCTGCTTTCCCTGCCATATAATGTCATTAGCCATTTGCTTTGTAAGGTTTTAATGTCGTGAATTGGCGACAAAAGTAGAAACTAATTTACGCCTCCGCAAATTTTTCTTTTCAATAATTTATTTCTGGTCAAAAGATTGAATATTTCATACCTCCCGGTGCGTAAATTCACTGGCTTTTCGGCTAAAGTTTCTTTAGGATTTATCTCAACAGATTATTAATTGTACCAATTGTTTGGTCCTAAATGATAAGCGATGTCGATTGTATGAGGTTAGCAATGCCTTCAGGAAGTGAAGAACCGCAAAGGGATCCTGCGCTCAAGCGTAAAGCCTGGCTGGCGGTCTTTCTCGTCTCCGCCTTGTTTTGGGTGGCTGTTGCTCTCCTGGCCTGGAGATATTGGGGTTAAATATGGCAGTGACGGTACGTACCGCTTCGGTAAAACAGATGTGTCAGCATCGTGACAACGGCCACAGAGGGCGTAAAGCACCTGCAACTGTTGTACCTGCGTCCTGGAAACTGACGCCGCAGCAGCAGGCGTTTATTGATGTGTTCGCAGAAGACGAACCCAAAAAACAATAATTTAGTTTATTGCGTAATGATGCAAATAGTCTGAATATCGACTCTGCACTTTTGTACTCTTTAATAAATACACATCAGCAATATAGCACTGAGGAACAACCTCGGAATTTTTATAAATAATGCCTGGTGTCCCTATGATGAATAACATGACGTCTCACAAATACTGGTCGTGGATCGGCGTTTTTACCGTGTCGATTCTGTTCTGGAGTCAGCTCATCTGGCTGGCGCTCCACTAAATTGTAAAACCTCGCTACGGCGGGGTTTTTTGTTTCCCCCTTGTGGACCAATCCGAAATTTATCAATTTGGGTTGTTATCAAAACGTTACGACATCTTTGTGTTATCTTTAATTACAGCCCTGATGATTGTCGGGACATCTCTGTGATTAAGGAGGAGCTTATGTCGTTAACCCTACGCGAAGCCAGTAAGGATACGTTACAGGCAGAAAATAAAACCTGGCACTACTACAGCCTGCCGCTGGCTGCCAGAACGCTTGGGGACATTTCGCGTTTACCCAAGTCCTTGAAAGTTTTACTTGAAAATCTGTTGCGCTGGCAGGACGGTGACTCCGTCACGCTCGATGATATCCAGGCGCTGGCAGGATGGCTTGAGAAGGCCCATGCCGACAGAGAAATCGCCTACCGCCCGGCAAGGGTGCTGATGCAGGACTTTACCGGTGTTCCGGCCGTGGTTGATTTAGCCGCGATGCGCGAAGCCGTGAAGCGTCTCGGCGGAGATACGGCAAAGGTTAACCCGCTTTCCCCCGTTGACCTCGTCATTGACCACTCCGTGACCGTTGACCACTTCGGTGATGACGATGCCTTTGGTGAAAACGTTCGTCTCGAGATGGAGCGTAACCACGAGCGCTACGTCTTCCTGAAGTGGGGACAGCAGGCGTTCAGCCGATTTAGCGTGGTACCGCCAGGCACCGGCATTTGTCACCAGGTAAACCTTGAATATCTGGGTAAAGCCGTCTGGAGCGAATTGCAGGATAAAGAGTGGGTGGCTTATCCGGACACGCTGGTGGGCACGGATTCACATACCACCATGATCAACGGTCTGGGCGTGCTGGGCTGGGGCGTCGGCGGTATTGAAGCGGAAGCCGCCATGCTCGGCCAGCCGGTTTCCATGCTTATTCCGGATGTGGTGGGCTTCAAGCTGACCGGAAAGCTCTCTGAAGGCATTACCGCCACCGACCTGGTGCTGACCGTCACCCAGATGCTGCGCAAGCATGGTGTGGTAGGCAAGTTTGTCGAATTCTACGGTGACGGACTGGATTCGCTGCCGCTGGCCGACCGCGCCACCATTGCCAATATGGCGCCGGAATACGGTGCCACCTGCGGCTTTTTCCCCATTGACGACGTCACGCTGGAGTACATGCGCCTCAGCGGCCGCAGCGAAGAACAGGTCGCGCTGGTGGAAGCGTATACCAAAGCGCAGGGCATGTGGCGCAATCCGGGCGATGAGCCTGTTTTCACCAGCACGCTTGAACTCGATATGGGAAGCGTCGAAGCGAGCCTCGCGGGTCCGAAACGCCCGCAGGACAGGGTTGCGCTGACCGACGTGCCGAAAGCGTTTGCCGACAGCAATACCCTGGAAGTGAACGTGGCGCAGAAAGACCATCGTCCCGTCGACTATGTTCTGAACGGACATCAGTATCAGCTTCCGGACGGTGCGGTTGTGATTGCCGCGATTACCTCCTGCACCAATACTTCCAACCCCAGCGTATTAATGGCGGCCGGTCTGCTGGCTAAGAAAGCGGTAGAGCTTGGGCTAAAACCTCAACCGTGGGTTAAGGCCTCGCTGGCACCGGGCTCCAAAGTGGTGTCGGATTACCTGGCTCAGGCCAAACTGACGCCGTACCTGGACGAGCTGGGCTTTAACCTCGTGGGCTACGGCTGTACGACCTGTATTGGTAACTCCGGGCCACTGCCTGAACCCATCGAAACGGCGATCAAGCAGGGTGACCTGACGGTAGGCGCCGTTCTTTCCGGTAACCGAAACTTTGAAGGGCGCATTCACCCGCTGGTAAAAACCAACTGGCTTGCTTCGCCGCCGCTGGTGGTGGCATACGCTCTCGCAGGGAACATGAATATCAACCTGGTGACCGATCCGATTGGTCACGATCGTAAGAATGATCCTGTCTATCTGAAAGATATTTGGCCTTCTTCACGTGAAATCGCGCTGGCCGTTGAGAAGGTCTCTACCGAGATGTTCCGCAAAGAGTACGCGGAAGTCTTTGAAGGCACGCCGGAATGGAAAGCCATCAATGTTGCAGGTTCGGATACCTATGGCTGGCAGGATGACTCGACCTATATTCGTCTGTCGCCGTTCTTTGATGAGATGCTGGCCGAGCCGGCGCCGCTTAAGGATATCCATGGCGCGCGTATCCTGGCCATGCTGGGGGATTCCGTCACGACGGATCATATCTCTCCGGCGGGGAGCATCAAAGCCGATAGCCCGGCAGGCCGTTACCTGCAAAGTCGGGGTGTCGAACGCCGCGATTTTAACTCCTACGGTTCGCGCCGCGGTAACCATGAAGTCATGATGCGCGGGACCTTTGCCAACATCCGCATTCGTAACGAAATGGTGCCGGGCGTGGAAGGGGGCATGACGCGCCATCTGCCGGGGACGGAAGTCGTGTCGATTTATGATGCGGCGGTCAAATACCAACAGGAAGGGACGCCGCTGGCGGTGATTGCCGGGAAAGAGTACGGTTCCGGCTCCAGCCGCGACTGGGCGGCGAAAGGCCCGCGCCTGCTTGGCGTTCGGGTGGTCATCGCCGAATCGTTCGAACGTATTCACCGTTCGAATCTGATCGGCATGGGGATCCTGCCGCTTGAGTTCCCGCAGGGCGTGACGCGTAAAACGCTGGGTCTGACCGGGGAAGAGCAGATTGACATTAGCGGCCTGCAAAACCTGCAGCCGGGTAAAACGGTGCCGGTAACGTTAACGCGGGCAGACGGGAAAACCGAGGTGCTGGATTGTCGGTGCCGTATTGATACGGCAACCGAGTTGACCTACTACCAGAACGACGGCATTTTACATTACGTGATTCGTAAGATGCTGGATTGATGAAACGAGCCCGGCACGCGTGCCGGGCTTTTTATATCACTCTTTGAGCAGATGGCCCATTTTGGCGGCTTTGGTATCAAGGTAGTGGGCATTTTTCGGGTTACGGCCGACAATCAGCGGTACACGTTCAACGATGTTGATCCCGGCTTCGGTCAGGATTTCCACTTTTTTCGGGTTATTGGTCAGCAGACGAACTTCGTCTACGCCCAGCAGCTTGAACATATCGGCGCATAAGGTGAAATCACGTTCGTCAGCGGCAAAACCGAGCTGATGGTTGGCTTCAACCGTATCGTAGCCCTGGTCCTGAAGCGCGTAGGCGCGAATTTTATTCAGCAAACCAATGTTACGCCCTTCCTGACGGTGATAAAGCAGCACGCCGCGGCCCTCTTCAGCAATATGAGAAAGGGCCGCTTCCAGCTGGAAACCGCAATCACAGCGCAGGCTGAACAGCGCGTCGCCGGTGAGACACTCTGAATGGACGCGGGACAGCACCGGCGTCTGCCCTGAAATGTCGCCATACACCAGTGCGACATGATCCTGTCCGGTTGCCAGTTCTTCAAAACCCACCATCAGGAAATCGCCCCATGGGGTTGGCAGTTTGGCTTCTGCCACACGTTTAAGCTGCATGTGATTCTCCAGAGTAGGCTGACACGTTTCGTGCCTTTGCCCTGTTTTGCTTTCTGTATCAGTTTATTTTGCCACAAGCTCAGCAGGTTCGCCTAATGGGCACCATGCGATATGACCGTTAAAAGCACGATCCGACATCTCCACCCAGCGAACAAATTTCAGTTATGATTGTGACGCTTAGCAAAAAGGAGAAGACATGCATTCAATCGCCAGACGTACGGCAGCAGGTGCGGCCATTTTACTGATTATGCCTTTGGCCGTATGGCTTTCAGGGTGGATGTGGCAGCCCGGGCAGAACGCCACGTGGCTGAAAACGTTATACTGGATTACGGAAACGGTCACCCAGCCCTGGGGAATTATCACCCACGTCCTCCTGTGCGCCTGGTTTCTGTGGTGCCTGCGCTTTCGTCTGCGCGCGGCGCTAATGCTCTTTGCGATCCTCGGTGGCGCTATCCTTATCGGTCAGGGCGTAAAATCCTGGGTGAAAGATCGCGTTCAGGAGCCGCGTCCTTTTGTCGTCTGGCTGGAAAAAACGCACCATGTTCCGGTGGATGAGTTCTACACTTTAAAGCGTAAAGATCGTGGCGCACTGGTGAAAGAACAGCTTGCGGAACAGCAGGATATCCCGAAATTCTTGCGTAAACACTGGCAGAAAGAGACCGGGTTCGCGTTTCCCTCCGGCCACACCATGTTTGCGGCCAGCTGGGCGCTGCTGGGGGTTGGGCTGCTTTGGCCTAGACGTCGAACGGTCACCATCGTCATTTTACTGGTCTGGGCGACGGGAGTGATGGGCAGCCGCTTACTGTTGGGGATGCACTGGCCACGGGACCTGGTCGTCGCCACGCTCATTTCGTGGATGCTGGTTATGCTGGCGACCTGGCTGGCTGAACGATTCTGCGGCCCGCTAACGCCACCGCCGGAAGAGAAAGAAGAAATAGCCGAAAGGGACCAAACGGACGCCTGAAGGTTGATATTGCGCATTTTGCCCATAGATCCATGACTGGCGCGTCACTTTTTCCATTTCGCGCCCGTCACTAAAATGGTAGTTTATAAGGCTGATTGCGGTAAGTTGAACATACTTTATTCGCTTGAACCACATAACGGGAAGTAATGTGAAATATTTACTCATTTTCTTACTGGTATTGGCGATTTTTGTCATTTCAGTCACATTGGGTGCACAAAACGATCAGCAGGTGACGTTTAACTATCTGCTGGCTCAGGGCGAGTATCGCGTGTCGAGCCTGCTCGCGGTCTTATTTGCTGCAGGCTTTGCCATTGGCTGGCTGGTTTGCGGTTTGTTCTGGTTAAAAGTCCGTGTTTCGCTTGCGCGCGCTGAACGTAAAATCAAACGACTCGAACATCACATTGCGCCTGCGTCCGACATGCCGGAAAGCTCTGGCGTGCCGGTCGTGAAGGAATAATCGACGATGCTGGAGTTGTTGTTTCTGCTTTTGCCTGTCGCCGCAGCCTATGGCTGGTATATGGGCCGCAGAAGTGCGCAACAAACAAAACAGGATGAGGCCAACCGGCTCTCCCGCGACTACGTTGCGGGGGTGAACTTCCTCCTGAGCAATCAGCAGGACAAAGCGGTAGACCTGTTCCTCGACATGCTGAAAGAGGATACGGGGACCGTTGAAGCCCATCTTACCCTGGGGAACCTGTTCCGCTCGCGCGGCGACGTTGATCGCGCCATTCGTATTCACCAGACCCTGATGGAAAGCGCCTCGCTGACCTACGATCAAAGACTGCTGGCCGTACAGCAGTTGGGACGAGATTACATGGCTGCTGGGCTGTACGATCGCGCGGAAGATATGTTTGCGCAGCTGGTGGATGAAACAGATTTCCGCATCGGCGCGCTGCAGCAGCTCCTGCAGATTTATCAGGCCACCAGCGACTGGCAGAAAGCCATTGATACGGCTGAACGTCTGGTGAAGCTGGGTAAAGATAAGCAGCGCGTTGAGATCGCCCATTTCTACTGTGAGCTTGCCCTTCAGCAGATGGGCAATGACGACATGGACAAAGCCATGGCGTTGCTGAAGAAAGGTGCCGCCGCGGACCGCAACAGCGCCCGTATCTCCATCATGATGGGGCGCGTTTTTATGGCGAATGGCGACTACGCCAAAGCCGTTGAAAGCCTGCTGCGGGTTATCGACCAGGACAAAGAGCTGGTCAGTGAAACGCTGGAAATGCTGCAAACCTGCTATCAACAGCTGGACAAGCGGGAAGAGTGGGTGGCATTTCTGCGTCGCTGCGTGGAAGAGAATACCGGCGCAACCGCGGAACTGATGCTTGCTGACGTTGTTGAGCAGTATGAGGGGGGCGACACCGCGCAGGTCTATATCACCCGACAGCTTCAGCGTCATCCGACCATGCGGGTCTTCCATAAGCTGATGGATTACCACCTGAACGACGCGGAAGAAGGGCGCGCGAAAGAGAGCCTGATGGTGCTTCGCGACATGGTTGGCGAGCAGGTGCGCAGCAAACCGCGCTACCGTTGCCAGAAGTGTGGTTTTACCGCCTACACGCTCTACTGGCATTGTCCGTCCTGCCGGGCCTGGTCCACCATCAAGCCCATCCGCGGCCTGGACGGGCAGTAATTTTTTAAAAGCCTTCATTTTAGTTACAACATACTGATGGTATTTAACGCTTTCTGAGCACCGTGCGGTTTGCCGGCCTGGCAGGCAGATAAATGGATTCTGTCAATTTGCGGCGTCGGCAGGTAGAATGCTGGCCGTTTATCTGTTCCGCGCCGCTGCGCGCCCATAGACGAAAAGGGCTGGTCATGACGTCTGTTACATCCTCCACTTCCCGCGTAATTACGGATTCTCCTGTTGTTGTTGCGCTTGATTACAATAAGCGTGACGCTGCACTGGCGTTTGTCGACGGTATCGACCCTCGCGATTGCCGCCTGAAAGTTGGCAAAGAGATGTTCACGCTGTTTGGGCCGCAAATCGTTCGCGATCTGCAACAGCGCGGCTTTGACGTTTTCCTCGACCTCAAATTCCATGATATTCCGAACACCACGGCCCACGCCGTTGCTGCAGCCGCCGAGCTGGGCGTATGGATGGTCAACGTCCATGCGTCGGGTGGGGCAAGAATGATGACCGCTGCCCGTGAGGCGCTCCTGCCGTTCGGTAACGACGCGCCGCTGCTTATCGCCGTCACCGTGCTGACCAGTATGGACGAAAATGATTTACGCGACCTTGGCGTGACGTTGTCACCTGCGGAACATGCCGAACGTCTCGCGCGTCTGACGCAGCAGTGCGGCCTGGATGGCGTAGTCTGCTCCGCGCAGGAAGCGGTACGTTTCAAATCAGCGCTGGGCCAGGATTTTAAACTCGTTACGCCGGGGATCCGTCCTGCGGGCAGCGACGTGGGCGATCAGCGCCGCATCATGACGCCTGAGCAGGCGCTGGCTGCGGGCGTTGACTATATGGTCATTGGACGTCCGGTTACGCAGTCTGCAAACCCGGCAGAGACGCTTAAGGCTATCAACGCATCGCTGAAAAAGGGGGCGTAATGACCGATTCCAACAGCCGTCTGGTCTACTCAACCGAGAGCGGGCGTATCGATGAACCGAAAACGAAAGTGGAACGTCCTAAGGGGGACGGTATCGTGCGCATTCAGCGTCAGACCAGCGGACGTAAGGGGAAAGGGGTCTGCCTTATTTCCGGTATTGATCTGGATGATGCTGAACTGACAAAGCTGGCTGCCGAGCTGAAAAAGAAATGTGGATGCGGCGGGGCCGTGAAGGACGGCATTATCGAAATCCAGGGTGATAAACGTGATTTAATTAAATCACTGCTCGAAGCCAAAGGCATGAAAGTCAAACTGGCAGGCGGCTAAAATAAATGAGCCACGGCAATTGCCGTGGCTCGTGTTATATACGTGCGTATGTCAGACCTGAAATGCGTTTAAATATCGCAATATCGAGGAAGGCTTAGAT
>NZ_JBRIQR010000032.1:0-59375 GCF_052983755.1 Enterobacter sp. CFEC122 | reverse complement strand
TTAATTCTTTTTTCAGGCTCTCTTTTGGCGCAAAAACAATCCCAAGATTATTTCTTGCCAGCTCCAGGGCCGTCTGCGTATTGTCGCAAATATAATTACCGGTCACCCGGTAGTCATGCACGTCATCGCTGCCGTGCACGCGGAAACGCCAGATGTTGGCTTCATCGACCAGCATGGAGTCAATGAGAATACAGGAGTGATTAATTAAATCTTCAGGTCCGGTTAAGGGATGTTTATTTAAATATTCTACGGTTGCGAAGGCCGTAACGGAATATTGTGTCAACACGCTGGCCACCAGGCTTTCGTCTTTCGGCTGAGCATAGGTAATTAAAATGTCGCAGTCATCCGGAAAGGTAACGCCTTCTGAAAATTCATTCCGGTCCAGATTGTAGGTTTTCAGGGAGATGCGGATGTCGCCGATGTCTTCTATCTGATGGATCACGTGTCGCGCGAGGTAGGTCACGATACCTGTTGGGGCATAGATCGTCACTTTTCCGCGCTTTTCATGCTTATAATCAGCAATGAAATTAACAAGCTGGCTGTTCTTATCCAGCGTGGCATTCACGTAGGGGAGTAACGCTTCACCAAACTGGGTCAGGGCCAGCTGCCGCGTGGTGCGCTCAAAAACCTTGAGCCCAACCCGCGTTTCAAAATCAGACAGATATTTACTGACGTTGGCCTGCGCCATACCCAGCAGGGCGGCGGCATCACCAATGCTGTGGGTGGCTGCAATGACGGAGATAATTTTTAATTCGCGTGGTTTTAGCTGTAATGTACTCATTATGCACACCCATCTATATGATTTTATATATAATATTATATAAACCGCAGCGTTGCATTGGCAATTTTGTAACCATTATTATGCGCCTCGCTTGTTTGGCATATATATGGATTACATGGAATGACTATTAAATACAATTTACTGATCGCTGCCACGTTATTTGCATCAACGTCTGCCATGGCCGGTGAATTTTCACTTGGTGCGGGGGCTGTATTTAATGAGTCTCCTTACAAAGGCTATAACGAAAATACGACCGCAGTACCGTTGATTAGCTACGAAGGCGATCGTTTCTACGTTCGCCAGACCACGGGCGGATGGATCCTGTGGAAAGATGCAAAAAATGAATTGAGCCTGATCGCAACGTGGATGCCGCTGCATTTCGACCCTGACGATAACGACGATCATCAGATGAAGCAGCTGGATGAGCGTAAAGCGTCCGCCTTCCTCGGTGGGGCGTACTACCGCCACGAAAGCTGGGGGTCGCTGAAAGTGGCGGTCTCTGGTGATGCCACGGATGAAAGCGGCGGCGTGATCGGCGAAGTATCGTACTTCCGTCCGATCAAAATGGAGCGCCTGACCCTGACGCCTTCCGTAGGTGTGTTCTACAGCGACGAAAGCTATAACGACTACTACTACGGCGTATCCGGTAGCGAGTCTCGCCGCTCCGGACTGGATCAATACACCGCCGGCGACAGCTGGACGCCATACGTTGGCCTGGCGGCTAAATATCAGTTAACCCAGAAGCTGTATCTTAACGCCAGCGCGGTCTACACCGTGTTGCCTGACGACGTGAAGAACAGCCCGATGATCGACCGCGACGACAGCTTCGCGCTGATGACCGGCCTGACCTGGCGTTTCTGATGCGTTACAGCCGGGTGGCGGCGTTGCCTTACCCGGCCTACGATCTTGCCTGCACTGCTGTTCCTTAAAGCCCATCTCAATGCCCGATCACTGCCCGTAGTAGGCATTCGCCCCGTGCTTACGCAGATAATGCTTGTCGAGCAGCTCCTGCTGCATAACCGGAAGCTGTGGCGCGAGCTGGCGTGAGAACAGGCCCATATAGGCGCACTCTTCCAGCACCACGGCATTGTGAACCGCATCGGCCGCGTCTTTACCCCAGGCGAACGGGCCGTGGGAGTGGACCAGCACCGCCGGGATCTGCATCGGGCTAAGATCGCGCTCCTCGAAGGTTTTGATGATCACTTCACCCGTCTGGTATTCGTATTCCCCGGCAATTTCTGCCGAGGTCATCAGGCGCGTGCAGGGAATGGTTCCGTAGAAATAGTCCGCGTGCGTGGTGCCCCAGGCCGGTAAATCCAGCCCCGCCTGGGACCAGATAGTGGCGTGTCGCGAATGGGTATGCACGATGCCGCCAATCTCCGGGTAACGACGATACAGCGCAAGATGGGTAGGCGTGTCTGAAGAGGGCTTTTTATTCCCCTCAATAACCTGGCCCGTGGAGATATCCACCACCACCATATCCTCCGCCGTCATCACGTCGTATTCCACACCGGACGGTTTAATGATCATCATGCCGCTTTCGCGGTCAACCGCGCTGACGTTGCCCCAGGTAAAGGTCACCAGCTGGTGGGCGGGCAACGCCAGGTTTGCTGCCAGTACCTCGGCTTTAAGTTCGTCTAGCATGTCATGCCTCCTTCCTGCATACGGGCTTCAATCCAGCGGCGCGCCTGGATAATCTCCAGCACCGGCTCTTTTGCTTTTTCGGTCCACATTTCAATCAGAAATGCGCCGCGATAGTTCAGTTGATGCAGCGTGTTAAACACGCCAACGAAATCGACGCAGCCCTCGCCAAACGGCACGTCGCGGAACTGTCCGGGGCTTTGTGCGGTGACGGGTTGGGTATCTTTCAGGTGAATAGCCGCAATGCGGTCAATGCCCAGCGTCAGCTCGGCGGTGACGTCGTTACCCCACGCGCTCAGGTTGCCAACGTCCGGATAAACGCTGAACCACGGTGAGGCGAGCATGTCGTCCCACTTTTTCCATTTGCTGATGGAGTTCATAAACGCGGTGTCCATGATCTCCACCGCCAGCATCACCTGTGCGGCGGCGGCCTGCTCCACGGCCCAGGCCAGCCCGTCGGCAAAGCGCTGTTGCGTCCCCTCGTCATGCGCTTCGTAATAGACGTCATACCCGGCAAGCTGGATGGTGCGAATGCCTAAATCACGCGCCAGCCTGATGGCTTTGCTCATGATCTCACGGGCGCGTTCGCGCACGGTTTCATCGCGGCTGCCAAACGGGAAGCGACGGTGTGCAGACAAGCACATAGAGGGGATCGCCACGCCGGTTTCCAGCATCGCTTCCACCAGAGAGGCGCGCTGCGTGGTGCTCCAGTCGAGGCGTGATAATCGCTCATCGGTTTCATCGACAGACATCTCGACAAAATCGAACCCGCAGCTTTTCGCCAGTACCAGCCGCTCGGGCCAGGAGAGATCTTTTGGCAGCGCTTTTTCGTAAATACCTAACGGATGCTGACGCATGGGTACGCTCCCCAGATGTCGCGAATGTGCGAATGGAATGCCTGTGCCACCTGCGGCGGATTGGCGGCGCCTGCCAGCGCGCGTCCGGCAATAAAGGCTTTGACGTTGATTTGCTTAAACAGCGGCAGGTCGGCGGGGGTGATGCCGCCGGTAATAGAAAGCTGCAAACCGATCTCGGAGAGCGCTTTCATTTTTGCGAGATCCTCCTCACCCCACTGCTGGCCGCTCGCCTGTGCGTCACGTCCGCGGTGATAAATGGCCTGCTTCACGCCGATGCGATGCCATGCGCGAGCATCGTCCAGCGTCCAGTGACCAAAGAGCTCCATCTGGATTTCTCCCCCGCGGCGCAGGGCCACCTCGTGGCCGCGTTCAACGGTGGCCAGCGGGGCGGCGCAGATGATGGTCATCCAGTTTGCACCCGCGCCAAATGCCTGCTCTGCCAGGGTTTCTCCGGCATCGGCCACTTTCCAGTCCGCAACGATGATTTTATCCGGGCACTGCTCGCGCAGGGCGCGCACGGCGTTTAGCCCTTCGGTCAGGCACAAAATGGTGCCCGCTTCGACGATATCAACGTGATCGGCAAGCAACGCGACATCACGCTGCGCGGCCTGAAGAGAGGTATGGTCGAGCGCCAGCTGCAGTAATGGTCGGCTCATAGGTTGTTCTCCTTAACTCGGGCGTGATAGCCCTGTAGTGCTGAAATCAGTAGCTGATAGCGCTGATACTTGCGCTGATAGGCCTCATGGGCGCGCATGTCAGGCTCAATGACACGAATGTCGTGTCGGAGGGCGCATTGCGCCGCATGGAAATCGGGATACACGCCGGTGCCGACCAGGGCGGCCAGCGCCGCGCCGGAACAGCCGGTCTCTTCCAATTGCGGCAGTTCAATCGCCAGTCCGCTGACGTCCGCGAGCATTTGCATCCATACGTCCGAATGGGTTGGGCCACCCGTCACGCGCAGGGCATGCACGTGGGTAAAGCGCTCGAGCATGCGGTTGAGGTGGGTCATGTGGCAGAACACCACGCCCTCATAAACCGCCTGTAGCAGGTGCGCGCGCGTGTGTAGCGCCTGCATTCCGTAGAAACCGCTGGTCATCTCCAGCCCGGCGTTGCTGCCATAGAGGAACGGCAGGAAATACACATCGCTTTCGGCTTTCGGCAGGCTGGCGACGGCGTGGTTGATCTCGCTGAACGACATGTCGCCCCACTGCGCGGTGAGCCACTCAAGGTTGCCGGACGAGGTCGGGCTGGCTTCGTGAACGATGTACTGCTGCGGATGCACGTAGCGGCCATAAACGTAGGGGAAGGGTTCGTTGCTGCGAAGCGCACTGGCGATCCCGCTGGTGACGGCCCAGGTGCCCATCACGGCGTTCAGCGTGTGCTCGTCCTGCAGTCCGGCGCAGAGCGCGGTGGAAACCACATCAAACAGTCCCCCCACGACGGGCGTGCCCGCCGCGAGACCGGTCAGGGCGGCTGCCTGAGCGGTGATTTCCCCGCAGATTTCTGCTGAACCGACAATCGGCGGTAGGGCGCCGTCAATCTCGCTGATCCCGAGCCAGCGCGTAAGCTGCGGGTCATACTGCCCGGTATTCATGTTGTAGAGATTGGACTCGGAGATGTTGCTCTCTTCACCGCCCTTCATGCCGGTCAGGCACCAGCGCAGATAGTCGTGCGCCATCATCACGCAGCCAATTTGCTGATACCGCTGCGGCTCGTTCTCTTTGACCCAGCGCAGAAGCGAGGCCGGATGCCCGGTCCACAGCGTCTGGCGCGTATGCGGGTAGAGTTTTTCGGGAATGCCGTCCTGCTGCCAGCGCTGCACAATCTCCAGTGCCCGGCGATCGGAGGAGAGGATGGCGTTGCCCAACGGTTGGTCTTGTTTATCGAGCAGAAACAGCCCCTTACCCTGCGCAGAAATGCCGACCCCATTGATCTGGTTGCCGTTTACGCCTGCATTCTTGAGCAACGCGGCGATGGTGGCGTGGCAGTGCTGCCAGAGCTGATGCATATCCCGCTCGGCGTAGCCCGCTCGCGGGCTGAGCGTGGCAACGGAGCGGCGTTCGATACAAACTTCTTTGCCCTGGCGGGTGTATAAACCGGCTTTTAGATAAGTACCGCCACAATCGATACCCAGCCAGAAGGGCTCTTTTTCACTCATCTTCATCTCGCTTAATTGCCGGGTGGCGCTTCGCTTACCCGGCCTACTGTTCGGTTTTCTCCCTCTCCCCGTGGGAGAGGGCTGTGGTGAGGGCATCAGGCCGCACGCTTATGGGGATTTACCGTGGGATTGGGCTCTGCCCCGGCATCGCATTTCGCCGGCAACAGCAGGGCCAGCAGCGACGCCAGCGCGAGTGAAACGGCCAGGCAGTAGACGCCTGCATCTTTGCTGTACAGGGTGATCAGCACGCCAACGGCATACGGGCCGCAGAAGCCACCGAGGTTACCCAGGGCGTTGATCACGCCGCGCGCGCCGCCTGCCATTTCGGCGCTAAACAGTCTTGCCGGTATCGTCCAGAACACCCCCGCGGCGGATTGCAGGAAGAAACCACAGCCCACCAGTGCGGCATAGGCCAGCCAGATGTTTGCTTTCAGGGCAACGGAGAGGAACATGCAGAGCGCGAAGCCAATCAACGGCAGGGAGACAAACAGCTTGCGCTTGCCGGTGCGGTCAGAAAGCGAGGAGAACAGGAACATGCCCGCAATGGCGCCGATGTAGGGCAGGATGGCGAGCATCCCCACCTGACCAATACTGGTGTGCGTCAGCTCCTTCAGAATGGTCGGCAGCCAGAGGGTGTAACCGTAAATCCCGGTCTGATAGAAGAAATTCAGGGCGATCAGCTGCCACATGGTTTTGTCAGACAGCACCGCGCTGAGCGAGGCATTTTTCACCTCTTTTCCGGCGATGGCCTGCTGTTCAGCCGCCAGCGTTTGCACCAGATAGTTTTTCTCGGCCGCTGAGATCCAGCGGGCTTCCTGCGGACGGTCGTAGACCGTGAATGCCCAGAGCACCAGCACAACAATGGACATCAGACCTTCAATGATGAATAGCCAGCGCCAGTCAAGTGCGGTGATAATCCATCCCGACAGCGGGGCGGTAATTATCCCGGCGATGGGTACGAACATGATCACAATTGCGTTGGCGCGACCGCGTTCGGCATCCGGGAACCAGTTGCTGATCATGGTGAGCACAACGGGTAGCATCCCGCCTTCCGCCACGCCGAGTAAGAAGCGCAGCACCAGCAGCTGGTACTGATTCGTCACGAGACCCGTGAGCACCGAGATCACCGCCCAGGCGACCAGTGACCAGCCGATAAATTTCTTGCCGCTACCGTGCACCGCAATCTTGCCGCCGGGTACCTGCAGGAACAGATAGCCGATAAAAAATATGCCGCCCGCGAGGCCTGCCATGGTGGCGGTAATACCTAATTCTTCGTCCATACCTCCCGGCATTGCAAACGCGATATTCACGCGGTCCATATATGAAATAATACAGGCGATAAGAATAGGAGGAATGATTCTTAGCCAGCGCTGGCGCGGAATGTCCGTATGTAGAGCATGAGTAGAAATATTCATAGTTAATCTCTCAGTAGGTAACCGGAATAAACTTTTCTTATTGTTATTGCGTTGCTTTATTCATTGCGCTGATACCGTCGCGCAAAATGGCGATGCGATAGCTGACATCAGCATTAGCATTTATTTCCAGTAATTTAATACCGGAGAATTTCAACGTTGCGGCGCTCGCCGCAGTAAAGAGTGCTTTTGCACGTTCAGTGGACATCAAACTGTCGGCACAGAAGGAAGAAAATGGCGCGTGCAGATCCTGCCATTCACCGTACTCGCCGCTGGTGGTCGTACCCGAGAACATCAAGGCCCCCAGTTTCCCGGCATTAAGCGCGGCCTGAACGTGATCAAGCGGAAGGGTGGTGTTACGGCCTTCGATGGCCGACCGCGCCCAGTTGATGCAGACGCTGATATCCGTGTCTTTCACCACCTCCAGCACCTGCTCTAAGGGCAGGAAGCCTTTACGGGGTGCGACGCCGGTCATGGCATCGCAGTGCTCCAGCACCAGGTCGCAGCCCCAGTCCCAGCTTGTTATTTCACGGACGGAGCGGGAAAACGCGTCGGTGGCTTGTTCGACCGAGGCATTGCCCGCCTGCGGGGCCGCCTGCATCTCAAGAGCAATCACTTTCCCCGGGAAGCGGGTATTCACAGCGTTAATTTTTTTGTGCAAATGTCGGTAAAAGTCCACGCACGCTTTACGCTGCGCGTCGTCAGCCGAGGCCAGGCCAAACGCGCCGTTGATGCCGCGGCGCCGCATGGTTTCCATAACTGCCGTGACCACGATTTGCCAGTCCCCCGGGGTATGGCGGAACAGCCATTCGTCACCAAGGGGGTGAAGATTTTCAAGGCAAGGCTGTTCCAGCCCGCGAATATTCGGCGTGTCGGAAAGTTCACGCCAGAAGGTTTGTTCTTCTTGTTCCCCTTTCTGGTGAAACGAGGGTGCGCAGGGGTACGCACCAATAATAAAACCGGTATTAGTCATTTCGCGTTCCTGTATTTATACCCGTCATACTTCAAGTTGCATGTGCGTTGGCTGCGCTCGTTCACCCCAGTCACTTACTTATGTAAGCTCCTGGGAATTCACTCTCTTGCCGCCTTCCTGCAACTCGAATTATTTAGGGTATATCAGAAAATTAATCTAATTCGCTGATTGCCACTTTCACCACAATCTTACGAATTGTGGTTTCCTTGTTTTTAATACAGGCAGGACGGTGCACATCCTGCGGAAAAAATATGGCATAGCTGCCGGGTATCATTTCGATAAACGACTCATTTTCACTGTTGTGATAAAAAATAATATCGCGCTGTTCCAGCAATGATTCGCTTATTTCGTTATTACCAGTATCAATAGCGATACCGATTTTCTCTTCACCCCAGGCCAGGAATTGGATATCCAGATAGCGGCGATGCACTTCCGGGCGATTCTCGTGCAGATCCTTTGTTGTCAGGTCGAGAACCTGGGCAAAAATGTTGCGACCTTCAATTTCTACTACGCCTGGCTCCAGGGTGGTGAAATCCGTCGTGCGCAGAAAATGAAGGGCTTTTTCAATCGCCCGCGGCAGGCGACACGGATTTGGCTGGGAAATATGTCCGAATATCATGGCCCACTCCTTACAGAGACTGGATTTTCGCCCACACGCTGTCGTCAACCGTGATGCCGTTGCTGCGGTTCTCTTCAAGCAAACGGGTAAATTCATGCCCTGGCAGACGGATGGCGACATTTTCATCCGCGCGTTCGGCGGTGGTGATGAAGTCCATAATGCGCTGCAGTTTGGCATCGCGGGTTGGGCCATCGATCAGGCGATCCACCTCAATGGCGATGAAGATCTGCGATACGCCGTACTCGTCGCTGTTGTCCTGGGTCACTTCCGCGACGGAAGATCCGTTTGAGAGCAGGGTGGCGATCATATCGAGCACGATGGATAAGCCGGACCCTTTCCAGTAGCCCATGGGCAGAATACGGCGGTTTTTCTCGATCACGCCCGGCTCTCTGGTGAGGTGACCTTCGTCGTCAAAGCCGCCATCTACCGGCAACGCGCGCCCGGCCAGGCGGTTCACCTCCAGCATGCCGTAGGAGAACATCGACATCGACATGTCGACCATGGTGATCGGGTTCGACGGAATGGCAACGATCAGCGGGTTTGTGCCGATGCAGCACTCTTTTGATCCCCACGCGGGCATCACGGCAATCGAGTTGGTCCAGCAAATGCCGATATAGCCCTTCTCCGCCGCCTGCCAGCCGTAGCTGCCGCCGCGCATCCAGTGGTTCGCGTTACGCAGTGCCACCAGACCAATGCCGTGATCGGACGCCAGCTCGGTGGCGCGATCCATCATCTTCTTCGCCGTCAGGTTGCCAATGGAGCGCTGCGCATCCCACTGTTCGATGGCGCCTAATGTCATCACCCGTTTGGGCTGGGCGTCAGGAATGATATCCCCTGCATCAAGCTGCTGAATAAAACGCGGGAAACGGTTTACACCATGCGAATAGACGCCGGATTCCGTGGTGCGGGCAAACATCTCGGCGCAGGCGTCTGCGGTTTCCGCTTTCACGCCGCGGTCGAGCAGAACCCGATTGAACGCCGCTTTCAACTCTTCGAAGGTCACTTTCATCCCTGTTCTCCTGTTCTTTTAAGGGCAAGTGTGAGTGCTTTTTTATCGCTAAATTCCACTATGCGAAATCTGATTTCAAATATGGCGATCAAATTTTGTCAGATCAACGACATTCATGTTTTTCAAAATCGATTAAAATCAACTGGTTGTGTTTTTTCTGTTGAGATCGTGAACTGACCCACACTTTGCGCTACCATCAGGGCGCGCTAAACAGGAGCCATGTAATGAGCATGAAAGAGAGCGAAATGACGCAAGAAAAAGAGAGGCCAGCAGGCAGCCAGAGCTTGTTTCGCGGCCTGATGCTGATTGAGATCCTCAGCAACTATCCGAACGGGTGTCCGCTTGCACATTTATCGGAACTGGTGGGGCTGAATAAGAGCACCGTGCACCGCTTGCTGCAGGGGCTACAGTCGTGCGGGTACGTGACCCCGGCACCCGCCGCGGGCAGCTATCGCCTGACCACCAAATTTATCGCCGTCGGGCAAAAGGCGCTGTCGTCGCTGAATATCATTCATGTGGCCGCTCCGCACCTCGAAGCGCTGAACATTGCGACCGGCGAGACGGTGAACTTCTCCAGCCGGGAAGATGACCACGCCATCCTGATTTATAAGCTCGAACCGACAACCGGTATGCTGCGCACGCGCGCCTATATTGGCCAGCATATGCCGCTCTACTGCTCTGCGATGGGCAAGATTTACATGGCGTTTGGCCATCAGGATTACGTGGCAAGCTACTGGGAAAGCCATCAGGAACAGATCCAACCTTTGACGCGCAACACCATCACTGAACTGAGCGCCATGTATGATGAACTGGCGGAAATTCGCGACCGCAGCATGGCGATGGACAAAGAAGAGAACGAGCTGGGCGTCTCCTGTATTGCCGTGCCGGTGTTTGATATTCACGGCCGCGTTCCGTATGCGATCTCTATCTCGCTATCGACGTCGCGCATGAAGCAGGTGGGCGAGAAGAACCTGCTCAAGCCGCTGCGCGAAACGGCAGAGGCTATCTCAAAAGAGCTGGGTTTTAACGTACGCGAGGCGTAACAGATGAACCGATTTATCATGGCGGATGCGGAAAAATGCATCGGGTGCCGCACCTGTGAAGTGGCCTGTGCGGTCGCGCATCAGGATGACTTCACCGCAGAGGCTTTTACCTCTCGCCTGCGGGTGGTGAAGGGGGACGCCTACACTACGGCGGTGGGTTGCCATCAGTGCGAGGAAGCCCCCTGTGCCAATGTCTGCCCAACCCATGCCATCAGCCTTACGGCAGGCGCCTGGCTTGTTGAGCAGACGCGCTGTATTGGCTGTAAAAGCTGCATGGTCGCCTGTCCGTTTGGGGCGATGCAGGTACGGCTGGTGGGAAGCAGGGCACAAGCGCTGAAATGTGATTTATGTGTGCAGCGCGAAGGCGGACCGGCCTGCGTGGAGGCCTGTCCAACCCACGCGCTGCGCTGCGTTGATCCTGCCAGTATTCGGGCTGAAAGGCTTACTGCATTTTATTGAAATTCCACGTAAACGTCAGACTGTAGCGCCAGTCTCTGTTGCGACTGTCTGTCGGAACATCCCCGACGGGTCTTGCCGCCTCAACCGTGATGCTATAGTGGCGGGTATCGCCTACCATCACGCCAGCCGCCACTGACCCGAGCCGCTGATGAGGCAAGCCGGAGGTGTTAAACCAGGTTTGCGCGGTATCGGCCAGGATGTAGGGCTGGATTGTGGCAAGCCATGTGCTCTCTTTTCGCATCTGGATATAGCGCAGTTCTACCTGCCCGCCATAGCCGTAATCACCGCTTGCTTCGCTGTCCTGGTATCCACGGCCAAACCGCTGGGCACCGAAGCTAACGCGTTCGGGTTCTGGCAACGTGTTGTTTGACCAGTCCCCCTCCCAGGACGTTGATAGCCGCCACTTATCGGCAAACAGCCAGGCTGCGTCCAGATAGCTTTTCGTGAGCGTAAAATTAATATCGGGCCTGGGGGCCGAGACGATATCGGCTCCCATCGCATCCATACCCTGACGCACGTTGAGTCGGCCGCTGATGCTGGCGGTTGTGAACTGATGTGCACCGTTGATGCCCACTTCCAGCGCGGGATAACGCGCGTGCTGGTTGACGGAGTCCAGACGATAGGTTTTGCCCAGCAGTCTGGCCTGCAGGGCATAATCATCCTGGCGGTCGGTGTAATCAAAACCGCTGGTCAGATTAATTTGTGATTTTTGCGTCAGCAGCAGGGGATAGCCAAACGTCACGCCGCCGTTGTATTGCGTTGTTTTTTGCTTCGAATCGACGCTGATATTATTCGGCAAAGAGAGCAGGGGCGAAAAATCTCGCGGATCTTCACGGTAATAGCTGCCTTTGAGCTGCATCGTCAGCCCTTCATCGTTTAAAAACTGCTGCCAGTTGAGCCCGACATAGTTTTTTCGCGTGTTGCTATCTAACGGCACAAGCGTGGCTACGCCAAGCTGATCGCCATAGCTTGTCATGTTGCTGAGCGTGCCGTTCAGCATCATTAAATCTTGCCCTTTACGGGTATCAATCGTCGACGCGATATTCCAGCTCCGCTCCTGGTTGCCGGTGATTTGCATCGCCGCCGCGCCATAGATATTGGTTGGCAGCTGCGCGTTAGCCGTAACCGGAACGTTCGGGGTGCGCGTCATCAGCTGGCTGTAGCGATCGAACGTATCCTGAGACAGCGGTTTTTCCGCCATGATTTTTTCGGACAAACGTTTAAGACGTTCGGCGATGTGCGGGTTATTACTGGTGATGTCGCTATGAGCGACATAGCCTTCAACCAGAACAATTTTAATATTGCCCTGCTGGAAATTATTATCGGGCAGCCAGGCATAAGAGAGTGGAAAACCGTCGGCCTTATAGCGTTCCGTAATATCGTTTACCAGCCCCGTAAGCGTTTTTAGCGGCACGGTTTTTCCAGCGTAAGGCCTGAAGGGCTGAAGTAATTCCTTCAAGGGATAACGCGTGCCGCCAATAAACTGAATGTGATGAATGGTAATGGGCGTTTCAGGCGTCAGCGTTGACTTCGGTTTTTCTATTTTGACGTTCGGCTGTGGCGCGGCCTCAGTCTGTTCGGGGGCAACGTTACGAGAAACTTGCGCCGGGTTATCGGGGTTAATAATAGAGGGCAGAGTATCGGCGCGGGCCATGCTCAGCACAACCAGCCCCGTCAGCGAAAAAAGGAAGTGGTGTTTCATCGCGCTATCCCTGTTCGTCATCCCCGGTTGGGGTAAATGTCGCTGAATAAAGCGCCCCTGAACCAAGGGCGCAGACAGGCAGTAAAAGGATTACTGTTTTGGCGTCAGTAGGCTCGAGGTTAACGTGTTGAGCCCGTTAATCGGGTTTGTCGTAGATGTGTTTTGGGTTGTGCCTGCATTGGCCGTTACACCCGCAGTCAGCGTATTGAGGGTGGTATTGACCGTTGTGCTCAGGCTATTGTTTGTGGCTGTCACATTGGCATCGGCCGTCAGAGATCCTGTGCCGCTGCCTCCGGTGGTTGATGTGGGTTTCACTAGCGTACCGCTATCCGTGACCGTCTGGCCGACATTTTGAACGACCTGACCGACACCGCTAAGCCCGCTATTGCTGCTGCTAATGTTGGTCCCCACGCCGCTGACGGTGCCACCCACCTGAGTCAGCAGACCGTTGACCGGTGTGCCGAGACCCGTTGTGGTGCCTACGGTTTGCGTCACGCCTTGTACTCCGCCCAGCGTCTTGTTAGCCAGGGTCGTGGTATCGGTTGTTACCTGAGTGACAGCAGGGCTGCTTACCGTGTTGGTGAGACCCGTGCCGGTGTTACTGACCAGTTGTCCGGTACTGTTTACCACGCTGCCCGTCAGGCCGGTTACGCCGCTGACCGGGGTTCCGGAAGTGGAACTCGCCAGGCCCGTGCCTACCGTTGAAACGGTATTGCCGAGGGAGGTGACCGACGTGGTCACGCCTTTAACCGTGGTACCCACACCGTTCGGGTTGTTTGCATCGCCAACGCCAGTCGTAACGCCTGTCCCCACGGTGGACACGGCACTGCCAACACCGCTGACGGTGGTTGAGACGGTTGACGTGACGGGATTATTTGTCGGAAGCTGGCTTCCGAGGCTATCCACAGTGGATCCGACGCTGGTCACGGTTTTACCGGCATCACCCAGTATCGTATTTACGCCTGCGGTAGTGGTTCCTCCACTGCCTCCTGAGCCTGAGCCTGAGCCTGAGCCTGAACCTGATCCCGACCCTGAACCAGAACCCGTTCCGGTGCCCGATCCGTTGCTGCCCGAACCGCCATTGCTCGCGGTTGTGCCACTTCCATCATCTGAGCCGCTGCTGCTTCCCGTCGCAGGGTTATTTTTGGCCGTTGAGTGAGATCCGCCACCGCTTCCACTACAGGCAGAAAGAGAGAACGCGAGCAGTACCGCAACAGCAATAGCGCTGATGCGACTAACATTATTAGGTAGCATATGAATACTCCACGCAAAAGAACGCCGAGCGGCGTATTAGTGAGTATATGCAGTATTTTTAAATATGCATGAAAGCGACTCAGGAAGGTATTTTGCTGCGTTGAAGAGGGTTATTTAAAATAACAATAAGTTAGCAGATTTAATTTTTGCTTAATTATTGAGAGGGTGGTTAGCGAGCCTAAATTAAAGGAATATTCCTAAGAAAACTCAATGGGAATGATAAATGAAGCGCTACAGGATATATCCTTAATATAAGATTCAGATCACGGAAAAATAAGGCTCTTCATTTGAAGAGCCTTATTTTTAACAATTGCCTTCTTGCCAGGCTTTTTCGATCTCTTCGGCGAGAATTTTAACACCCGCTTCGATTTTTTCCGGGTCGGGGACGTAGTTCATGCGCATGCACTGATGGGTATGCGGCCATGGCTTATCCAGACCCGGGAAGAAATAATCGCCCGGCACCATCAGCACGCCGCGCTTTTTCAGGCGCTGGTAAAGCAGTTCGGTAGAGATAGGTAAATCCTTAAACCACAGCCACAGGAAAATCGCCCCTTCCGGTTTGTGGATAAGGCAGCGTTCTTCCGGCAAATAGCGACGAAGTGTCGCGATCGTCTCCTGAACGCGCTGGTAGTAGAACGGCTTGATAACGTCATTCGACAGACGCAGCAGGTCCTTGCGTTTGATCATTTCGCACATCATTGCCGGGCCAATGCCGCCCGGAGAAAGGCTGATAATGCCGTTCATATTGGTGATGGCGGTGATGATTTTCTCATTGGCGATGATGATTCCGCAGCGGCTGCCCGGCAGACCCAGCTTAGAGAGGCTCATGCACAGGACAATGTTCGGGTTCCACAGCGGACGTGCTTCGCTGAAGATGATGCCCGGGAACGGCACGCCGTAGGCGTTATCGATCACCAGCGGAATACCGTGCTGATTGGCCAGCGCATCCAGCTTCATCAGTTCGTCATCGGTGATCACGTTGCCCGTTGGGTTAGTCGGGCGCGATACGCAGATCATGCCCGTCTCTTCGCCAATATGCAGGTGTTCAAAATCGACGTGATATTTGAACTGGCCTTCCGGCAGCAGCTCGATGTTCGGGCGCGCAGAGACGAACAGATCCTCTTCCAGGCCGGAATCGGCATAGCCGATATACTCCGGCGCCAGCGGGAACAGCACTTTTTTGGTGGTGCCGTCCGCGCGACGTCCTGCGAACAGGTTAAACAAGTAGAAAAACGCGCTCTGGCTGCCGTTTGTCAGTGCAATATTCTGTGGTTCGATATCCCAGCCCAGCTCGTCACGCAGCATTTCGGCGAGGAGTGCCAGCAGCTCGGTTTTCCCCTGCGGGCCGTCGTAATTGCAAAGCGCATCGGTTGCTTTGCCGCTTTCCAGCATCTGAGCGAGCAGGGTCTGGAAATAGGTATTCATCTCCGGGATTTGAGCCGGGTTTCCGCCGCCGAGCATGATTGCGCCCGGTGTGCGCAGCCCGTCGTTGAGGTCCTCCATCAGGCGAGTAATGCCTGAATGGCGGGTAAATTTGTCGCCGAAAAGTGAAAACGTCATAGCAGGTGATCTGTCGAGCTTATTTTGAAAGTGGGTAACCATAACGCTAGCACCGTGTTGGTGCAAATCGGGTGGTGTGGTCCGATTTGTGGTTTTATAGGGCGGGAGTGGATTTGTGTAGTGAATAGTTCTGGAGCTTCTCCCCTCTCCCCATGGGGAGAGGGTTAGGGTGAGGGGTATGATCTACTGATTCCCCGCCCAGACGACCATCACCTTATCGCCATCATGTTCACGTACGAATCCATACCCCTCTTTCAGCGACAGCGTGGTTTGCTTGCCTTCACCAATCGCCGGGTGGCGGGCGCGGAACTGACCCAGCGTTTGCCAGTGGGCGACGGTTAAGGCCTGCTTGCCCGTGACGTCCTGCCAGTTCATATCCGAGCGGGTGCCCTGCAGCGGGTCGGAGCCTGTCGGCCCGAACGGACGCTCGGACTCATCCCCGTAATAGATTTGCACGCTGCCCGGTGCCAGCAGGAGCAGCTCCGCCGCGCGCTGGCCCCCTTCGCGGAACAGACGCGTATCGTGTGATGAGAGGTAGCTCAGCACATTGAAGCTTTGCAGCTTCTCCGCCATCTGCTGCCAGGTGAGATCCATATCGGCCAGGCAATTTACCGCTTTCGCCGCCTGCTCCTGATAATCAAAGTTGATCATCGCGTCGAAGCCGTGGCGGTAATAATCGCTCTGCATCACTCCGTGACCCCAGGATTCGCCGGTCATCCAGAACGGTGCGTTGTCGAGCTTTTTGTCCGGGTGAGCGCCTTTCCAGGCGGCCAGCGCCTGGCTTGCCTGGTCTTTCAGCTGCTGCCAGGCCGCAAGCTCAACGTGCTTCGCGGTATCCACGCGGAAACCGTCGATGCCGTAGTCACGTACCCACTGGCTGAGCCAGTGGGTCAGGTAATCGCGCGGGGTATAGCCCGGAATAGCTTTCGCGTGGGTATCGGGTTTGTGTTGATAGAAATTGGGTAGCCCGGAAGGGGCGGTGGATTCCGTTTTCAGGTCGGGCAGGAACGCCAGCGACATCGTTAAATCATCGAAGCCGGGGTTGTCGTAATCACCGATGTCGGTGCGGATCCACTTTTTACCCCACCATTTTTCCCATGCGGCTTTGTCGCTGAAGTTGATGTAGTCGTTGAAGCTATGCCAGGTCTGGCCTGCGCCAGGCTTCCAGTCCGTCCAGTGCTCTCCCAGCGTCTTTTTCAGCTCATCACCCTGCAGGTACAGGGCGCCAAACTGATACGCCTGCATGTCCGCAAGCGTCGCGTAGCCCGTGTGGTTCATGACGATATCAAACAGGATGCGAATGCCGCGCTTATGCGCTTCATCAACAAGCTGACGCAGGTCATCCCCGGTGCCCATGTTGGCGTCGAGCGTTGTCCAGTCCTGGGTGTAGTAGCCGTGGTAGGCATAATGCGGGAAATCACCTTTGGTGCCGCCGCCTACCCAGCCGTGGATCTGCTCAAGCGGGGAGCTTATCCAGAGCGCATTCACCCCCAGCTGCTGCAGGTAATCAAGCTTGCTGGCCAGTCCCTTGAGATCCCCGCCGTGGAACGTACCAATCTCCTGCATGCCGTCTTTGTGGCGGCCATAGCTGTTGTCGTTGCTCGGGTCACCATTCACATAGCGGTCAGTCAGTACAAAATAGACGGTGGCGTTTTGCCAGCTAAACGGCGCCGGCCTGTCGGTTTCGGCGCGCTCAAGCAGCAGCAGGCCGTTACTGTTGGCGGCTGGCTGCAGGGTGATTTTTCCACCTTGTACGTTCACCGTCTGTTTACTGTAGAAATCGCGCACGACGGAGCCTTCCGGGAAGGTATGGCTGACGTCCAGCGTCAGCGGCTTACCGTCCCACTTCGGGCACTGGCGGATAACGTTGGCCACCGGCTGTTCTGTCGCGCTCTGAACCGCCAGCAGCAGCGTGGGCGTGCCGGAGCGTGTATCGATTCGCATCTGGTATTTACCGTCGCGGAAAAGGCGCCACTGCGGCGGTGTACCGTCACAGGGCTTGAGCGACAGCATCTCATTGAGTTTTATCGCGCCTGTGGGCTGCCAGCACGTCTTGTCAAAACTGAGCGTAAGAGGACGCGTACCCTTCGCAAGCTTTGCCTGGCTGGTGAAAATCCCGGTGCCTTCGGCGCGAAATGCGTCAAACCCCGGCGATGACCAGTCGGCATGTGCCAGTGCGGGTAACATCAGAAAGGCTATTGCGGTGCGTTTCATTCCAGGTTCCTGTCGCGGCATTTTTGACCAGTTTGCCAGCCGGCGGGCGGGAAAAACTCATCCCGTGTCGCTTTCTGCCAGGAGGATGCGTGAGGATGAGTGATCTTGCGCAAAATTAGGCAGTTATCTGCGATAACGCACACATTTTTCCGGAAATGATGTTTTTATGAGCAAGTTTCAGGTGACATAGTTTCGGAATTGGACTATTTCTATACGTGCTCTTGAAGTCTATTTTTGATATGATTTGAGATTCCGCTCTCAAATTTGTGAAAAAAATAAGGTGTTGGGATGATTACATCCGACCAGGAGACCTAATGATATCGACTCCCATTCGACGATATGGGGCTGCGATACTCATGTTACTCACCACGGCATTTTCGGGTGGGGTGCTTGCGAAGACGCACACGGATACAACGAGTAAGAAAGCCCACGTAATAAAGACGACAAGTAGTAAGGTTAGCAGTAAACAAGAGTATTCTCGCAATAGTGCAAAGAGTAGTTCACTTCCTGATTTGCGAAAATACCCTTCCGGAACACCAAGGAAAAAAGCGTTTCTCCGGACGGTAATGCCTTACATCACGAGTCAAAATGCCGCGATTACTGCGGATCGTAACTGGCTGATTTCCAAACAGTACGATAGCCGCTGGTCGCCATCCGAGCGCGCGCGTCTGAAAGATATCACGAAGCGCTATAAGCTGAGCTGGAACGGGAACACGCGTCGTGTGCCGTGGAATGCTCTCCTTGAGCGTGTGGATATCATCCCGGGCAGCATGGTTGCGACCATGGCTGCAGCCGAAAGCGGCTGGGGAACGTCTAAGCTTGCGCGTAACAACAACAACCTTTTCGGCATGAAATGCGTGAAAGGTCGTTGTACGAATGCGCCTGGCAAGGTGAAAGGCTATTCGCAGTTTGAATCCGTGAAGGATTCCGTGAACGCCTACGTGGTGAATCTGAACACGCACCCGGCCTACTCATCGTTCCGTAAATCACGCGCTCAGCTGCGTAAAGCGGACCAGGAAGTGACGGCCAGTACGATGATCCACAAGCTGAAAGGGTATTCGACGAAGGGACAGAGCTATAACAACTATCTGTTCGCCATGTACCAGGATAACCAGCGCTTAATCGCCGCTCATATGTAATCTCAAAAAACGCCTTCCACTGGAAGGCGTTTTCTTTTCTATATCAGCACCTCGCTGTGGCGATCCCGATACTCCTTCGGCGTGGTGTCATACTCTTTGCGGAACACCGAGTAGAAATATTGCAGCGACGGGTAACCGCACATCTGCGAGATTTCGTTGATCGACAGCGACGTGGAAACGAGCAGGCTGCGTGCTTTCTCCAGCTTTTCAGCATGGATGACGGCATGAATGGTTTCGCCCACCTCTTCTTTAAAACGCTTCTCCAGATTCGAACGCGAAATGCCCACCGAATCCAGCACCTGATCGACCTTAATCCCTTTGCAGGCGTGGTTGCGAATATAGTGCATGGCCTGAATGACGGCCGGGTCGCTTAAGGAGCGATAATCGGTCGAGCGACGTTCCACGACGCGAACCGGTGGCACCAGCAGGCGCTGAAGCGGCAGAGATTCTTTATCCAGCAGACGGTGCAGCAGCTTCGCCGCCTGATAGCCCATTTGACGCGTGCCCTGAGCCACGGAAGAGAGCGCCACGCGGGACAGATAGCGGGTAAGCTCTTCGTTATCAATGCCAATCACGCACAGCTTTTCGGGCACCGGAATGTGTAAGTGTTCGCAGACCTGCAGCACGTGCCGCGCGCGGGCGTCCGTCACGGCAATAATGCCGGTTTGCGGCGGAAGCGTTTGCAGCCAGTCAGCGAGACGGTTCTGCGCGTGCTGCCAGTTTTCCGGGGCAGTTTCCAGCCCCTGATAGACCACGCCGCGATACTTCTCCTGCGCGACCAGCTGGCAAAATGCGTGTTCACGCTCAACGGCCCAGCGCTTGCCGCTGGTGGCGGGTAAACCATAAAACGCGAAGCGGTGGACGCCTTTCTCTTTTAAATGGAGAAACGCGGCTTCAACCAGGGCATGGTTATCGGTGGCAATATAGTGAACCGGCGGATAGTGTTCGGGCGAGTGGTAGGAGCCGCCGACGCCCACGATCGGCACGTCGACGTCGGTCAGCAGCTGTTCAATGACGGGGTCGTCATAGTCGGCGATGACGCCATCGCCCAGCCAGTCTTTAATGTTCTCCAGACGGGTGCGGAAATCTTCTTCAATAAAAATATCCCATTCGGATTGCGACGCCTGCAAATATTCACCCACGCCTTCTACCACCTGACGGTCATAGGCTTTGTTGGCATTGAATAACAACGTAATGCGGTGACGCTTTTCAAACATGGCTCACTTCCCAATTAAGTCACAATACCGTTATCAGGCCCGTCGCTTGGTGGCCGAGTCCATCCAGACTGCCAGTAAAAGAATGGCTCCCTTGACGATATACTGCCAAAACGTCGGGACGTCCATCATACTCATCCCGTTATCCAACGACGCCATGATAAATGCCCCCATCACCGCGCCCGCGACGCTGCCGATACCCCCTGCGAGGCTGGTGCCGCCAATAACGCAGGCGGCGATAGCATCCAGCTCGGCGATGTTGCCCGCGGAGGGAGAACCGGCCCCCAGGCGCGAGCTGAGGATCAGCCCGGCGATGGCGACCATCAGGCCGTTAATGGCGAAGACCGCGAGTTTGGTGCGTTCGACGTTAATCCCCGACAAACGGGCAGCCTCAAGGTTGCCGCCGATGGCATAAATACGGCGGCCAAACGCGGTGCGCGTCGCCATAAACATGCCGCCCAGCAGCAAAAGCGCCAGCAGCAGGACGGGGGTCGGGACACCGCGATAGTCATTCAGAAGCCAGATGGCACCCAGCACAATGACCGCCGTCAGCGCCTGACGTCCCACCACCGAGGTTGATGCTGGCGACGCCAGCCCCAGCGCCTGACGGCGCATGCGTCCACGCCACTGCCACGCGACAAACGCCAGCAGCCCCGCCACGCCGATGGTAAAGCCCACGCCATCCGGGAGATAGCTTTGACCAATCTGCGACATGGCCGCGCTGGTCGGGGAGACGGTGGTACCGTTGGTGATGCCGATTAAGATCCCGCGGAAGGCCAGCATCCCCGCCAGGGTGACAATGAACGACGGCACTTTACGGTAGGCTACCCACCAGCCGTTCCAGGCCCCCAGAACCAGACCCAGCACCAGCGTGACCGCCACGGTCAGCGGCAGCGGCCAGCCGAGCCAGACGTCAAAAATGGCCGCCACGCCGCCGAGGAGCCCCATCATCGAGCCGACCGACAGATCGATTTCCGCGGAGATAATCACGAACACCATGCCCACGGCCAGAATGCCGGTGATAGCGGTCTGGCGGAGCAGGTTGGAGACGTTACGCGCGCTCAGGTACGAGCCATCGGTCATCCAGGTAAAGAAGAGCATGATGACGATAATGGCCGCGATCATCACGAACACCTGCAGGTTCAGCGCTTTTAGCCCTGCGAACGCACCGGGCGTCGGAACGGCGACTTTGATATCAGACGGATTGCTTTTCGACATGACGTTCGCTCCTTAAAGCGGCTTCCATCACCTGCTCCTGCGTCAGGTTCTGGTTAATCAGATTGGCTTTCAGTTTTCCCTCGTGCATGACCAGCACGCGGTCGCTCAGGCCGAGCACTTCGGGTAACTCAGACGAGATGACAATGACGGCAATCCCTTGCTGTACAAGCTGATTAATCAGTTTGTAGATTTCATATTTGGCACCGATATCAATCCCGCGCGTGGGCTCATCGAGGATTAATATGCGCGGGTTGAGCAGCAGGCAGCGCGCCAGAATCGCCTTCTGCTGGTTGCCGCCGCTCAGGCGGCCAATGGCCAGTTCCGGTGAGGAGGTTTTGACCTTCAGACGGGCAAGCGACTGGAGGATGCACTGCTGCTCGGCGGCATCGTCCAGGCTGCTCAGCGCGCCGGAGAAGCGATCGAGTGCCGCAAGCGTAATGTTTTTCCCCACTGCCATGACCGGCACGATGCCGTCCTTTTTGCGGTCTTCCGGCACCATAGCAATGCCGTGGGCAATCGCCTGCTGGCAGTTGTCGATTTTCACCGGCTGGCCGTCGATATAAATCGTGCCCTCCCAGCGCCCCGGCCATACGCCAAACAGACACTGTACGGCCTCCGTGCGCCCGGCACCGACTAACCCGGCAATACCGAGAATTTCGCCGCTGTGCAGAGAAAACGAGACGTTATTGACGCGCTTAATGTGGCGGTTAACGGGGTGCCACGCGGTCAGGTTTTCCACGCGCAGCACTTCATCACCTTTGGTGTGAGGCTCATTCGGGTAGAGCGCCGTCAGCTCGCGCCCCACCATCATGGTGATGATGTCATCTTCGCTCATGCCCGCGGCTTCACGCGTGCCGATGTGCTGACCGTCGCGGATCACGCAGATGGTGTCCGAAATGGCTTTGACCTCGTTAAGCTTGTGCGAAATGTAGATACAGGCGATGCCGTGGTTTTGCAGATCGCGGATGATATTGAGCAGAACCGCGGTTTCCTGTTCGGTGAGCGAGGCCGTTGGCTCATCGAGGATCAGCAGCCTGACCTGCTTATTGAGCGCTTTAGCGATTTCAACCAGCTGCTGTTGCCCCAGGCCCAAGTCGCCCACGCGGGTATCCGGTGAAATGTGGAGGCTCACCTGCGCCAGCAGCTTTTCACAGCGGAGCGTCATGGTGTCGTAATCCAGCACGCCGTGGCGGGAGATTTCGGCTCCGAGGAAAATGTTCTCCAGCACGGTGAGATGTTTCACCAGCGCCAGTTCCTGGTGGATGATGGCGATACCTTTGCGTTCGGTATCGCGAATGTGAGTTGCCTGGATCACTTCGCCGGCAAAGACGATTTCGCCTTCGTAGCTGCCGTGCGGGTAGATCCCACACAGCACTTTCATCAGCGTTGACTTGCCTGAACCGTTCTCGCCACACAGCGAAACCACTTCGCCGGGATTTAGCCGGAGACTGACGTTGTCGACGGCTTTCACCGTGCCGAAGCGCTTGGTGATGCTTTTCATTTCAAGTAAATAAGGCATAACTGCTCCACATAACCCGAGGAAAGAACAGTGCAACGTGATGCGCCCCCGCAGAGCAGGGGCCGCGCCGGATTACAGTTCGCTCTTCTTGTGGAAACCGTCCTTAATGACGGTGGCGTCAATGTTCTCTTTATTGACTTCAATAGGGGTGAGCAGGCGAGCCGGAACGTCTTTCAGCCCGTTATTCAGCGTGGCGTCTGCTTTTGGTTGCTTACCGTTGCCCAGTTCCACGGCGATTTCCGCCGCCGTATTGGCCAACTCGGTAATCGGTTTGTAGACCGTCATGGTTTGGGTGCCGGCGATAATACGTTTTACGCCAGCCAGATCGGCATCTTGCCCTGAAATGGCGACTTTACCCGCCAGCCCCTGGGCGCTCAGGGCCTGAATCGCACCGCCTGCGGTGGCATCGTTGGAGGCCACAACCGCGTCAATTTTGTTGTTGTTGGCCGTCAGCGCGTTTTCCATAATCTTCAGGGCGTTTTCGGGTAACCATCCGTCGGCCCACTGATCGCCAACCACTTTTATTTTCCCGTTATCGATGTACGGTTTAAGGACCTTCATTTGCCCTTCGCGGAACAGCTTGGCGTTGTTATCTACCGGCGAGCCGCCCATCAGGAAATAATTGCCCTGAGGCACTTTGTCGATCAGGCTTTGTGCCTGTAATTCGCCGACTTTTTCATTGTCGAACGAAATATAATAATCAATGTCCGCATTATTAATCATGCGGTCATAGGCCAGCACTTTTATGCCTTCTTGTTTGGCTTCTTTCACCACGTTACTTAATACCTGGCCGTTATAGGGGATAATGACCAGCACATCGACGCCGCGGTTAATCATATTCTCGATCTGCGACATTTGCGTTTCTTCGTTGCCGTTAGCTGACTGAACAAACACATTCGCACCGAGTGATTCCGCTTTCTTCACAAAAATATCGCGATCTTTTTGCCAGCGCTCCAGACGCAGGTCGTCAATCGCCATGCCAATTTTGACCTCCTTGGCATGCCCTGCAAAGCTTGCAAGGAGGAGCGTAGTGCAGAGCGTTAGGGTCAGGTTCTTTATCTTCATAATTATTAGGCCTTTTTGTAGGGGTATGTGTTGCTGAGATAAAAGAAACATTCACTGCTGGGACGCAGCAAATTTTTAACGCGGAAAGGCAGGCTGGCAATTACAGATTTTTATCTTCTCATTATGATATTTGGTTTATTTCTGAATTTATGACCGCGATCGGATTTTAAAATACGTAACGTCTTAATTACATTTGATTCTGGAATCCGCGCCGAAAAATAGTTTGCCTGCGCATTATTTTGCGAGCCAGCGCACAGTTGTGCATTCTCTCAATAGCAGTGTGAAATAACGTAATTGAGCAACCCAAAATGTCTATTCACTATTACTCCTGTATCAACGACTCGCCGCATACCCTGATTATGGAGCTCAATATGCAAGCTTATTTCGACCAACTCGATCGTGTTCGTTACGAAGGCCCAAAAACGACCAATCCTTTAGCATTTCGTCACTACAACCCGGATGAGCTGGTGCTGGGTAAGCGCATGGAAGATCATCTGCGCTTTGCCGCCTGTTACTGGCATACCTTCTGCTGGAACGGCGCCGATATGTTCGGCGTGGGCTCCTTTGACCGCCCGTGGCAGCAGCCGGGTGAGGCCATCGAACTGGCAAAGCGCAAAGCCGATGTGGCGTTTGAGTTCTTCCACAAGCTGAACGTGCCGTACTACTGCTTCCATGACGTTGACGTGTCGCCGGAAGGGGCGTCGCTGAAAGAGTACCTGAACAACTTTGCGCAGATGGTGGATGTACTGGCGGCAAAACAGCAGGAAAGCGGCGTGAAGCTGCTGTGGGGCACGGCAAACTGCTTCACTAACCCACGCTACGGCGCAGGTGCGGCAACCAACCCGGATCCGGAAGTGTTTAGCTGGGCGGCCACGCAGGTGGTGACGGCAATGAATGCCACGCATCAGCTGGGCGGCGAAAACTATGTCCTGTGGGGAGGCCGTGAAGGCTATGAAACCCTGCTCAACACCGACCTGCGTCAGGAGCGCGAGCAGATTGGCCGCTTTATGCAGATGGTTGTCGACCACAAGCACAAAATCGGCTTCCGCGGCACGCTGTTGATTGAGCCAAAACCGCAGGAACCGACGAAGCACCAGTATGACTACGACGTGGCGACGGTGTATGGCTTCCTGAAGCAGTTCGGTCTGGAAAAAGAGATCAAAGTGAACATTGAAGCCAACCACGCCACGCTGGCGGGCCACTCTTTCCACCACGAGATCGCGTCGGCGATTGCGCTGGGCATCTTCGGCTCTGTCGATGCGAACCGTGGCGATGCACAGCTGGGCTGGGACACCGATCAGTTCCCGAACAGCGTTGAAGAGAATGCGCTGGTGATGTATGAGATCGTCAAAGCGGGCGGCTTCACTACCGGCGGCCTGAACTTTGACGCCAAGGTGCGTCGCCAGAGCACCGACAAATACGATCTGTTCTACGGCCACATTGGCGCGATGGACACCATGGCGCTGGCGCTGAAGGTAGCGGCACGTATGATTGAAGACGGCGAGCTCGATAAACGCGTGGCGAAGCGCTACAGCGGCTGGAACAGTGAGCTGGGCCAGCAAATTTTGAAAGGTCAGTTATCGCTTGCGGAGATCGCGAAGTACGCTGAACACCATCAGCTGGCGCCGCAGCACCAGAGCGGGCACCAGGAGCTGCTGGAAAATCTGGTCAACCACTACCTGTTCGATAAATAACGGCATCCAGCTTGTAGGCCCGGTAAGCGCAGCGCCACCGGGCATTTTCACTTAAGGAATCCACTATATGTATATCGGGATCGATCTGGGCACATCGGGTGTGAAAGCCATCCTGTTAAGCGAGCAGGGCGACGTGTTAGCAACGCAGACTGAAAAGCTGCAGGTTTCACGTCCGCATCCGCTGTGGTCGGAACAGGGCCCGGAGCAGTGGTGGCAGGCAACGGAACGTGCAATCAAGGCGTTAGGTGAACAGCATTCTCTGCGTGACGTGAAAGCGCTGGGGATTGCCGGGCAAATGCACGGTGCAACCTTGCTGGACAGCGAGCATCGCGTGTTGCGTCCTGCGATCCTCTGGAATGACGGCCGCTGTGCGGAAGAGTGTGCGCTTCTTGAGGCGCGCGTACCTACGTCTCGTGAGATTACCGGCAACCTGATGATGCCCGGCTTTACCGCGCCCAAGCTGCTGTGGGTGCAGAGACACGAGCCGGAGATTTTCCGGCAGGTGGCGAAAGTCCTGCTGCCGAAAGACTATCTGCGCTTTCGTATGACGGGCGATTTTGCTTCCGACATGTCCGATGCCGCCGGCACGATGTGGCTCGACGTGGCGAAACGTGACTGGAGCGAGGCGATGCTGGATGCCTGCCACCTGACCCGTGAACACATGCCCGCGCTATTCGAAGGTAGCGAGGTAACAGGCACATTGCTGCCGGACGTTGCGGAACGCTGGAATATGTCTGCCGTGCCGGTGGTTGCCGGGGGCGGTGACAATGCCGCAGGGGCCGTGGGCGTCGGCATGGTTGAGGCAGGTCAGGCGATGCTGTCGCTGGGAACCTCTGGCGTCTATTTTGCCGTCAGTGACGGCTATCGCAGCAATCCCGAAAGCGCGGTGCACAGTTTCTGTCATGCGCTGCCAGGAAAATGGCATTTGATGTCGGTGATGCTGAGTGCAGCGTCGTGCCTGGACTGGGCGGCGAAGCTGACCGGGATGGCCGATGTTCCTGCGTTGATTGCCGCAGCACAGCAGGCGGATGAAAATGCCGGTACCGTCTGGTTTTTACCGTATCTGTCAGGCGAGCGTACGCCACACAACAATCCGGAAGCGAAAGGGGTGTTCTTTGGCTTAACCCATCAGCATGGTCCGGCAGAACTGGCGCGTGCGGTTCTCGAAGGCGTCGGATATGCGCTGGCTGACGGAATGGACGTGGTTCACGACTGCGGCCTGAAACCCGCAAGCGTCACCCTGATTGGCGGCGGTGCGCGAAGCCCTTACTGGCGACAAATGCTGTCGGACATCAGCGGGTTGCAGCTGGATTTCCGCACCGGTGGCGATGTTGGCCCCGCGCTCGGCGCCGCGCGTCTGGCGCAGATTGCTATGAACCCGGAAAAACAGCTTTCACAACTGCTGCCGCAGCTTACGCTTGAACAGGCGCATTTGCCTGACGCGGCGCGCCATGCGCGGTACGCGGAAAGGCGCGACGTGTTCCGCAAAATCTACCAGCAGCTGCTGCCGCTAATGACGTAAATTCGCTTGTCCGGGAGAGGCACGAGGATGTCCTTTTTTGGTCTGTGCGCGCCTTCCTTTCCTTGCCAGTATGGTGTCACACCCACTGGCGAGGAGAACCATCATGTCACGCATTGCACTCATCAACATTGATACTCAGCAGTCCTTCCATCACCGCAATTACTGGCAGGAGGATGACATTCCCGCGTTTCAGCAGGCGATGCTGGGGCTGATTGAAGGCTGCCAGGCGCGCGGTATTCCGGTCGTTGATATTTTTCATGTGGATGAAGACGGCCCATTTACGCTGGAAAGCGGCTATGTCAAACCGATGGCCTTTTTGCGTCATCAGCCGGATGTGGTTTTCCAGAAACACGTTCATAATGCCTTCACGGATACCGGGCTCGATCGCTGGCTGCGCGAGCGCGATATCAATAGTGTGATTATCTGCGGCATTCGCACGGAGCAATGCTGTGAAACCACCGCCCGGGTGGCATCCGATCTGGGGTATGCTGTGACCTTTGTGAGCGAGGCAACGCTGACGTTCCCCATGACGTACAAGGGCATTACCCTTAGCGCAGCGGACATTCGCCACCGTACCGAAACGGTACTGTCCGGGCGTTTTGCCGACATTAAAACGGTAGCGGAGACGCTGGAGTCACTGTAATGCCCATCGACGTCTGGTTCGTGATGTTGCCCGGGGTGCTGTCATTAGACATGACCGGCCCGGCAGAAACCTTTGTGCTGGCAGGCGACGCGTTTCGTCTGCATTACATTGGCCCGCAGCCGGAGGTTCCGACGTCGATAGGTCTGACGATGAGCGGCATCCAGCCGTTGCCGGAAAGCCTGTCTCCGGGCAGCTTGCTGGTCCTGCCGGGGGTGAGCGACTCCCGCTTTCAGTTCTCAACCCCGCAGGCGCAGCAGATTCAGCACTGGCTGATGCGCCGGCAGCCGCAGATCCAGCGCCAGGAAATCACCGTGATGTGCGTCTGTTCAGGAGCGTTGCTGGCGGCGAAATCGGGCCTGCTGAATAACAAACAGTGCACAACTCACCATGACGTTATCAGCCGTTTACGCACCGCGGCCCCTACGGCGACGATTAAAGAAAACCGCATCTTTGTGCAGGACGAGAACATCTGGACCAGCGCGGGGATCACGTCGGGCATCGACCTGGCGCTGCATATGATTAACCGCCTGTGCGGCCCCGAAAAGGCGCTGAATGTGGCGCGCGAGATGGTGGTCTGGTTCCGCCGTTCTGGTGACGATCCCCAGCTCTCCCCGTGGCTACGCTACCGCAATCATCTTCATCCGGCGATTCATCGGGCGCAGGATGCGCTCACAGCCGAGCCGCAAAAAGCGTGGAACTTGCCTGATATCGCCGCGCTGGCGCACGTCAGCCCGCGCCATCTCACCCGGCTTTTCCAGACACATTTAGGGATTAGCGTCCGCGATTATCTGGAGCAGCTGCGTCTGGCGGTGGCGGAACAGTGGCTATTGCAGGGGCGCGGCGTGGAGCAGGCTTCCCTGGCGGCAGGGTTTTCCTCCCCGCGCCAGTACCATCGCGCCCGGCAGCGAAGCGTTAGCTGACGAAGCGGCGAACGTCTATTTTTTGCAGCAGCATCGACAGCAGCAGGCTGATCGCCAGGGTCGCAGCAAAAATCCAGATGATATCCAGCACCGGCCAGGTTTTAAGCTCGACGCCTCGTGTCCGAAGCGCGTGGATCACCAGCGCGTGAAAACCGTAAATCCCGAGAGAGTGTCGTGAAATGACGCTCAGTACGGGAAGGTGACGCGCATTCAGGGTGTTTTTAACGAGCGTGAGCAGCGATACGGCACAGATAAAGACCATCGGCCCGCAGTAGAGATACCAGGTATCGGCAAAATTACCGCGCCATTGAAGCTCATGCAGCGTCCCGCGTGAAATCACCGCCACGCCGGCGATAAACAGTGCCCCGCAGAGCCAGTTCAGACCGCGTTTTTGCGTGTCCATCATCCCGATGGCGCGCCCCAGCATGCCGTAAAGCACGTAATAGAAGGTATCGCCGTTGATATAGAGGTTCACCGGCAGCCACTCAAATCCGTCGATTTTCTGCGAGACCGTATTCGGGTTGGCGACAATGCCAATCACCACCATCAGGGCCAGAAGCATTTTCCCGCTGACGTTTTTCACCTGAATGAGCGGAGAGACCAGATAGATCACGATAATGGCGAAGAAGAACCACAGGTGGTAGAACACCGGTTTTTGCAGCAAATATTTGAGGGATAACCCGGCGTTAATGGAGGTGAACAGGGTGATATAGAGCAGGGCAACGGCGCTGTAGAACCCCAGGCAGGCCGCGATGCGGATGAAGTGCCGCGGCTGCGCGCTGCGTTCGCCAAAAAAGAGAAAGCCAGAAATCATAAAGAACAGCGGCACGCTGACGCGCGACGCAGAGTTGAGAATATTGGCGATATCCCAGTTAACGGGGCTGATGCTGTGGGCGTTCGTGACGTACCAGGTCGTCGTGTGGATCATGACCACCATCAGACACGCTATTCCTCGCAGGTTATCAATCCAGTTAATTTTTGACGGCATCAGTTCCTCGTATTCCCTGTAAAGTGAATGTGACTCCCATTGTCCAAAAGTCTTCGTTTGGAAAATTCTGAGTTTTATTCGCAGGCTTGCCGGGAGACCGCGAGATTCGCAGAATGGCTGACCATAATCTATAAACGTATTGATACTAAAAATAACAGCCACTGACCAGGACGGTAATAAAAATGATGATGAAGCGTGTGGCATCACTCATTCTGCTTTTCATGCTGGCGGGATGCAGTGCGCCACAAGAAGCACCAGTGCAAAAAGCCCAGCAGGGCAAAATGAGCCCGGAACGTTCACTGAATATGGAGTCACTCTGCAAGGACCAGGCCGCACGCCGCTATAACTCGGACGTGCAGAAAATCAACGTCACCGGGTTTGAGCGCTTTCAGGGCAGCTATGAGCTCAAGGGCTATACGGCGCGTAAAGAAGGCTTTGTCTGCTCGTTTGATGCGGACGGCCAGTTTTTACACCTCTCCATGCGCTAGCCTGCTCGCATAATCAACAGCCAGACGCCGTCAGCGCCCTGGCGTGAATGCTTATTTCCCAATTTTCCCTAAACAACCCCGTTTCGTACTGTATATCTTGCAGCCAGCGGGTATACTGGTCCCTTCCATTTAAAACCACACGTATCCAGCACGAAATACTATGCAAAAGTTTGATACCAAGACCTTCCAGGGCCTGATCCTGACCTTACAGGATTACTGGGCTCGTCAGGGCTGTACCATTGTTCAACCTTTGGACATGGAAGTCGGCGCCGGCACTTCACACCCGATGACCAGCCTGCGCGCGTTGGGGCCAGAGCCAATGGCGACCGCGTATGTGCAGCCTTCCCGTCGTCCGACCGATGGTCGTTACGGTGAGAACCCGAACCGTCTGCAGCATTACTATCAGTTCCAGGTGGTGATTAAGCCATCACCCGACAACATTCAGGAACTGTACCTCGGGTCGCTGAAAGAGCTGGGTATGGATCCCACCATCCACGACATCCGTTTCGTGGAAGATAACTGGGAAAACCCAACGCTGGGTGCCTGGGGTCTGGGTTGGGAAGTGTGGCTGAACGGCATGGAAGTGACCCAGTTCACTTACTTCCAGCAGGTTGGCGGTCTGGAATGTAAGCCGATCACCGGTGAGATCACCTACGGTCTGGAACGTCTGGCGATGTACATTCAGGGCGTAGACAGCGTTTACGACCTGGTCTGGAGCGACGGCCCGCTGGGTAAAACCACCTACGGCGACGTGTTCCATCAGAACGAAGTGGAACAATCCACCTATAACTTCGAATACGCGGACGTGGACTTCCTGTTCACCTGCTTCGAGCAGTATGAGAAAGAAGCGCAGCAGCTGCTGGCGCTGGAGACTCCGCTGCCGCTGCCTGCCTACGAGCGTATTCTGAAGGCCGCCCACAGCTTCAACCTGCTGGACGCCCGCAAAGCGATCTCCGTGACTGAACGTCAGCGCTACATTCTGCGTATTCGCACCCTGACCAAAGCCGTTGCAGAAGCTTACTATGCGTCCCGTGAAGCCCTTGGCTTCCCGATGTGCAACCGAAACAAATAAGAGGCGGCCATGTCTGAGAAAACTTTCCTGGTGGAAATTGGCACCGAAGAGCTGCCACCAAAAGCCCTGCGCAGCCTGGCTGAATCTTTTGCTGCGAACGTGACTGCCGAGCTGGATAACGCTGGCCTGGCGCACGGTAAAATTGAGTGGTTTGCTGCTCCGCGTCGTCTGGCGCTGAAAGTGGCAAACCTGGCGGCGTCTCAGCCGGATCGCGAAGTCGAAAAACGTGGCCCGGCGATTGCCCAGGCGTTTGACGCGGAAGGCAAGCCGAGCAAAGCGGCGGAAGGCTGGGCGCGCGGCTGCGGCATCACCGTCGATCAGGCCGAGCGTCTGACCACCGATAAAGGTGAGTGGCTGCTGTATCGTGCCCATGTGAAAGGCGAAAGCGCGGAAGCGCTGCTGCCGGACATGATTGCCACGTCTCTGGCGAAGCTGCCCATTCCTAAGCTGATGCGCTGGGGCGCGTCCGATGTGCACTTCGTGCGTCCGGTTCACACCGTGACCCTGCTGCTGGGCGACACCGTTATTCCGGCGACCATTTTGGGCGTGGCGTCCGATCGCGTGATTCGCGGCCACCGCTTTATGGGCGAGCCTGAGTTCACCATCGACAATGCCGACCAGTATCCGCAAATCCTGCTGGAGCGCGGCAAGGTCATTGCTGACTATGAACAGCGTAAAGCCAAAATCAAAGCGGACGCGGAAGACGCGGCGCGTAAGATTGGCGGTAAAGCCGATCTGAGCGACAGCCTGCTGGAAGAAGTGACCTCGCTGGTGGAATGGCCGGTTGTGCTGACCGCGAAGTTCGAAGAGAAATTCCTGGCCGTTCCGGCTGAAGCGCTGGTTTACACCATGAAGGGTGACCAGAAGTACTTCCCGGTCTATGCCAACGACGGCAAGCTGCTGCCAAACTTCATTTTCGTGGCGAACATCGAATCGAAAGATCCGAGCCAGATTATCTCCGGTAACGAGAAGGTCGTGCGCCCACGTCTGGCGGATGCCGAGTTCTTCTTCAACACCGACCGTAAAAAGCGTCTGGAAGATCATCTTCCACGCCTGCAGACCGTACTGTTCCAGCAGCAGCTGGGTACGCTGCGCGACAAGACCGACCGTATTGCGGAGCTGTCCGGCTGGATCGCTCGTGAAATCGGTGCCGACGTTAACCACGCGACGCGTGCGGGCCTGCTCTCCAAGTGTGACCTGATGACCAACATGGTGTTCGAATTTACCGACACCCAGGGCGTGATGGGCATGCACTACGCGCGTCACGATGGCGAAGCGGAAGACGTGGCGGTTGCCCTGAACGAGCAGTATCAGCCGCGCTTTGCGGGTGACGAACTGCCGTCCAACCCGGTAGCTTGTGCTGTCGCAATTGCCGATAAGATGGACACCCTGGCGGGTATCTTCGGTATCGGCCAGCATCCGAAAGGCGACAAAGACCCGTTTGCGCTGCGTCGTGCTGCGCTCGGCGTGCTGCGTATCATCGTTGAGAAGAACCTGAACCTGGATCTGCAGACCCTGACCGAAGAAGCGGTGCGTCTGTACGGCGACAAGCTGACCAACGCCAACGTTGTGGATGACGTGATCGACTTTATGCTCGGTCGTTTCCGCGCCTGGTATCAGGATGAAGGTTACACCGTCGACACCATTCAGGCGGTGCTGGCGCGTCGTCCGACCCGTCCGGCTGATTTCGATGCGCGTATGAAGGCGGTTTCCCACTTCCGTACGCTGGAAGCGGCATCTGCTCTGGCGGCGGCCAACAAGCGTGTCTCCAACATCCTGGCGAAGTCCGACGAGACGCTGAACGAGCGTGTGAACGCCGCGACGCTGAAAGAGCCGGAAGAGATCGCCCTGGCGATGCAGGTTGTGGTGCTGCGCGACAAGCTCGAGCCGGTCTTCGCGGAAGGTCGCTACCAGGAAGCGCTGGTGGAGCTGGCCGAGCTGCGTGACGTCATCGACGCCTTCTTCGAGAAAGTGATGGTAAACGTAGAAGATAAAGAGCTGCGTATTAACCGTCTCTCTATGCTCGAGAAACTGCGTGAGCTGTTCCTGCGCGTGGCGGATATTTCGCTGCTGCAGTAATGTGCCCGTTGTGACAAATGCTAAAAACCCGCTTCGGCGGGTTTTTTTATAGTGTGTTGCTGAAAATTTAACCTTGAAATGGTCAACCCATTCCCGCTATCCTTATCCCCGTTAACTTTCTCGCGCTGGAGTGCCCCCCAAAAATGAACAAACACGACTGATGAATTTCGATCCTTGCTAAACGCCATCGCGTCGGCAGGGGATGTTTTGATTTCATTCAGGAGTGCTTATGGCTCATTTTGCGCAGTCCCCTTCTTTTATTTTGCATCAGGTCACCTGTCAGTTTCCGACGGGCGATACCCTTTTTGGTCCGCTGAATCTCACGCTGGAACCCTCCCTGTGTGCGCTGGTTGGCCGCAACGGCAGCGGAAAAACGCGTCTGCTGCGTCTGCTGTCGGGGCTGGACGAACCGGCTACCGGTCATATTGAACGCTTTGGCTCGCATGCCTGGGTGGCGCAGCAGCATGTTATTTCTTCGCAGACGACGCTGGCTGAACTTCTCGGGTATGACGCGATTTTTGCGGCGCGTAAGCGCATTGACAGCGGTGATTATCAGCCTGACGATCTGGCGTTACTCGACGGCCACTGGGATATAGCCGAACGTCTGAGCGAAGCGTTTATCAATGCGACGCTCCCACCGTTTGAGCCTGATAAGCCCGCCATAGAACTCAGCGGCGGCGAGCGCATCCGCGCCCTGCTGTGCGGGGCGTTTACGGCGGGCGCGGACTTTCTTCTGCTGGACGAACCGACTAACCATCTGGATCGACAAGGCCGGGTGTGGTTCTACGACCAGTTGAGTCGGTATCAGGGCGGCGTGCTGGTGGCCTCTCATGACCGCGAACTTCTGGAGCAGGTGCCGCGTATTCTTGAGCTGAGCGCCTCGGGTCTGCGCAGCTACGGCGGAAATTATGCGGATTATCAAGCCCAGCGCGATGCCGAACAGCAGGCTGCCCGCGCGGCGCTGGAACATGCGGCAACCGAGCGCAAACGCACCCGCGCGCGCATGCAAAAAGAGCATGATGACAGCCAGCGGCGGTCGGCAAAGACGTTACGCACCGTCGATACCCTGAATATCGCATCGTTCGAGCGGGTCAAATATAAAGGCGCGGCAAAGGAGCGGATTGGCTCCTGGAAAAAACAGCACAGCGAGCAAAATGAAGCGCTGAACGCCGCGGTTAACAAGGCGCGTGAGCGGGTTGAAGACGATAACCCGGTCATGTTCACCCTGCCGGGAAGTCAGATCCCGGAGGGGAAGCAGGTGCTGGTGCTGGAGGATCTGGTGCTGCAGCATGTACCTGTTCCTCCGCTCAACTGGCGGATGGACGGACCGATGCGTGTGGCGTTAAAGGGGCCGAACGGCTGCGGGAAGTCGACGCTGTTAAAAACCCTCCTCGGCGAGGTTGCCCCACGGTCGGGTAGCTGTAAAGTGTCCGTCAGCTGCGCTTATCTCGACCAGCATCTCTCCCGGTTCGATCTCTCGCAGTCGGTCATGACGCATCTCAATTTGAGTCATACCCCTCTGGAAGAGGGGGTATTGCGAACCCGTTTAGCGCAGCTTCAACTGGGGGCTGACAAAGTGATGCTCCCATTGGCGGCGCTCAGCGGCGGTGAGCGTCTTAAGGCTGCCCTGGCCTGCGTGCTGTGGCGCGCGGAAGCCACGCAGCTTCTGCTGCTGGATGAACCGACCAACCATCTGGATCTGGCTTCAGTCCAGGCCATTGAAGCGGCGCTGGCCGGTTTCCCTGGGGCACTGCTGGTGGTATCACACGATGAGGCGTTTTTAAGCGGCTTAACGTTAACGCATGCGCTGGTGTGGGAAGAGGCGGGGTGGCGTTGTGATAGCCTGTAAAACACAAGCCCCCGCAAAGGCGGGGGCATTCAATCTTCACTACGCGATCTGCTTGCTGAGTGCAGGGTTGGCCTGAATCAGGCGCATCAGCCGTAACTCGGTTGGGGTGGGTTTCTCACGTTTTGACTCCCACTCCTGCACCATAGCCACGCTGACACCCATCGCTCTGGCGAATTCTTCGGTTTTCAGTCCTGTCCCTTTGCGCAATTGCTCATATTCTGTAAAGGGATTGGATTTTTGTTGCAGGGTAATCGTCTGCGGTACATCTTTAAAAATGATCTGTTCCAGGCTACTCAGCAGCTCAAACTCAGGATCTTTATATTCCATTGAGGACTCCTCTTAAATCTCACATCGTGATCAAGAACATCAGAGAGCCAGTTAAGAATAGTCCCTAATACCAACCCAGGATCGTCACGGGTGTGATTAATCGTGCGGTAACGATCGCTGTATCCGATTCAGCAATATGGAGAGTTATGCTAATTCCCTGATTAGTCATATGTCGGCTTCGCCAGGTATTTTTTTGTAAATGGTAAGAAATAAATCGGCAATAGCCGTTTTGCATGAAAAGAGTATCTTGCAAGGCTGACCTGGACTATCCTTGTCAGCGTCGGGCACGCGTGTGCCGGTGTGCGCTTTTTTGGGTGAAAGGAGTAATAAAATGGCGACAGGAAAGTCCTGCTCTCGCTGGTTTGCGCCTATTGCGGCGTTGTTGATGGTTGTTAGCCTGAGTGGGTGTTTTGATAAAGAAGGCGATCAGCGCAAAGCGTTTATCGATTTTCTGCAGAATACAGTGATGCGCAGCGGCGAGCGGTTGCCAACGCTGACTGCGGATCAGAAAAAGCAGTTTGGCCCCTTTGTGTCCGATTACGCCATTCTTTATGGTTATTCACAGCAGGTGAGCCAGGCGATGGATTCCGGTATCCGCCCGGTAGTGGATAGCGTGAACGCCATCCGCGTTCCACAGGATTACATGACGCAGCGTGAACCATTGCGCCAGTCCAACGGTGCGCTTGGCGTGCTGAGCCAGCAGCTGCAGAATGCGAAAATGCAGGCTGACGCGTCACGTTCTGCGCTGAAGCAGGGCGACGATCTCAAACCGGTCTTCGACAAAGTGTATGAGAAAGTGGTGACCAAACCGTCAGAAGCACTGCAGCCGTTGATTCCGGCCGCGCAAATCTTCACGCAGCAGCTGGTCCAGGTGGGTGACTTTATTGCCCAGCAGAATACGCAGGTAAGCTTTGTTGCCAACGGTATTCAGTTCCCGACCTCCCAGCAGGCAAGCCAGTACAATACGCTGATTGGGCCGCTGGCCTCTCAGCATCAGGCCTTTAGCCAGGCCTGGAGTGCCGCAGTCGCTGCCACAGAATAAACCGAAAAAACCCCGCTTCTGGCGGGGTTTTTTTATGCGTTGCGAAAATAACGCTTGTCATTCCTCTACCACATCGGTATAACTATTCCCGTCGGTTTGTTACACAGACCTAAAGCAGTTTAGTAAAGCAGTCCAGATTGTTATCCATAGATACCCTTCGTAGTGACCCTTCCTTCATCGCTTAAAAATCTGTAACGCAATCCATCAAGCCGGAAGGCACAATATATTTGTTAATAAGGTAATTTCTATGTCTGCTAAAATGACTGGTCTGGTAAAATGGTTCAACGCTGATAAAGGTTTCGGCTTCATCACTCCTGACGATGGCTCTAAAGACGTGTTCGTACACTTCTCTGCTATCCAGAACGATGGCTACAAATCTCTGGACGAAGGTCAGAAAGTGTCCTTCACCATCGAAAGCGGCGCTAAAGGCCCAGCAGCTGGTAACGTTGTAAGCCTGTAAGCTTCCAACCCAGTAGCAAAGAATTTAAAAACCCGCCTTCTGGCGGGTTTTTTCGTTTCTACCGTTGCACCTGCGGGTTCACGCAGTTTCTCTCCACCTTTCCGCTAAGGGCGGCAATAAGGTTATCGACCGCGGTGGCCGCCATGTTGTAGCGCGTCTCATGGGTGGCTGAGCCGATGTGGGGCAGGGCAACCACGTTAGGCATTGTCAGCAGCGGGGAGTCCACCGGCAGCGGCTCCTGCTCAAACACGTCCAGACCTGCTGCATGGATCTCACCGTTTTTCAGGGCCTCAATCAGCGCCTTCTCATCCACCACCGGGCCACGACCCGCATTGATGAAAATGGCTGACCTCTTCATTTTTTCAAACGCCTCTTTGCCGATCAGATGACGGGTTTCGTCCGTTAGCGGCAGAACCAGGCAGACAAAATCGGCTTCCTGCAGCAGGGTATCCAGCTCGCAGTAACGGGCGTTGAAGCGTTCTTCGGCTTCACTGTGATGGCGACGCGCGTTATACAGAATCGGCATGTTAAAACCAAAATGCGCGCGCTGCGCCAGCGCCAGCCCGATACGCCCCATACCGACAATGCCCAGCGTTTTGCAGTGAACATCCACACCGAACCAGTCCGGACCAATGCTTTTTGTCCATTCGCCCGCTTTGACGCGCTCAGCCACTTCCACCACGCGACGGGCCGTGGTGAGCATGAGCGCCATCAGCGTATCGGCCACGGTTTCCGTCAGAGCATGCGGGGTATGCATCAGCAGGATTTTGCGGGCGTTAAGCGCATCCACGTCGAAGTTGTCGTAACCCACGGAAACGGTTGAGGTAGCACGAAGCTTCGGCATTTTCTCCAGCAGGGCGACATCTACTTTTTCGCTTGAACCCAGCAGGCCTTCCGCGCTCGCGAACGCGTCGGCATGCTGTGCCACGGTTTCCGGGCGCAGGTTCTTCACCTGCGTGACGGTGAAGTGCTCTTCAAGGCGTTTCTGCAGATCTTCCGGCAGGGTTTTATACAAAATGACGGACGGCTTCATGCTAATCTCCGTTGATTTTTTAAGGATTCAGGCGTGGCGAGCGCCGACAGGGTGTTGTTGATTATTAGCAGGCTTAACAATCAGAGTAAGCCATACCGAGGCGAAAAGCGCCACCCCCATAAAGATGTACGATGCGGATGGGCTGCCGGTGGCACCGTTCAGGTAACCGACGAACCAGGAGCCGCAGAACGAACCCAGCGCACCCATACTGTTAATCAGCGCCATCGCCCCCCCCGCCACGTTACGCGGCAGCATCTCGGGGATGATGGCAAAGAACGGTCCGTAAGGGGCGTACATGGCCGCACCGGCAACCACCAGCAGCGTATAAGAGACCCAGAAGTGGTTTGCGCCCACGGCCCAGGAGCCAATAAAGGCGAAGGCAGCAATCAGCAGCAGCGGCCAGACAAAGAGCTTGCGGTTCTGCAGCTTGTCCGACGCCCAGGAAACGATAATCATCGCGATGGTTGCCGCCAGATACGGTACGGATGACAGCCAGCCTACTTCGACCATACCGAGGTTTTCACCGCCGCTGCGGATAATGGACGGCAGCCACAGCACAAAGCCGTACACGCCAATGCTCCAGGTAAAGTACTGCGCGCAGAGCAGGATCACGTTACGCGAGCGGAAGGCTTCACCATAGTTACGCACCGCCTTCAGACCTTGCTGTTCTTTGTCCAGCTGCGCCTGCAGCGCTGCTTTTTCATCTTCGGAAAGCCACTTCGCCTGGGCAGGTTTATCTTTCACCAGCACCCACCAGCAGAAGGCCCAGATAATTGCCGGTACCCCTTCAATGATAAACATCTCGCGCCAGCCGAAGGCCTGGATCAGGTAGCCGGACACCACCGACATCCACAGTACCGTGACCGGGTTACCGAGGATCAGGAAGGTATTCGCGCGCGAGCGCTCAGATTTGGTAAACCAGTTGCTGATGTAGATCAGCATCGCGGGCATAACCGCCGCCTCAACGACGCCGAGGATAAAGCGAATGGCGGCCAGGGCAGGAATATTGTTCACCATGCCGGTCAGCGACGCGCAGGCGCCCCACAGGATCAGACAGATGAAGATCAGCTTACGCACGCTGCGGCGTTCCGCATAGATCGCGCCGGGGATCTGGAAGAAGAAGTAGCCCAGGAAGAAAAGGGCACCCAGCAGGGAGGAGATCCCTTTGGTGATCCCGAGGTCCTCGGTGATCCCTGCGGCGGACGCGAAGCTGAAGTTGGCACGGTCAAGGTACGCCAGGCTGTACGTGATAAACACGATTGGCATGATGTACCACCAGCGTTTTACTGCATTGGTCGAACTGTTCATAGGCTTGCCTCTGTTGTTGAGGTTGTTACCGCCGTTGTCTGTAGGGTACACGGTGGCTTAATTATCTGGTGCGGCTTGCTGCCTCACCCTGGCCCTCTCCCACAGGGAGAGGGAATTTAAACGCCGAGCTGTGCTCGTGTTGGTAATCCTTCGCTGTCGCCCTGCACCTGAATGGCCAGCGAGCCAATCTTGTTGCCTCGCGCGACGGCCTGCGGCAGCGTTTTACCTTCCAGCAGGGCGCTAATCACGCCCACGGCAAAGCCGTCACCTGCGCCGACGGTGTCGACGACGTTCTCGACCTTCACTGCCGCGACCGCGCCCTGCTCGCCGTTGGCCGTTTTAAACCACGCGCCATCGGCACCGGTCTTCAGCACCACCGCTTTTACCCCTTTATTCAGGTAGAAGTCGGCGATGCCTTCCGGCGTGCTTTCGCCGGTCAGAATCATCCCTTCTTTCAGGCCTGGCAGAACCCAGTCCGCCCGGAACGCCAGACGGTTCAGTTTCTCCACCATTTCCGCTTCGCTTTTCCACAGCACCGTACGCAGGTTGGGGTCGAACGATAGGGTTTTCCCCTGAGCTTTCATGGTGGTCGCGGCATGATCCAGCAGCTCATACGAGCTGGCAGAGAGTGCCGCGGCTACGCCGCTCAGGTGCAGATGACGTGCGGAGGCAAAGTAATCGGCGTGGTAATCCGCGACAGAAAGGTGGCTTGCAGCCGAGCCTTTGCGGAAATACTCCACGATGGGATCGGTTCCATTTTCGACCTTGGATTTAAGCTGAAAGCCGGTAGGGAAGCGTCCGTCGAGGGTGACCCCTGCAGCATCAATCCCCTCTTTTTTCAGCGAATCGAGAACGAAATGGCCAAAGCTGTCATCCCCCACGCGGCTGACCCAGCCCACGTTCAGGCCGAGACGCGCCAGGCCGGTCGCGACGTTGAGTTCAGCGCCTGCGACGCGTTTGATAAAGTGCTCCACCGCACTCAGCTCGCCCGTTTCGGTGGCGACAAACATGGCCATGGCCTCGCCGATCGTGATGACATCCAGCGTCTTGTGCATGGTTTACTCCTCGCGCAGCAGGTTGACGTAATGGCGGGTAACGGCGGTTAAATCCGACCCTTCCAGCGGGAATTCGATACCGCGCGGGGCATCGGCAGGCAGCTGGCCGAGCAGATCCAGCCAGCGCGCATCGGCGCGGTCCGGTGCGACGGCGCGGAAGTTATCTTTATGCGGCACGGCGGCTTTCACGTGGATATAGCTCACCGCAGGGGCCAGATGACGCGCGGCCTCTTCCGGGGAGTCGCCCACCCACAGCCAGTTCCCCATGTCGAAGGTCAGCGTGACGGGAAGCGCCATTTCCCGACAGGCGGCCTGGAAGCGCTGCATGGGCGCGAGCTGTCCGCAGTCGGTCTGATCGTTCTCCACGACCAACGCCATACCGCTGGTGTTCAATAGCGTACGCAGGGCGTCGAGTGGTTGCGTGTCGCTGAAATGGCCGAGGGAAACCTTCAGCCACAGGGCGTTCAGGGTGTTGGCTTCAGAGAGATAGTGGGGCAGGTCCGGGTTGAGGGTGCCGTCGGGCATAAACAGGGCGGCGGGTGCGGAGTAGCACGCCAGCAGACCCAGCAGCTCAATGGATTCGCCCAGCGCGGGCAGCGCCAGCAGCTCTTCGCTGTTGAACAGTTCCCGGCGGATCTCCACGCCGTCTGCCCCCGCGCCAGCAATAACGGGGAGCATCGCCCGTTGACCGCCCGCCTGTCGCACCTGTTCCGCACCGTACGCGGCGGTGACCACCATAATTTTCCTGCCCATCTTCGGACTCCATCGCAACATATCAATACTATTACGCTAGATGGAACCGGTTCCAAAGAAAAGGTCAGGATGTTGAATTTATGATCGCTATCACAAGGGAAATTTAACGCGCGGTGGAGCCACGAACGATCAGCTCGCCGGAGAAGACCTGCTCGCGAACGGCATCGCTGGTGCCTTCAATACGACGAACGACTTGTTCAACAGCAGCATAGCCAATCTGCCAGGTGGGCTGTTTGAGGGTAGTAATGCCGACGCCAGCCAGCTCCGCCCACTCCAGTTCATCAAACCCCAGCAGACCGATGTCGCTGCCCCAGTGCAGGCCAATGCGCTTGAGCGAGCGGGCAACCTGCAGCGTCAGCGCCCCGTTGGCGGAGATAACCGCTTTGCGCATCCCACGATGGCGCGTATGGAACTGACGCAGGGTGTTGTCGAGCTGCCCGGCTTCGTGAAGCGGCGTTTCGGCATTTTCGGCGATCACGCCGGGATAACGCTCCAGCGTGGCTCGAAATGCGCTCAGGCGTTCACGTCGGGTATTGACCATCCCCAGCGGTTCACTCAGAAACAGAATGGCCTCGAAGCCCTGTTCAATCAGATGTTCGGTGGCGGTCGTGGCGGCCTGGATGTTATCCAGCCCGACCACGTCGCAGGCAAATTCCGGGATTTTACGGTCGATGAGGACCATGGGCAGGGAGGATTGCTGCAGGCGATTCAAGCCTTCTTCACGCATGCCTACCGCGTTGACCACAATCCCTTCCACCTGATAGCTGCGCAGCAGGTCGAGATAATGCAGCTCCTGGTCGACTTCGTTGTTGGTATTACAGACCAGCGGCGTGAAACCCTTCTCGCGACAGGCGGCTTCGATACCGCTGAGCACGTTCACGGAGTAGGGGTTGGTGATATCGGCGATGATCAGCCCGATAAGGCGGGTGCGGCCGCGTTTGAGCCCGCGCGCCATGAGGCTGGGACGGTAGTCGAGATCGGCAATAGCCTGTTCAATACGCGCCAGCAACGCATCGGATAGCAGGTGTTTCTCGCCGTTAAGGTAGCGCGAAATGCTGGTTTTGCCGGTTTTGGCGGCTTTCGCCACGTCGCTGATGGTGGCCCGGGCTGGTTTGCTCATCGCTGATTTCCCTGAATTTAGTGAGAATACCTTAGCGGGAAAATCGGACGAATCAAGTAATTTGCCCGGTGGTGCTGCGCTTACCGGAGGTTGCGGTCTGATGCCCTCACCCCAACCCTCTCCCACGGGAGAGGGCGCAAACACAAAAACGGCAACGGGGTTGCCGTTTTGCTTTTACTTACTGAATTGGGCTTAACGTAATCTCTACGCGGCGGTTCTGCGCTTTGCCTTCCGCCGTGCTGTTGCTGGCGATAGGGTTGGCAGGGCCCATGCCGCTGGTGCGGATGCGGTTTGCTTCAACGCCCTGGGTAATCAGCGAGCTGGCCACGGAATCGGCGCGCTGCTGGGACAGACGCATGTTCAGATCCTGGCTGCCGGTGCTGTCGGTGTAGCCAATCACGTTCACGGCGGTCTTGTTGTACTCTTTCAGCACCATCGCCACGCCGGTAAGGGTGTTCGCACCCGCGGGTTTCAGCGTTGCGCTGCTGCTGTCGAAGGTGACGTTGTTCGGCATGTTCAGGATGATGTTATCGCCGCTGCGCGTCACGCTCACGCCGGTTCCCTTCATTTTGTCGCGCAGTTTTGCTTCCTGCACGTCCATGTAATAACCGACGCCGCCGCCCAGGGCCGCGCCCGCCGCTGCGCCAATCAGCGCGCCTTTGCCGCGGTCTTTCTTGGAGGAGGAGAGCGCCCCAACGCCTGCGCCGACCAGCGAGCCGATACCCGCGCCAATGCCGGATTTACCCGCTTCGCGCTCACCGGTGTAAGGGTTGGTTGTGCAGCCAGAAACAGCCAGTGCACCGCTCACCAGAGCGGCAATAACGAGTACGCGTTTTTTCATCTTCTTTCCTTAATCCTTTTTATTCTTTGCCACGGCGAACGTGGCAGTTGATTATGACGTCCAGATACGGAGAAAATTCCGGGTATAACTCTGAAATTTGTGACAAACCATAAACGGTCTCAGCAAGAAGGCCGTAAAACCTGCACGCAACCAGGAGCGCACGCTTGAGCACCTCAACGAAAACCATTCTGACCGCCGCCCACTGGGGGCCAATGCTGGTCGAAACCGATGGCGAAAATGTTCTGTCGTCTCGCGGAGCATTGCCAACACAACATCCCAACTCTTTACAGACCGTCGTTCGCGATCAGGTGCACAGCAAAACACGCGTGCGCTGGCCGATGGTGCGTAAAGGTTTTCTCGCCTCACCTGACAAGCCGCAGGGCATTCGCGGTCAGGATGAGTTTGTTCGCGTGAGCTGGGATGACGCGCTGGCGCTGATCCACACCCAGCACAAGCGCATTCGCGACAGTTACGGTCCGTCGTCGATTTTCGCCGGGTCCTACGGCTGGCGCTCTAACGGGGTGCTGCATAAGGCGTCGACGCTGCTGCAGCGCTATATGAGCCTGGCGGGAGGCTATACCGGTCATCTGGGGGATTACTCCACCGGTGCGGCGCAGGCGATCATGCCGTACGTCGTGGGCGGGAACGAAGTGTACCAGCAGCAGACCAGCTGGCCGCTGGTGCTGGCGCATACCGACGTGGTGGTGCTGTGGAGCGCTAACCCTCTTAACACGCTGAAAATTGCCTGGAATGCCAGCGACGAGCAGGGCATTGGCTATTTCGACGCGCTGCGCAAAAGCGGCAAGCGCATCATCTGCATTGACCCGATGCGCTCTGAAACCCTGGATTTCTTCGGCGACAGCGCCGAGTGGATTGCCCCGCATATGGGCACCGATGTGGCAATGATGCTGGGTATCGCCCATACCCTGGTGGAAAACGGCTGGCACAATGTCGAATTCCTGACGCGCTGTACCACCGGCTTCGATAAATTCGCCGACTATCTGACGGGTAAAACGGATGGCGTGGCCAAAACGGCAGAGTGGGCGGCTGACATTTGCGGTGTTTCTGCGGATAAACTCCGCGAACTGGCGGCGTTATTCCATAAAAACACCACGATGTTGATGTCCGGCTGGGGGATGCAGCGCCAGCAGTTTGGCGAGCAAAAACACTGGATGCTGGTGACCCTCGCCGCGATGCTGGGGCAGATCGGTACGCCGGGCGGCGGTTTTGGTCTCTCCTATCACTTTGCCAATGGCGGTAACCCCACGCGTAAAGCGGCGGTGCTGGCGTCTCTGCAAGGTTCGGTGCAGGGGGGCGAGGATGCCGTGGATAAAATCCCGGTGGCGCGTATTGTTGAAGCCCTGGAAAATCCGGGCGGTTTTTATCAGCACAATGGTCTCGACCGCCACTTCCCCGATATTAAATTTGTCTGGTGGGCGGGCGGGTCGAACTTCACGCACCATCAGGATACCAACCGCCTGATCCGCGCCTGGCAGAAGCCGGAGCTGGTGGTGATCTCCGAGTGCTTCTGGACCGCCTCGGCGAAACACGCTGATATCGTGCTCCCGGCGACCACCTCGTTTGAGCGTAACGATCTCACCATGACCGGCGACTACAGCAATCAGCATATGGTCCCGATGAAGCGCGTGGTGGCCCCGCGCGATGAGGCGCGCGATGATTTCGACGTGTTTGCTGAACTGAGCGAGCGGTGGGAAGCGGGCGGTCGCGCGCGTTTTACCGAGGGAAAAACCGATCTCGAATGGCTGGAAACCTTCTACCAGATTGCCGGACAGCGCGGCGCGGCGCAGGGCGTGACGCTCCCGCCATTTACTGAGTTCTGGGAGGCGAACCAGATCGTCGAAATGCCGGAGAGCGAACAGAACGCGAAGTTTGTTCGTTTTGCCGATTTCCGCCGCGATCCGGAGAACCACCCGCTGAAAACCGAGAGCGGTAAGATCGTGATCTACAGCGAGCGCATCGCCAGCTTTGGCTATGCTGACTGCCCGCCGCATCCCACGTGGCTCGAGCCGGACGAATGGCACGGCAACGCCCGGCCGGATCAGCTGCAGGTGTTATCTGCCCATCCCGCGCACCGTCTGCACAGCCAGCTTAACTATACCTCCCTGCGCGAGCAGTATGCGGTCGCCGGGCGAGAGCCCATCACGCTGAATACCCTTGATGCGCAAGCGCGCGGGATTGCGGACGGCGACGTGGTGCGCGTCTGGAACGCGCGTGGACAGGTGCTGGCAGGGGCGGTGGTGAGCGACGGGATTAAGCCGGGCGTGATCTGCATTCATCAGGGCGCATGGCCTGACCTTGAGCTCGCCGAAGGCGGTATCTGTAAAAACGGGGCGGTTAACGTGCTGACCAAAGATCTCCCCAGCTCGAAGCTGGGGAATGGTTGCGCAGGGAACACGGCGCTGGCCTGGGTCGAGAAATATACGGGTCCCGAGCTTACCTTAACGGCGTTTGATCCGCCTGCCAGCTCATAATCCACGTCGGGTGTTGGGTGTCATCCTGCCAGGCGCTGTCTTCAATGCGAAAGCCCTGAGCATGGTAGAAATTCACCGCCCGGACATTTTTCTGATACACCTCCAGGGTTAAGTGCGGGAAGCGCTGTTGAACATGGTTCAGCAGCGCGCGCCCGATGCCTTTCCCGATGCATGACGGCGCCACAAACAGGGCGCCGACAAACTGAGACTGCATCACGCTGATAAATCCGCAAGGTTCGCCGTCCTGCTCCCAGACCCAGGTTTCAGCGGACGGCAGATAAACGTCCCGCACCATGGCCTCATTCTCTTTCCAGTAATTCGGCGCGATGAACGGATGCGCTTCCGTGGTACTTTCCAGCCACAGGCTCAGCAGCGGCGCGGTATTTTCATTTTGCCATTTGCGGATCATGATGGCCTCCCGGATGACAGAAGCAGCCGGTAACGTGGTCGTTGACCAGGCCACAGGCCTGCATAAAGGCGTAGCAGATGGTGGAGCCGACAAACTTAAAGCCGCGTTTTTTCAGGGCCTTCGAGAGCGCATCCGAGGCCGGAGTGGCGGCCGGAATTTCCGCGAGCGTGGTCGCCTCCGTGACTTGCGGATCGTTATTCACAAACGTCCAGACAAAATCTGAAAATGATTCGCCGTTTTGTTCCATCGCCAGATAAGCGCGTGCGTTACCGATGATGGCCTGGATCTTACCACGATGGCGGATGATGCCGGCATCCTGCACCAGTCGCTCGACGTCCTCATCGGTCATCGCGGCGACGGCGACGGGGTCGAACTGGTGGAAAGCGCTGCGGTAATTTTCGCGTTTTTTCAGTACCGTAATCCATGATAACCCCGCCTGCTGGCCCTCCAGGCAGATCATCTCAAAGAGCTTTTTGCCATCCCTTTCCGGCACGCCCCATTCCCGATCGTGATAGTCGATATAAAGCTGATCCTGGCTTACCCAACCGCAACGTTCCATCCGTCATCTCCCTTATTGATACTGATTTCGCAAAAATTTCGTTCTGACTGGCTTGACGTGTTTACTATAAAGACAATAGTTAATACAGGGCCATATGCTCTCTAAGCTCTTCCTGAATAACGACAAATATCGCCGAATTCGGCTCTCTCTGGGGTCGCGTTGAAGATGATAAAAAAAATCAGTGGTCGCCATGCTGTGTCTGGCCTGGTGGGGATTTCAGCCTGCCTGTTTTTTTGTAATACAGCGTCTGCCTGGCAACAGGAATATATCGTTTCAGACGCCCAAAATAATACGGCGGAACGCTATACATGGGACGCGGATCACCAACCGCGCTATGAGGATATTCTCGCGGAGCGTATTCAGTCTTCGCAAAATGCGCCGGGTCTTGCTCTGAATATACCGTCTGGCAGCACGACAGAGGGGGCGATGAGCGTAGGCTGGAATTTTCCCGTTTCAGCGCGAATTACCACCGGCCCGGTGGTGGCGTGGCGGTACGACGGCACGGCTCCTATGATGATTAACGAGTTTGGTGATAGCGCGTCGACACAGTCAGTTACGGACCCGCTCTGGCATGCCAGCGTCAGCACGCTGGGGTGGCGTGTTAACACCCAGTACGGCGATCTCCGGCCCTGGGCGCAGATCAGCTATAACCAACAGTTTGGTGAAAACCAGTGGAAATCGCAGTTTGGTATGCCGCAAACGCCAGCTCCTGCCCAAAACGGCAGCTGGATGGATGTCACCGTGGGAACGGATATTCCCTTTAATACGCACATGGCGGCCTATGCCTCGCTGGCTCAGGGGGAGCATACCACCACCGGTGAGGAGTTTTTATACACCCTCGGCGTCAGCGCCAATTTCTAGCGTTGTTACTTTTTTAAACGTTACGATAACATCTCGAATACAATAACCACGGGCTTTACAGCGATAGCAGATACTAACACGCTGTCGCTTTATTCCCGTGCCAGGTCATTCATTCCCGATTCCAGGCATTTCATTCCGTTCCGCCTGCATTTCATGCCGTTTTACCCCAGGCATATTGAGGTTTTGTTTATCGTTGTCCTCAGCGAATTCCCTCAATTTATCTTGCAGGACAACTGCCATGAACACATCAACCTATAACCGCACGCGCTGGCTCACGCTCTTTGGTACCATCGTCACTCAGTTTGCGCTGGGATCGGTCTATACCTGGAGCCTGTTTAACAGTGCGCTTTCTGACAAACTCGGCGCACCGGTCAGCCAGGTCGCGTTCTCCTTTGGTTTGCTGAGCCTGGGTCTGGCGATTTCATCTTCCGTCGCGGGCAAGCTGCAGGAGCGTTTTGGCGTGAAGCGCGTGACCATGGCGTCCGGCATCCTGCTGGGGCTGGGCTTTTTCCTGACCGCGCATTCCAGCAATCTGATGATGCTCTGGCTGAGTGCGGGCGTGCTGGTGGGACTGGCGGACGGCGCGGGCTATCTGCTGACGCTGTCAAACTGCGTGAAGTGGTTCCCGGAACGTAAAGGCTTAATCTCCGCGTTTGCCATTGGTTCTTATGGTTTGGGCAGCCTCGGGTTCAAATTTATCGATGCCCATCTGCTGGCGTCCGTTGGCCTCGAAAAGACCTTCATGATCTGGGGCGCAATCGTGCTGGTGATGATTCTGTTCGGCGCCACGCTGATGAAGGATGCGCCGCAGCAGGAAGTGAAATCCGTGAATGGCGTGGTGGAGAATGATTTCACCCTCGCGCAGTCCATGCGTAAACCGCAGTACTGGATGCTGGCGGTGATGTTCCTGACGGCCTGCATGAGCGGCCTGTATGTCATCGGCGTGGCGAAAGATATCGCGCAGGGGATGGTGAAACTGGATGCAGCCACGGCGGCCAACGCGGTGACTGTGATCTCCATTGCTAACCTCTCCGGTCGTCTGGTCCTCGGTATTCTGTCCGACAAAATCGCCCGCATCCGCGTGATTACGATTGGGCAGGTGGTCTCGCTGGTCGGTATGGCGGCGCTGCTGTTCGCTCCGCTGAATGAAGCCACCTTCTTCGCGGCAATTGCCTGCGTGGCCTTTAACTTCGGCGGCACCATTACCGTCTTCCCGTCACTGGTGAGCGAGTTCTTTGGCCTGAACAATCTGGCGAAAAACTACGGCGTGATCTATCTGGGCTTCGGGATCGGCAGTATCTGCGGCTCGCTGATTGCTTCCCTGTTCGGCGGGTTCTACGTAACCTTCTGCGTGATATTTGCCTTGCTGATTATCTCCCTGGCGCTGTCAACCACGATTCGCCAGCCGCAACGTGAAGTTTTTAAAGAAGTTCATGCATAATCGCGACGAGAAAGGCCGGTAATCCGGCCTTTTTATTTTCTTAACCTGGAAATAAAGCGATTTTGTCTGTTTTTGGATTTGCTTTTTTGTAAATAACTGTACTGATCACACTCTCTGCTGCCACTTTTCCGCTTCCCTGTGGTCTACTTACCACGCCTGTAGACGTTTCATTGAACGATCCCCTGAGCGTATGTCTAATCTGCCCACTTTTTTGATTGAGGTGGGCGGCGGTATTGTCCCTTTTTCCGGGTAGCTTGCATGAAATACATTAAATCGATGGCGCAACAAAAGCTCTGCTTTTTGCTGGCGTTGTACATCGGCCTGTTTATGAACGGCGCAGTTTTTTTCCGTCGGTTTGACGGTTACGCGCATGATTTTACCGTCTGGAAAGGAATTGCAGCGGTTGTCGAATTGGTCGCTGCGGTACTGGTCACCTTCTTTTTATTCCGTATTCTTACCCTGTTTGGCCGTCGCGTGTGGCGAGTGCTGGCAACGTTTATCGTGCTGTGCTCGGCGGGTGCCAGCTATTACATGACTTTTATGAACGTGGTGATTGGCTACGGCATTATTGCCTCGGTGATGACCACGGATATCGACCTCTCTAAAGAGGTTGTGGGGCTGCACTTTATCCTCTGGCTGGTAGCGGTCAGCGCCTTGCCGCTGCTGCTCATCTGGAGCAACCGCTGCCGCTATACCCTTGTTCACCAGATCCGCACGCCAGGAAAGCGATTCAGAAGCGTCGCCGTGGTGCTGCTGGCGGGCCTGATGGTCTGGGGGCCGATTCGTCTGCTGGAGGTGAAGCAGAAGAATGATGAGCGTACCTCCGGCGTGGATATGCCGAGCTACGGTGGCGTGGTTGCCAACTCGTATTTACCGTCTAACTGGATCTCCGCGCTAGGGCTGTATGCGTGGGCGCAGGTGGATGAGTCCTCGGATAATAAGTCGCTGATAAACCCGGCGAAGAAGTTTACCTATGTGGCGCCAAAGGATATCGACGATACCTACGTCGTCTTTATTATCGGAGAGACCACACGCTGGGATCATATGGGCATTCTCGGCTATAACCGTGATACCACGCCTAAACTGGCGCAGGAAAAGAACCTGATTGCCTATCGTGGCTATTCCTGTGATACCGCCACCAAGCTTTCCCTGCGCTGCATGTTTGTGCGCGAGGGCGGGGCGAGCGACAACCCGCAGCGTACGCTAAAAGAGCAAAACGTCTTCTCGGTGCTGCATCAGCTTGGGTTTACCTCCGACCTCTATGCGATGCAGAGTGAGATGTGGTTCTACAGCAACACCATGGCGCAAAACATCTCCTACCGCGAGCAGATTGGCGCAGAGGCGCGCAACCGTGGCAAACCTGTCGATGACATGTTGCTGATTGATGAGATGAAACTCTCACTCAACGGGAATCCTGATGGTAAGCATATGATCATCCTTCATACCAAAGGGTCGCACTTTAACTACACGCAGCGCTACCCCCGCAGCTTTGCCAAATGGACGCCGGAGTGCGTCGGAGTGGATAAAGACTGCACCAAAGCCCAGTTGATTAACTCTTATGACAACTCCGTGATGTATGTGGATCACTTTATTGATTCGGTGATTGACCAGGTTCGCGATAAGAAGGCTATTGTCTTCTATGCGGCGGACCACGGTGAATCTATCAATGAGTTCGAACATCTGCACGGTACGCCACGCAAGATGGCGCCGCCGGAGCAGTTCCGCGTGCCAATGATGGTGTGGATGTCCGATAAGTACCTGGAAGACCCGGAGAAAGCGAAGATGTTTGCCCATCTGAAGAAAGAGGCGGAAATGAAGGTGCCGCGTCGTCACGTTGAGCTGTACGACACCATTATGGGTTGTCTCGGCTACACCTCACCGAACGGTGGGATTAACGAAAACAACAACTGGTGTAAACTCCCTGATAACAGCGCAAAAGCCGCGCAGTAGCTGCTCTGGCGAGAATATCGCCAGTTGAATGGCTTTTTGAAAATAAGGGATTGACGGGGGCGCACCTCAGCAGTAAGATGCGCTCCGCATTCGGCGAGTAGCGCAGCTTGGTAGCGCAACTGGTTTGGGACCAGTGGGTCGGAGGTTCGAATCCTCTCTCGCCGACCACATTCTGAAAAGGGCTAACCGTAAGGTTAGCCCTTTTTGCATTATGGCCTTAGCTCTTCAGAGTAATCAAAACGCCCCTTACGCCCGCTTCTCCCTGCCTGTTAACGATTTTGTGACATAATCCATTGTATTTTTTTATATATAGATTGATCTTTTTTCGCGTTGCTTATGGATAACCTCAGCATTTTTCGCTGTGCGTTTTAACGTTCGCGGTATTTAGTGCTCAGATAATCACCATTCTGCAAGAAAATTTACCCATTCTGAATAAAAGTTAATCACTGATTGTTGCGAAATATGAAGATAGTTGTGCTGCAACATGGCGAGTAGCATAAATTTCCCTGCTGAAAACTGACGCTCATGGTTTTTTTAATCTTTGTTTGCGATTTCTCACACTCAGCGTAAATCCCCGTCACCTGTATTGACGTTTTCACATTCTGTTGACAGATTGTAGGGCATGAGGGGCATTTCAGGGACGATCTGCGCTGCAACTCAAACGCTCTTCTGAAAGGATTCTCCATCCCTTTAACGCCTTCGGGCACCTCCGACCGGACCGGGTAAAAAATAAATAAAGGTCTGGCGGCGTAACACAACAAAGCAAAACATCACATTGGAGCAGAATAATGAGTATTTCCTTGAAGAAGTCAGGGATGCTGAAGCTTGGTCTGAGCCTGGTGGCTATGACCGTGGCAGCAAGCGTACAGGCAAAAACCCTGGTTTACTGTTCTGAAGGCTCGCCGGAAGGCTTTAACCCACAGCTCTTTACCTCTGGTACGACTTACGACGCAAGCTCTGTACCGATCTATAACCGTCTGGTTGAATTCAAAACCGGCACCACGGAAGTGATTCCGGGTCTGGCCGAGAAGTGGGACGTCAGCGAAGACGGTAAAACCTACACCTTCCACCTGCGCAAGGGCGTGAAGTGGCAGGACAGCAAAGAATTCAAACCAACGCGCGACTTTAACGCCGACGACGTTGTGTTCTCCTTCGACCGTCAGAAAAACGCTCAGAACCCGTACCACAAAGTCTCTGGCGGCAGCTATGAATACTTCGAAGGGATGGGTCTGCCGGATCTGATCTCTGAAGTGAAAAAAGTGGACGATAATACCGTTCAGTTCGTGCTGACACGTCCGGAAGCACCGTTCCTGGCTGACCTGGCCATGGACTTCGCCTCAATTCTGTCCAAAGAGTACGCGGACAACATGCTGAAAGCCGGTACGCCGGAAAAAGTCGACCTGAACCCAATCGGTACCGGTCCATTCCAGCTGCTGCAGTATCAGAAAGACTCCCGCATTCTGTATAAAGCATTCGAAGGCTACTGGGGTACCAAGCCGAAGATTGATCGTCTGGTCTTCTCCATTACGCCTGATGCGTCAGTACGTTATGCAAAACTGCAGAAAAACGAATGCCAGGTGATGCCATACCCGAACCCGGCTGACATCGCCCGCATGAAGCAGGATAAGAACATCAACCTGCTGGAGCAGGCTGGCCTGAACGTGGGCTATCTCTCCTTCAACACCGAGAAGAAACCGTTTGATGACGTGAAAGTGCGTCAGGCGCTGACCTACGCGGTGAACAAAGAAGCGATTATCAAGGCGGTTTACCAGGGCGCTGGCGTTGCAGCCAAAAACCTGATCCCACCAACCATGTGGGGCTATAACGACGACGTTAAAGATTACTCCTACGATCCTGAGAAAGCGAAAGCGCTGCTGAAAGAAGCGGGCCAGGATAAAGGCTTCACCGTTGAGCTGTGGGCGATGCCGGTACAGCGTCCGTACAACCCGAACGCACGCCGTATGGCAGAAATGGTTCAGGCTGACTGGGCGAAGATTGGCGTACAGGCCAAGATTGTGACCTACGAGTGGGGCGAGTACCTGAAGCGCGCCAAAGCGGGTGAGCACCAGGCAGTGATGATGGGCTGGACCGGTGACAACGGGGATCCGGACAACTTCTTCGCCACCCTGTTCAGCTGCGCGGCGGCAAAAGACGGTTCTAACTACTCTCGCTGGTGCTACAAGCCGTTTGAAGACCTGATCCAGCCGGCGCGTGCGACGGACGATCACAACAAACGTATTGAACTGTACAAGCAGGCGCAGGTTGTTATGCACGATCAGGCTCCGGCGCTGATTGTTGCTCACTCCACCGTGTACGAGCCAGTGCGTAAAGAAGTGAAAGGCTACGTGGTTGATCCACTGGGCAAACACCACTTCGAAAACGTATCGGTTGAATAATTAAAAGCAACGCCAGGCGGCGCTGCGCTTGCACTGGCCTACGGTATGTAGGCCGGGTAAGCGTAGCGCCACCCGGCAGCAGTGCTTAATTCTCTCTCTGAAAGGAGAGGGGATAAGATTTGTGAGCAATACAGACGTCACGCCACTGGTCGTGCGTCATCAGAGAGAATCCGGGTTATGTTGCAGTTCATCCTCCGACGTTTGGGACTTGTTATCCCCACGTTTATCGGTATCACCCTTCTCACTTTTGCCTTCGTCCATATGATCCCCGGCGACCCGGTAATGATTATGGCGGGCGAGCGTGGTATTTCCCCTGAGCGCCATGCACAGCTGCTGGCTGAACTTGGCCTCGATAAGCCAATGTGGCAGCAGTATCTCCACTATATCTGGGGCGTGCTGCACGGTGATTTAGGGATTTCGCTGAAAAGCCGTCTTCCGGTGTGGGACGAGTTCGTGCCGCGTTTTAAAGCGACGCTGGAGCTTGGCGTCTGCGCCATGATTTTCGCCACCGCGGTGGGTATTCCTGTCGGGGTACTGGCTGCCGTTAAGCGTGGCTCTATTTTTGACCACACCGCTGTGGGCCTGGCGCTGACCGGCTACTCCATGCCTATCTTCTGGTGGGGCATGATGCTGATCATGCTGGTCTCGGTGCAGCTTAACCTGACACCGGTCTCCGGGCGCGTCAGCGATATGGTCTTCCTGGATGACTCCAACCCGCTCACCGGCTTTATGCTGATTGATACGGCTATCTGGGGCGAAGAGGGCAACTTCATGGATGCCGTCGCGCATATGATCCTGCCTGCCATGGTGCTGGGCACCATTCCTCTGGCGGTGATCGTGCGTATGACCCGTTCATCGATGCTGGAAGTGCTGGGTGAGGATTATATCCGCACCGCGCGCGCCAAGGGCCTGACGCGTATGCGCGTTATCATCGTCCATGCGCTGCGTAACGCCATGCTGCCGGTGGTGACCGTTATCGGTCTCCAGGTGGGGACGTTGCTGGCGGGGGCGATCCTGACCGAAACCATCTTCTCCTGGCCGGGCCTGGGCCGCTGGCTGATTGACGCGCTGCAACGCCGTGACTATCCGGTGGTGCAGGGCGGTGTGCTGCTGGTCGCGACGATGATTATCCTCGTCAACCTGCTGGTCGATTTGCTGTACGGCGTGGTGAACCCGCGTATTCGTCATAAGAAGTAAGGGGCCATCATGTCACAGGTTTCTGAAAACAAAGTTGTTGCTGCACCGGTTCCGATGACGCCGATGCAGGAGTTCTGGCACTACTTCAAGCGCAACAAAGGCGCGGTGGTGGGGCTGGTGTATGTCGCTATCATGATCCTGATTGCGGTGTTTGCGAACGTCCTCGCGCCGTATAACCCGGCGGATCAGTTCCGCGATGCGCTGCTCGCCCCGCCTGCCTGGCAGGATGGCGGTAGCCTGGCGCACCTGCTGGGGACCGATGATGTGGGCCGCGATGTGCTGTCGCGTCTGATGTACGGTGCGCGCCTGTCGCTGCTGGTCGGCTGCCTGGTGGTGGTGTTATCCCTGATTATGGGGATCGTACTGGGTCTGGTTGCCGGCTACTTCGGCGGTATCGTTGATAACATCATCATGCGTATCGTCGACATCATGCTGGCGCTGCCAAGCCTGCTGCTGGCCCTGGTGCTGGTGGCGATCTTCGGTCCGTCGATCGGTAACGCCGCCCTGGCGCTGACGTTCGTGGCGCTTCCTCACTACGTGCGTTTAACCCGTGCGGCGGTGCTGGTGGAAGTGAACCGCGATTACGTCACCGCCTCTCGCGTGGCGGGTGCCGGTGCGATGCGCCAGATGTTCGTCAATATCTTCCCAAACTGCCTTGCGCCGCTGATCGTTCAGGCGTCGCTCGGTTTCTCTAACGCCATTCTTGATATGGCCGCTCTTGGCTTCCTGGGCATGGGTGCGCAGCCGCCAACACCGGAGTGGGGCACCATGCTCTCCGACGTGTTGCAGTTCGCACAAAGCGCCTGGTGGGTTGTCACCTTCCCGGGTCTGGCAATCCTGCTGACGGTGCTGGCATTTAACCTGATGGGTGATGGCCTGCGTGATGCGCTTGATCCCAAACTGAAGCAGTAAGAGGCACGAGATGGCGTTATTAAATGTAGATAAATTATCGGTGCACTTCGGCGATGAAGGCACCCCGTTTCGCGCCGTGGACCGCATCAGCTATAGCGTAAATCAGGGCGAAGTGGTTGGCATTGTCGGGGAGTCCGGTTCCGGTAAGTCAGTGAGCTCGCTGGCGATCATGGGGCTGATTGATTACCCGGGCCGCGTGATGGCGGAAAACCTGCAGTTCAACGGTCAGGACCTGAAGCGCATTTCTGAGAAACAGCGCCGCCAGCTGGTGGGCGCGGAAGTGGCGATGATTTTCCAGGATCCGATGACCAGCCTGAACCCGTGCTACACCGTCGGTTTCCAGATTATGGAAGCAATCAAGGTGCATCAGGGCGGGAATAAGAAAACGCGTCGTCAGCGGGCAATCGATCTGCTCAACCAGGTGGGTATTCCTGACCCGGCATCGCGTCTGGACGTTTACCCGCACCAGCTTTCAGGCGGGATGAGCCAGCGCGTGATGATCGCCATGGCGATTGCCTGTCGGCCAAAGCTGCTGATTGCGGATGAACCGACGACGGCGCTGGACGTGACCATCCAGGCACAGATCATCGAGCTGCTGCTGGAGCTGCAGCAGAAAGAGAACATGGCGCTGGTGCTGATTACGCACGATCTGGCGCTGGTGGCTGAAGCTGCGCACAAAATCATCGTGATGTATGCCGGCCAGGTGGTCGAGACCGGAAATTCACACGATATCTTCCGCGCGCCGCGTCACCCGTATACCCAGGCGCTTTTACGCGCGCTGCCGGAGTTTGCTCAGGATAAAGCGCGTCTGGCGTCGCTGCCGGGTGTGGTGCCGGGCAAATATGACCGTCCGCAGGGCTGTCTGCTCAATCCGCGCTGTCCATATGCGACGGACAAATGCCGGGCGGAAGAACCAGAGCTGAACCAGCTGGCTGACGGTCGTCAGTCGAAATGCCACTACCCACTCGATGATGCCGGGAGGCCAACACTATGAGTACGCAACAGGCCACCACGCAACAGCCGCTGTTGCAGGCCATCGACCTGAAAAAATATTACCCGGTGAAGAAGGGGCTGTTTGCCCCTGAACGCCTGGTGAAAGCGCTGGACGGCGTCTCCTTTAACCTCGAACGCGGTAAAACGCTGGCGGTGGTGGGGGAGTCCGGCTGCGGGAAATCCACGCTGGGCCGTCTGCTGACGATGATTGAAGTGCCGACCGGCGGCGAGCTCTATTATCAGGGGCAGGATCTGCTCAAGCACGATCCGCAGGCGCAGAAGCTGCGTCGCCAGAAAATCCAGATTGTGTTCCAGAACCCGTATGGTTCGCTGAACCCGCGTAAAAAGGTGGGGCAGATTCTGGAAGAGCCGCTGCTGATTAACAGCAATCTCAGCAAAGAGCAGCGCCGTGAAAAAGCGCTGGCGATGATGGCGAAGGTCGGCCTCAAAACCGAGCACTATGACCGCTACCCGCACATGTTCTCCGGCGGCCAGCGCCAGCGTATCGCCATCGCGCGCGGTCTGATGCTTGACCCGGACGTGGTGATTGCCGATGAGCCGGTGTCGGCGCTTGACGTCTCCGTGCGGGCGCAGGTGCTGAACCTGATGATGGATCTCCAGCAGGAGCTGGGGCTCTCCTACGTGTTCATCTCCCACGACCTGTCGGTGGTGGAGCATATTGCCGATGAAGTGATGGTGATGTACCTGGGGCGCTGCGTGGAGAAGGGGACCAAAGACCAGATCTTTAATAACCCTCGTCACCCTTATACCCAGGCGCTGCTGTCTGCGACGCCGCGTCTGAACCCGGACGATCGTCGTGAGCGTATTAAGCTGACGGGTGAACTGCCAAGCCCGCTGAATCCGCCTCCGGGATGTGCATTCAACGCCCGCTGCAGTCGCCGCTTTGGCCCGTGCACCCAGCTCCAGCCGCAGCTGAAGGAGTATGGTGGTCAACTGGTTGCCTGCTTCGCGGTCGATCAGGATGAAAATGGCGAGAAGCCACAGGCATAACGAAAAAAACCGGCGATAAGCCGGTTTTTTTATGTCTGCTTTATTATTTCCGCAGGCGAATCTGGTCGACGGCGTGCTTCTCGCTCTTGGTGAGGATCAGGCTCGCACGCTCGCGCGTCGGCAGGATGTTCTCTTTAAGATTCACATAGTTGATCTCATTCCATAGCCCCGTTGCCACATTGATCGCTTCTTCTTCAGAAAGCTGAGCATAGTGGTGGAAATAGGAATCCGGATCGGTGAATGCCCCTTCACGGAACTTCAGGAAGCGGTTGATGTACCAGTTCTGCAGCAGGTCTTCCGGCGCATCGACATAAATAGAGAAATCGACGAAATCCGAGACAAAGACGTGATGCGGATCGTGAGGATAGTCCATGCCGCTTTGCAGCACGTTGAGACCTTCCAGAATGAGAATATCCGGCTGGACCACCGTCTTATCCCCACCCGGGATGCGATCGTAGATCAGGTGCGAATAGACCGGCGCCGTCACGTGAGGCACGCCGGATTTCAGATCGGAGACAAATTTCACCAGACGGTGCATATCATAAGAGAGCGGGAAGCCTTTCTTCTTCATCAGCCCGCGTTCTTTTAATACTTCGTTCGGATGCAGGAAGCCGTCGGTCGTGATCAGCTCCACGCTGCGGTGTTCCGGCCAGCGGCTCAACAGTGCCTGCAGGACGCGTGCGGTGGTGCTTTTACCCACGGCCACGCTGCCTGCGATACTGATGATATAAGGAATGCGTTGACCGTTCGTCCCGAGAAACTGCTCCAGCACCGCCTGACGACGCAGGTTCGAGCTGATATAGAAGTTAAGCAAGCGCGAGAGGGGGAGATAAATTTCTGCCACTTCTTCAAGGGACAGATCTTCGTTTATCCCTTTTAACCGTGCGATTTCACCTTCCGTCAGCGTCATAGGGACGGAATCACGCAGGGCAGCCCACTGGCTGCGGTTAAAGTGAAGATAAGGCGTCATTAACGTTTGCTCTTTTTTGCTCATAAGCATGCTTCAGTGAGCCAGCATGAAACTGCCGGATCGTGGCTCATCACACAGTTAATTTTGGACAATGGGCAGGAGGTTAACACCAGATGACAGGAATAATAAGAAAAAAGATGGAAAGCGCTGCGTTACGCGGAGGCCGTCACGCTACGGTGTTTACAGTGCAAATACCCCTTACATGTTGATTATTTGACCGTGAATGACTACTTTTACAGCGCTCAACACGCTGTTAGCATAAAATGTGAGCGAAAGAACGTTTTATGCAAATTTTTAGTTGCATGACCGCGCAGGTATCCATAGAATGCGCGCTACTTGATGCCGACTTAGCTCAGTAGGTAGAGCAACTGACTTGTAATCAGTAGGTCACCAGTTCGATTCCGGTAGTCGGCACCATCAAGTCCGGTGGGGTTCCCGAGCGGCCAAAGGGAGCAGACTGTAAATCTGCCGTCACAGACTTCGAAGGTTCGAATCCTTCCCCCACCACCACTTTCTGGCAGCGTAAATGCCGCCGGAGCTGGTTGGAAAAATTAGCCAGCTCAAACTGAAAAAGAGAGAAATCTCTTTTTTTGTTACAGAAAGAACTGGGTAGCCGAGTTTCAGGATGCGGGCATCGTATAATGGCTATTACCTCAGCCTTCCAAGCTGATGATGCGGGTTCGATTCCCGCTGCCCGCTCCAATACGTGCTGATATGGCTCAGTTGGTAGAGCGCACCCTTGGTAAGGGTGAGGTCCCCAGTTCGACTCTGGGTATCAGCACCACTTCACTTCTCCTTCCCGTTTCTCTCTGTTTCAATTTTACTGTATTCAACAATTCAGGCATTTCGCCTGGTTGATGTGGTGATATCACCGATTTATCCGTGTCTTAGAGGGACAATCGATGTCTAAAGAAAAGTTTGAACGTACAAAACCGCACGTTAACGTCGGTACTATCGGCCACGTTGACCATGGTAAAACAACGCTGACCGCTGCAATCACTACCGTTCTGGCAAAAACCTACGGTGGTTCTGCTCGTGCATTCGACCAGATCGATAACGCACCAGAAGAAAAAGCTCGTGGTATCACCATCAACACCTCTCACGTTGAGTACGACACCCCGACTCGCCACTACGCACACGTAGACTGCCCAGG
>NZ_JBRIQR010000031.1:0-60331 GCF_052983755.1 Enterobacter sp. CFEC122 | reverse complement strand
GTGTGGGGCTAACAGCGTCTGGCCGGTTGGCTGAATATAGCCCCCACGCGCCCAGACCGGGCCGTATTTGAATTTCGCTGCGGCTTTGTAGAGGCTGATACCGCTCTTATCCCCGGACCAGTCTTCATCATAGGCTTTGTTGCTGGAGGAGAAGGCGATTTCGTTCGGGTGGCCGCTGTCGCCGTTTTCCGCCATTTCGATCGCGGTGAACGCGGCGATATCCAGACCGAACATATCCGCGGCGTAACCTGACTGGAAGTCCAGGTTGGCGTTCCAGGTGGAGTGCGAGAGGTTGGTTTTATATTTATCTTCAGTGACGTCTTTACGGTCACGCTCACGCTGCCAGTAATAAATACCGCCCGTGAGGGTAGAATCTTCGATGAAACCCGCTGCTTTTGCCTCTGGCGCAATCACCAGGCCCGACATTGCTGTCACACCGGCAATAGCCAGCGCCAGCGCACTACGTTTGCCACTGAACGTACGCATAGATTATTCCTCTTTGACGAATTAAAACGCCTGAAACGGCGTAAATAAAAAAGACCAAATGGTCAGGGGTAGTGTTAAATACCCTCGAATTAACTACCGTCTTTAGGTTATTTTTCGCGACGCGAATTATCAATGCTTTTCAGCGGGCAAAAGTCAGGATTATGACGAAGTGCACATAATTGGTAGTGCTTTGTAACATTTACAGGAAGGCGAGGAATGACGGGAAATTCTCAGCTATTTCAGTGTCCAGGCGTGGGATCGGTTTCCTTTTTTATAACCCTTTTGAATTTCGTAATGGCACAAACTTTTTTTTAAAAAAATAAGTAGCACCTCATTGACCTTTTATTTTCATGACGCCACTTTAACCCCTGGCTTAATACTCTGATCGTTAAATAAAAAAACGCCGCATAATGCGGCGTTTGTTTCTCATTGACCAGAGCAGCAATATTATTCGCCGATCTTCGTCCAGGTATCACGCAGACCCACGGTACGGTTAAATACCGGTTTTTCCGCCGTGCTGTGACGGCTGTCCAGGCAGAAGTACCCTTCACGTTCGAACTGGAACGCTTTGCCTGCTTCAGCCGCTTTCAGAGAAGGCTCCGCATAACCCTGCTTGATCACCAAAGATTCCGGGTTGATGGTCGCCAGGAAGTCTTCCGCCGCACCTGGGTTAGGCACGCTGAACAGGCGATCGTACAGACGAATCTCTACCGGCAGCGCGTGGGATGCGCTCACCCAGTGGATAACGCCTTTCACCTTGCGGCCATCCGCCGGATCTTTACTCAGCGTTTCAGCGTCATAAGAACAGAAGATGGTGGTGATATTCCCTTCCGCATCTTTTTCTACGCGCTCGGCTTTGATGACGTAAGCATTACGCAGACGCACTTCTTTACCCAGCACCAGACGCTTGTACTGCTTGTTGGCTTCTTCACGGAAGTCAGCGCGGTCAATCCAGATCTCGCCGCTGAACGGCACGTCACGGCTTCCCATTTCCGGTTTGTTCGGATGGTTAGGCATGGAGACCAGCTCGCTCTCGCCCTGCGGATAGTTTTCGATAACCAGCTTCACCGGGTCGATAACGGCCATCGCGCGCGGGGCATTTTCATTGAGGTCTTCACGAATGCAGGATTCCAGAGACGCCATCTCAATGGTGTTGTCCTGCTTGGTCACGCCGATACGCTTGCAAAACTCACGGATTGACGCAGCGGTGTAGCCACGGCGGCGCAGACCCGAGATGGTTGGCATACGCGGGTCGTCCCAGCCCTCAACGTGCTTGTCGGTGACCAGCAGGTTCAGCTTACGCTTGGACATCACGGTGTATTCCAGATTCAGACGAGAGAACTCGTACTGACGCGGATGCACTGGAATGGTGATGTTATCCAGCACCCAGTCGTACAGACGACGGTTGTCCTGGAACTCCAGCGTACACAGCGAGTGGGTGATCCCTTCCAGCGCATCGCTGATGCAGTGGGTGAAGTCGTACATCGGATAGATGCACCACTTGTTGCCGGTCTGGTGGTGTTCTGCGAACTTGATGCGGTACAGCACCGGATCGCGCATCACGATGAACGGAGACGCCATATCGATTTTGGCACGCAGGCACGCTTTGCCCTCTTCGAAGCCGCCGGCACGCATTTTTTCAAACAGCGCCAGGTTCTCTTCCACGCTGCGATCGCGGAACGGGCTGTTTTTACCCGGTGCGGTCAGCGTACCGCGGTATTCACGGATCTCATCTGCAGACAGTTCGTCTACATACGCCAGACCTTTGTTGATGAGCTCTACCGCGTAGGCATACAGCTGATCAAAATAGTCAGAGGAGTAGCAGATATCGCCAGACCAGTTGAAGCCCAACCATTGCACGTCATTTTTGATGGACTCAACGTATTCGATGTCTTCTTTTACTGGGTTGGTGTCATCGAAACGCAGGTTGCACTGTCCCTGGTAGTCTTGCGCAATGCCAAAGTTCAGGCAGATGGACTTCGCATGCCCGATATGCAGGTAGCCATTCGGCTCCGGCGGGAAACGGGTATGAATTGTGGTGTGCTTACCACTGGCCAGATCTTCATCGATGATCTGACGAATAAAGTTACTCGGGCGGGCTTCTGCCTCACTCATCGTGGATTCCTCAAAGCGTAAACAACGTATAACGGCATATGATCTTATAAGCCGGACGTAGTGACAACCCTTAGTTACGGAAAATACGTATCAGATGAAAATAATGGGGGCATTTGCTGCAAAAAAAAGCGGCGGAGGATATCCCCCGCCGCTTAAGGCATGACTCTACTCAGGAGCGATTACTTGCCTTTAATCTCGTACAGCGGGGTTTGACCCGCAACAACCTGACCTTTCGCCTGGATGACCAGACCGCTGAAGTCGTCAATGTTGCTGCAAACCACCGGGCTTATCATGGAACGCGCGTTGGCATTCAGGAAGTCCAGATCCATTTCCAGAATCGGCTGCCCGGCCACCACTTCAGCGCCCTCTTCCACCAGGCGAGTAAAGCCCTGACCATTCAACGCAACGGTATCGATACCCATGTGGACAACGATCTCCGCGCCCTTTTCGGTTTCGAGGCAGAACGCGTGGTTGGTGTTGAAGATTTTCACGATGGTACCGGCAGCAGGAGACACCACGGTTTTATCCGTTGGTTTCACCGCCACACCGTCACCGACCGCTTTGCTGGCGAACGCTTCATCAGGTACCTGCTCAAGGTCAACGACATCACCCGTTACCGGAGAGACCAGCGCGGCCACCGTCACGGCGTTAGGCACAGCCTGCGGCTTCGCAACTGGCGCAGCCGTCGACGCAGGCGCGCTGTCGGTTGATGCTGCCGCGACCGGACCGCGGGCAACCACTTTCTTCATTTCGTCACCGATGGATTCCGCTTTGGCACCCACGATAACCTGGATAGTTTGTTTGTTCAGTTTAACCACGCCCGATGCACCAAGGCGTTTACACATTGCGTCGCTGACGCGCGCCGAGTCACCCACCGTCAGACGCAGACGGGTGATACAGGCATCAATGGCTTTCAGGTTGTCAGTCCCCCCAACGGCAGCGATATAGCTGGTCGCCAGCTGGGTCAGCCCCTCTTCGGTATTGCTATTAGCTTCGTTGGTGACCACTTCGTCTTTGGTGTCTTCACGGCCCGGCGTTTTGAGGTTAAACATACGAATAACCGCAGTGAACAGCACGAAGTAGATGACGAAGAAGACCAGACCCATTACCACCAGCATCCAGACGTTCTTGCTTGCCGCCGGCAGGTTGTACATCAACACGTAGTCGATCGCGCCTGCAGAGAAGGAGAAGCCAGCATGGATACCCAGCAGGGTCGCCACAAACAGGCTGATACCGGTCAGGACCGCATGCATGAGGTACAGCACCGGCGCCAGGAACATGAACAGGAATTCCAGCGGCTCGGTTACGCCGGTCAGGAACGCGGTAATCGCAACGGACAGCAGCATGCCGCCAACCATTGGGCGACGCGCTTTTGGCGCAGCCAGGTACATTGCCAGCGCAGCGCCCGGCAGACCAAACATCATGATTGGGAAGAAGCCAGACATGAACATGCCTGCGGTGCCGTCACCCGCGTAGAAGCGGTTGATGTCGCCGTGGAATACGGTGCCCGCAGCATTGGTGAACTCACCAATCTGGAACCATGCGATAGTGTTCAGCACCTGATGCAGACCGGTTGGGATCAGCAGACGGTTGATGAAACCAAAGATACCTGAGCCAAGTGCACCCGCTGATACAATCCACTCACCACCCGCATGGATCGCATGCTGTACCGGTGGCCAGACGTAGCCAAAGATAGCGGCCAGAACCAGACAGAAGAAACCTGTCGCGATCGGCACGAAACGTTTGCCGCCAAAGAAACTCAGGAAGTCTGGCAGCTTAATGTTTGCCCAGCGGTTGTACACAGCACCACCGACCAGACCGGTAATGATACCTGCCAGCACGCCCATGTTGATTTCTGGGTTAATGGTTACCATCGCTTTCGTCAGGATGAAATAACCGACTGCCCCTGCCAGCGCTGCGGCACCCGCGCTGTCTTTTGACCAGCTAGAGGCAACACCGATGGCGAAAATCAGCGCCAGGTTGTCAAAAATGGCACCGCCAGCCTGAGCAATAAACGGTACGTTAAGAAGATCGGGTTGCCCGAATCGCAGCAGCAGCGCTGCAACCGGTAGCACGGCGATAGGGAGCTGCAAAGCCCTACCGAGGCGCTGGAAAAAACCTAAAATATTCATCCTATTCCCCCTACGAGACCCTTTTTCAGGCTCGCGCATAAACTATGTTTTTATTGTGTCACGAACGATAGATACCGTTGATAATTCACTGGCAGTCTGAGTGTGTGAAAAATTAATTCGTATCGCAAATTAAACACCTATTTTTTGTGATTTTTGTCACCAAATATCGTATTCAGCCCTCCCTTACACTGGCTAACAGTGAAAACTTATTTTATCATTCAAAAAATCAAGACGGATTGATCCGGCCTGAAAGTTTCCAGGTTACGCTTTAGTATCAGGTTCCGAAGCCATCCGCCCACTCTTCTAATTAAACTTTGAGGTGAACAATGAGACTGATTCCCCTGGCAACTGCAGAACAAGTTGGTAAATGGGCCGCTCGCCATATCGTAAACCGCATTAACGCGTTCAAACCGACCGCCGATCGTCCTTTCGTTCTGGGCCTTCCGACCGGCGGCACACCGCTGACCGCTTACAAGGCGCTGGTTGAGATGCATAAAGCAGGCCAGGTTAGCTTCAAACATGTTGTGACCTTCAATATGGATGAATATGTTGGCTTACCGAAAGACCACCCGGAAAGCTACCATAGCTTTATGCACCGCAATTTCTTTGATCACGTTGATATCCCAGCTGAAAATATTAACCTGCTGAATGGAAACGCGCCGGATATTGACGCAGAATGCCGTCAGTATGAAGAAAAAATCCGTTCCTACGGTAAAATCCACCTGTTCATGGGTGGTGTAGGTAATGATGGTCATATCGCGTTTAACGAACCGGCGTCATCTCTGGCTTCCCGTACCCGTATTAAAACGCTGACCCATGACACGCGCGTGGCAAACTCCCGCTTCTTTGACGGTGACGTGAACCAGGTTCCAAAATACGCCCTGACCGTAGGCGTAGGCACCCTGCTGGATGCTGAAGAAGTGATGATTCTGGTGCTGGGCGGCGTGAAAGCGCAGGCGCTCCAGGCTGCTGTTGAAGGCAACGTTAACCATATGTGGACCATCAGCTGTCTGCAGCTGCATCCTAAATCCGTCATCGTCTGCGACGAACCGTCCACGATGGAGCTGAAGGTTAAAACGCTGAAATACTTCAACGAGTTAGAAGCCGAGAACATCAAAGGTCTGTAATTGAATAACCGCCTCTTTCTCAAGAGGCGGCCGCTTTTTTTAACCGGGGGTCGTTATGTACGCTTTAACCCACGGTCGGATTTATACCGGCCATGAAATTCTGGATGACCACGCGATTGTTATCGCGAATGGCCTGATTGAACGTGTTTGCCCGCTGGCAGAACTGCCGCCGGAGATTGAACAGCGCTCACTCAATGGAGCAGTAATCTCCCCCGGTTTCATCGACGTACAGCTCAACGGCTGCGGCGGTGTGCAATTCAATGATACCGCCGATGCGGTAACGGTCGAAACGCTGGAGATCATGCAGAAAGCCAACGAGAAATCGGGCTGCACCAGCTATCTGCCGACGCTCATCACCAGCAGTGATGACCTGATGAAGCAGGGTATCCGCGTGATGCGCGAATACCTGGCCAAACATCCGAATCAGGCGCTCGGTCTGCACCTGGAAGGGCCATGGCTGAACATGGTCAAGAAAGGAACGCATAACCCGGACTACGTGCGTAAACCTGATGCGGAGCTGGTTGACTACATGTGTGCCAACGCCGATGTGATCACCAAGGTGACGCTGGCACCGGAAATGACCGGCACGGACGTCATCAGCAAGCTGGCCGCCGCCGGAATTGTGGTTTCAGCGGGCCACTCAAATGCCACGCTGAAAGAAGCGAAAGCCGGTTTCCGCGCGGGCATTACCTTTGCGACGCACCTGTATAACGCCATGCCATACATCACGGGTCGTGAACCGGGTCTGGTCGGCGCGATTCTGGATGAGCCAGACGTTTACTGCGGCATTATCGCGGACGGCTTACACGTTGATTACACCAACATTCGCAACGCCAAGCGGCTGAAAGGTGACAAGCTCTGCCTGGTAACGGACGCTACCGCACCGGCAGGTGCAAATATTGAGCAGTTCATTTTTGCCGGTAAAACAATATACTACCGCAATGGACTGTGTGTGGATGAAAACGGTACGCTGAGCGGTTCCTCTTTGACCATGATTGAAGGGGTGCGTAACCTGGTTGAGCATTGCGGAATTGCGCTTGATGAAGTCCTGCGCATGGCCACCCTTTATCCTGCGCGCGCTATCGGCGTGGATAAACAGCTTGGCGGAATTGCACCAGGTATGGTTGCAAACCTGACGGCATTCACACACGATTATAAAATTATTAAGACCATCGTTAATGGTAACGAGGTCGTCACTGAGTAAGTAAAAGTATGACACCTGGCGGACAAGCTCAAATCGGTAATGTCGATCTCGTTAAACAGCTTAACAGCGCGGCGGTATATCGCCTGATTGACCAACACGGGCCAATCTCACGTATTCAGATAGCCGAACAAAGCCAGCTTGCTCCCGCCAGCGTGACAAAAATTACCCGCCAGCTCATTGAGCGCGGTTTGATCAAAGAAGTCGATCAGCAGGCCTCCACCGGGGGCCGCCGCGCTATCTCCATTATTACCGAAACCCGCAATTTTCAGGCAATTGGCGTCCGTCTGGGCCGTCATGACACCACGCTCACGCTGTACGATCTGAGCAGTAAAGCCATTGCGGAAGAGCACTATCCGCTTCCGGAACGCACCCAGGAGACGCTGGAGCATGCGCTGCTGAATACCATCGCGCAGTTTATTGAAAGCTGTCAGCGCAAGATCCGCGAACTCATCGCCATCTCGGTGATTCTGCCCGGTCTGGTCGACCCGGAAAGCGGCGTGATCCGCTATATGCCGCACATTCAGGTTGAAAACTGGGGGCTGGTCGACGCGCTGGAAAAGCGCTTTAAAGTGACCTGCTTTGTGGGCCATGACATTCGCTCTCTGGCGCTGGCAGAGCACTACTTTGGTGCGAGCCAGGACTGTGAAGACTCTATTCTGGTGCGCGTTCACCGCGGTACGGGCGCAGGCATTATCTCTAACGGCCGAATTTTTATTGGTCGCAACGGTAACGTCGGTGAGATCGGCCACATTCAGGTTGAACCGCTCGGGGAGCGCTGCCACTGCGGCAACTTTGGCTGCCTTGAAACCATTGCCGCCAACACCGCCATTGAGCAGCGCGTTCGCCATCTGCTTGAACAGGGGTACCAAAGCCGCGTCACGCTGGATGACTGCAAGATAGGCACCATCTGCAAAGCCGCTAATAAAGGCGACGCGCTGGCCTGTGAAGTGATCGAGCAGGTGGGGCGCCATCTGGGGAAAACCATCGCCATCGCCATTAACCTGTTTAACCCACAAAAAGTGGTGATCGCCGGTGAAATTGTGGAGGCGGAAAAGGTGCTGCTCCCCGCGATTGAAGGCTGTATTAACACCCAGGCGCTGAAAGCATTCCGCCAGAATCTTCCGGTGGTTCGTTCAAAGCTTGACCATCGTTCGGCGATTGGCGCGTTCGCGCTGGTCAAACGCGCCATGCTCAACGGAATTCTGCTGCAGCATTTGCTGGAAAGTTGATCGGACCTTATAGTAACGCCTTCTTTTTTTGATGTCGGACTGTCCATGACCATTAAGAATGTAATTTGTGATATCGACGGCGTGCTGATGCACGACAACGTTGCCGTGCCGGGTGCTGCGGAGTTTCTTCACCGCATCATCGACAAAGGAATGCCTCTGGTTCTTCTCACGAACTACCCTTCTCAGACCGGTCAGGATCTGGCAAACCGCTTTGCCACGGCGGGGGTCGACGTCCCGGACAGCGTGTTTTATACCTCGGCGATGGCCACGGCGGATTTTCTGAAGCGTCAGGAAGGAAAAAAAGCCTATGTGGTCGGTGAAGGCGCGCTGATCCATGAGCTGTATAAAGCGGGCTTTACCATCACCGACGTCAACCCGGACTTTGTGATTGTAGGTGAAACGCGTTCCTACAACTGGGAGATGATGCATAAGGCATCCTTCTTTGTGGCTAACGGCGCGCGCTTTATTGCGACCAACCCGGATACCCACGGTCGCGGTTTTTATCCGGCCTGCGGCGCGCTGTGTGCCGGTATCGAGAAGATCTCCGGGCGCAAGCCGTTCTATGTCGGCAAGCCCAGCCCGTGGATCATTCGCGCCGCGCTCAACAAGATGCAGGCCCACTCTGAAGAGACCGTGATTGTCGGCGACAACCTGCGCACCGATATTCTGGCCGGTTTCCAGGCCGGTCTGGAGACGATTCTGGTGCTCTCTGGGGTCTCTCAGCTTGATGACATTGACTCAATGCCGTTCCGCCCAAGCTGGATTTACCCCTCCGTCGATGAAATTGACATCATCTGATACCAAACCACGCCTCAGGGCGTGGTTTTTTATTTTCTCACCTGCAAAACACGACTACATCTAACGAAAAAGCACTTTCATTGCATAATCCTCAATAAAAGCGCTCATGACATACGCGTTTTTCACTGATCTGCAACCACCATTGCACTATTTCCGTTTTCGCCCGTAAAACGCTTGCGCGCCCTGTCCCTTTGCGGCATTTTCATAAGCAAGCAACATTACAAAGCAACAGGGTTAACGGAGAAGGTTATGTGTTCAATTTTTGGCGTACTGGATATTAAAACTGACGCGGGCGAACTGCGTAAAAAGGCACTCGAACTGTCCCGCCTGATGCGCCATCGCGGCCCGGACTGGTCAGGCGTTTACGCCAGTGACAAAGCAATTCTGGCTCACGAACGTCTGTCTATTGTTGACGTCAACGCCGGTGCACAGCCGCTGTATAACGAGAAAAAAACGCACGCGCTGGCTGTCAACGGTGAGATCTATAACCACCAGGCGCTGCGCGCCGAGTACGGCGACCGCTACGCGTTCCAGACCGGGTCCGACTGTGAAGTGATCCTGGCGCTGTATCAGGAGAAAGGTCCCGAGTTTCTGGACGACCTGCAGGGTATGTTTGCCTTCGCCCTGTACGACAGCGAAAAAGACGCTTACCTGATTGGCCGTGACCACATCGGTATTATCCCGCTGTACATGGGCCACGATGAACACGGCAACTTCTACGTTGCGTCTGAAATGAAAGCCCTGGTGCCGGTCTGCCGCACCATCAAAGAGTTCCCGGCAGGCAGTTACCTGTGGAGTAAAGACGGCGAGATCCGTCCGTACTACCAGCGCGACTGGTTCGACTACGACGCGGTAAAAGACAACGTGACGGACAAAGCCGAGCTGCGTCAGGCGCTGGAAGATTCCGTGAAAAGCCACCTGATGTCAGACGTACCTTACGGCGTGCTGCTCTCCGGCGGTCTGGACTCCTCCGTGATCTCTGCCATCACCAAGAAATTTGCGGCTCGTCGCGTGGAAGATCAGGAGCGCTCAGAAGCCTGGTGGCCACAGCTGCACTCCTTTGCCGTGGGCCTGGAAGGCGCGCCGGATCTGAAAGCCGCGCAGGAAGTGGCAAACCACCTCGGCACCGTGCACCATGAAATTCACTTCACCGTGCAGGAAGGCCTGGATGCGATCCGCGATGTGATCTATCACATTGAAACCTATGACGTAACGACAATTCGCGCCTCCACGCCGATGTACCTGATGTCGCGTAAGATCAAGGCGATGGGCATCAAAATGGTGCTCTCCGGTGAAGGTTCTGACGAAGTGTTTGGCGGCTACCTGTACTTCCACAAAGCGCCAAATGCCAAAGAGCTGCACGAAGAGACCGTGCGTAAACTCCAGGCGCTGCATATGTTTGACTGCGCGCGTGCCAACAAAGCGATGTCGGCATGGGGTGTCGAAGCGCGTGTACCGTTCCTGGATAAGAAATTCCTCGACGTGGCGATGCGCATCAACCCGCAGGATAAAATGTGCGGCAACGGCAAGATGGAAAAACATATCCTGCGCGAATGTTTTGAATCCTACCTGCCGGCGAGCGTGGCATGGCGTCAGAAAGAGCAGTTCTCCGATGGCGTAGGCTACAGCTGGATCGACACCCTGAAAGAGGTGGCGGCGAAACAGGTTTCTGACCAACAGCTGGAAACCGCAAGCTTCCGCTTCCCGTATAACACGCCGGGCTCGAAAGAAGCGTACCTCTACCGTGAAATTTTTGAAGAACTGTTCCCGGTACCGAGCGCTGCGGAGTGTGTGCCGGGTGGTCCATCCGTCGCCTGCTCGTCTGCCAAAGCGATTGAATGGGATGAATCGTTCAAATCCATGAACGATCCGTCAGGACGTGCGGTAGGCGTTCACCAGTCAGCCTACAAATAATCACGCATTTCATCATCAGGCCCTGCGGGGCCTGATTTTTTTTGCCCCGCTTTTGCACAGCTAAAACCGATTAATAACCAATAATTGCCGAATATTCGGTCACGCTGTTCGCAACCTAACCAAACAGTCACATTCCGGCTATTTTCGTTGAAAAAGGTGTTGACGCTGCAAGGGTCTATACGCATAATGCGCCCCGCAACGCCGATAAGGTAACGCGAAAAAAAGATGGCTACGTAGCTCAGTTGGTTAGAGCACATCACTCATAATGATGGGGTCACAGGTTCGAATCCCGTCGTAGCCACCATCTTTTTTTGCGGGAGTGGCGAAATTGGTAGACGCACCAGATTTAGGTTCTGGCGCCGCAAGGTGTGCGAGTTCAAGTCTCGCCTCCCGCACCATTCCCGGGTAAGCGTTGCACGGATGGGGTATCGCCAAGCGGTAAGGCACCGGTTTTTGATACCGGCATTCCCTGGTTCGAATCCAGGTACCCCAGCCATATTTCTTCGATTTTGCGGTTCTCCGCGGTATTGGGGTATCGCCAAGCGGTAAGGCACCGGTTTTTGATACCGGCATTCCCTGGTTCGAATCCAGGTACCCCAGCCATCGAAGATTGCAGTACTGGCTACGTAGCTCAGTTGGTTAGAGCACATCACTCATAATGATGGGGTCACAGGTTCGAATCCCGTCGTAGCCACCAAATTGAGATTATCGATCGATTTCGGTAATGAGAAAAAATTGTTGGGGTATCGCCAAGCGGTAAGGCACCGGATTCTGATTCCGGCATTCCGAGGTTCGAATCCTCGTACCCCAGCCAATTTACAAAGTCGTTAAGCAGCTTGTTTAACGCAATTGGGGTGTCGCCAAGCGGTAAGGCTCTGGTTTCTGATACCAGCATTCCGGGGTTCGAATCCCTGCACCCCAGCCACTTAAAACAAAATAGCCCGCTCTGCGGGCTTTTTTGTTTTTATACAGAATTGTGCTGCCTGATGCCCTCACCCTGGCCCTCTCCCACGGGGAGAGGGAAAAAGTTTAGAGTCCGAGAGCGTACTTAAGGGCCTGACGCTTCAGGCCACCGGCACGTTCCGCTGCCATCAGGCCTATATTACGCAGAATACGCACTGGCGCTACGTCATTGCTGAACCCCGCATAGAACAGATCCATCCCCGACTGCATGATGAAGTTATCCGCCATACGTCGCGTCTGATAACGCTTCAGCACCTGATGGCTGGCCCAGTTTTCCGCGTGTCCGCGGGCGTTGCCCAGCACATCCAGCAGGGCATCGACATCACGATATCCCAGGTTCACGCCCTGCCCGGCCAGCGGATGAATAGTGTGTGCCGCATCCCCCACCAGCGCTAAGCCTTCGCGGGCATACTGCAACGCATGACGACGCGTGAGTGGGAACGCCCCGGCGGCGACCGGCGTGACGTGCCCCAGACGGCTCGGGAAGTGCAGCAGGATCTCGCGCTGCAGCTGTTCCATGTTCATCCCCTGCAGCTGACGAATGCGCGCCGGTTTGTCGTACCACACCAGCGACGCCCAGTTATCAAACAGCGGTAAAAAGGCATGCGGGCCGTTCGGCGTAAAGTGCTGCCAGGTGCTTTCGCCCGGCGCATTCTCGCACTCGGCGGTAATCAGCATACAGGACTGTTCATACTGCCAGGCATGAACCCCGATCCCCGCCATCTGTCTGACCTGCGAGTTAGCGCCGTCCGCCCCGATGACCAGCTTCACGGCCAGCTCATCGCCGTTGTCGAGCGTCAGTAGATAGCCACGCTCGTGAGGATGCAGCGCCTTAAGCGACGCAGGCACGCGCAGCGTCACCTTCGGATGCGCCTCCAGCGCCTGCCAGAGCGCCCGCTGGAGCACGTTGTTTTCCACCATATACCCCAGGCGCGGCAGCTTCAGCTCTGCGGCATCAAACGCGACGTGGGCATTTTCCCACTCCCAGGTTTCGAGGCGGCTGTAAGGGTGCGCGCGCATCGCCTGCACTGCCTCCCAGACGCCCAGCCCGCGCAGCAGATCGACGGATGCCGCGCTGATCGCAGAAATGCGCACGTCCGGTTTGCTGGCGGGATCGTAGGCTGGCGGAGCCGCCTGTTCGATTACCGTTACCTCAAATCCCTGCTGTGCCAGCCCCAGCGCCAGCGCGCCGCCGACCATACCGCCGCCGACAACGGCAACTTCGGTGTGTTGGAGTGTCATGGTCAATTTTCCTTATTGGAGAATCCCTTAAGTTTACCGGATTTTTGCGGTCCTGAGACACATAACCTTCATACTGGTCACAACCCCACCAAAGCATTACAATACGCGGCTTGCAATCCTGAGCTGAGCAAGTCGATGACTAAAAAACTCCATATAAAAACCTGGGGCTGTCAGATGAACGAATACGATTCATCCAAGATGGCCGATCTGCTGGATACCACCCACGGATACCAGCTGACTGAAAATGCGAAAGAAGCCGATGTGCTGCTGCTGAACACCTGTTCAATTCGTGAAAAAGCGCAGGAAAAAGTCTTTCATGTGTTAGGCCGCTGGAAACTTCTCAAACGAAAAAATCCGGACCTGATCATCGGCGTGGGCGGCTGCGTCGCGTCGCAGGAAGGCAAGCTGATCCGCCAGAGAGCCCCGTATGTGGACATTGTCTTTGGCCCTCAGACCCTGCACCGTCTGCCTGAGATGATCAATCAGGTTCGTGGCAACCGTAGCCCGGTCGTTGACGTCAGCTTCCCGGAAATCGAAAAATTTGACCGTCTGCCGGAGCCGCGTGCCGATGGCCCGACCGCCTTCGTCTCCATCATGGAAGGCTGCAACAAATACTGCACGTACTGCGTGGTGCCGTACACCCGTGGTGAAGAGGTCAGCCGCCCGGCAGATGACATTCTGTTTGAAATCGCGCAGCTTGCCGCGCAGGGTGTGCGCGAAGTGAACCTGCTGGGCCAGAACGTTAACGCCTGGCGCGGTGAGAACTACGACGGCACGACCGGCAGCTTTGCTGAGCTGTTGCGTCTGGTGGCCGCGATTGACGGCATCGACCGCATTCGCTTTACCACCAGCCATCCGATGGAATTTACCGATGACATCATTGACGTTTATCGCGATACGCCAGAGCTGGTGAGCTTCCTGCACCTGCCGATTCAGTGTGGCTCTGACCGCGTGCTGAACCTGATGGGCCGTCCCCATACGGTGCTGGAGTACAAATCCACCATCCGTAAGCTGCGTGAAGCACGTCCGGATATCCAGATTAGCTCCGACTTTATCGTCGGCTTCCCTGGCGAAACCGCAGAAGACTTCGAGCGCACCATGAAGCTCATCGGCGAAGTGAACTTTGACGTCAGCTACAGCTTCATCTTCTCTGCGCGTCCAGGAACACCGGCGGCCGATATGGTTGACGATGTACCGGAAGAAGAGAAAAAGCAGCGTCTGTATATTCTGCAGGAGCGCATCAACCAGCAGGCTAACGCCTGGAGCCGCCGCATGCTCGGTACCGTACAGCGCATTCTGGTGGAAGGCACTTCCCGCAAGAGCATTATGGAACTCTCTGGTCGTACGGAAAATAACCGCGTGGTGAACTTTGAAGGCACCCCGGATATGATCGGTAAATTTGTGGACGTCGAGATTGTCGAAGTGCTGACCAACTCGCTGCGCGCGAAAGTGGTCCGCACCGAAGACGAAATGGGCCTGCGTATCGCAGAGTCACCGGAATCCGTGATCTCGCGTACCCGCAAAGAAAACGATTCTGGCGTTGGGATTTACCAGCCATAATCCTTCAGGCCTGCCGCTTTGGCAGGCCTTGTATTTCCTCTCATCGCCCCCAATATCTTCCGCAACGCTTGCGCCTTTATTCTGTGGCGTGAATAATTTCGGTAATGACCGTTTTATTGCGCCGTGTGGCAGCGGGTCAGTTAATCAATCAAAGAGGAACAGTTTGAACATAGATACGCGTGAAATTAGCCTTGAGCCAGCAGACAACGCTCGCCTGCTGAGCCTGTGCGGGCCGTTTGATGACAACATCAAACAACTGGAGCGACGTCTGGGTATCGAAATCAATCGTCGCGATAATCATTTCAAACTCACCGGACGCCCTATCTGCGTCAACGCCGCTGCGGACATTCTGCGTAGCCTGTATGTCGACACCTCCCCCATGCGCGGCGAAATTCAGGATATCGAACCGGAGCAGATTCACCTCGCCATTAAAGAGGCGCGCGTGCTTGAGCAGAGCGCGGAGAGCGTGCCGGATTATGGCAAGGCAATCAACATTAAGACCAAGCGTGGCGTCATCAAGCCGCGTACGCCAAACCAGGCGCAGTATATCGCCAATATTCTCGACCACGACATCACCTTCGGCGTGGGGCCGGCGGGTACGGGTAAAACCTATCTGGCCGTTGCCGCGGCGGTCGATGCGCTGGAGCGTCAGGAAATCCGGCGTATCCTGCTGACCCGCCCTGCCGTTGAAGCCGGTGAAAAACTGGGCTTCCTGCCTGGCGATCTGAGCCAGAAGGTCGACCCGTATCTCCGTCCTTTATACGATGCGCTGTTCGAAATGCTGGGCTTTGAGAAGGTCGAGAAGCTCATTGAGCGTAACGTGATCGAAGTGGCCCCGCTCGCCTACATGCGCGGCCGTACGCTGAACGATGCGTTCATCATTCTCGATGAGAGCCAGAACACCACCATCGAACAGATGAAAATGTTCCTGACGCGTATTGGCTTTAACTCGAAAGCGGTGATTACCGGCGACGTCACGCAGATCGATCTTCCGCGCAGCACCAAATCGGGCCTGCGCCACGCCATCGAAGTGCTGGCCGAGGTCGATGAAATCAGCTTTAACTTCTTCCACAGTGAAGACGTGGTACGCCACCCGGTGGTCGCGCGTATCGTTAACGCTTATGAAGCCTGGGAAGAGGCAGATCAGAAGCGTAAGGCCGAAGTGGCCGCAGAACGTAAGCGCGAAGCGCAGGAGCAAGAACAGAAATGAGTCAGGTGATCCTCGATTTACAGCTGGCCTGTGAAGACAATTCCGGCATGCCAGATGAGGCACAGTTTCAGAAATGGCTGGATGCCGTTATCCCCCAGTTTCAGGAAGAATCAGAAGTCACGATTCGCCTGGTGGATGAAGCAGAAAGCCATGAGCTTAACCTGACCTATCGCGGGAAAGATAAGCCGACCAACGTGCTCTCTTTCCCGTTCGAAGCCCCGCCGGGCATCGAGATGCCGCTGTTGGGCGATCTGATCATCTGCCGCCAGGTGGTTGAACAGGAAGCTAAAGAGCAGCAGAAACCTCTTGAAGCCCACTGGGCGCACATGGTGGTACACGGCAGCCTGCATCTGCTCGGCTACGATCATATTGAAGACGACGAAGCGGAAGAGATGGAGTCCCTCGAGACAGAGATAATGCTTGCTCTGGGCTATGAGGATCCGTACATTGCCGAGAAAGAATAGTCAGTCACCGGACTGACTCCCCTGCCGCCACGAAAGGACATCGCGTGGCGGTAAACATTGAACTAACAAGAGAACCCTTAACAAACGCCATGAGCGACGACAATTCACACAGTAGCGACACGACAACCAGTAAAAAGGGATTTTTCTCCCTCATTCTGAACCAGCTTTTCCACGGCGAACCGAAAAACCGTGATGAACTGCTGGAGCTGATTCGTGATTCCGGGCAAAACGACCTTATCGACGAAGATACGCGCGAAATGCTCGAAGGGGTTATGGACATCGCCGACCAGCGCGTTCGCGATATCATGATTCCCCGCTCGCAGATGATCACCCTGAAACGTAACCAGACGCTGGACGAGTGTCTCGATGTCATCATCGAATCCGCCCACTCGCGTTTCCCGGTCATCAGCGAAGACAAAGATCACATCGAAGGGATTTTGATGGCGAAAGATCTGCTGCCGTTTATGCGCAGCGATGCCGAAGCCTTCAGCATGGAAAAAGTGTTACGCCAGGCCGTGGTTGTGCCGGAAAGTAAACGTGTGGATCGGATGCTGAAAGAGTTTCGCTCTCAGCGTTACCACATGGCGATTGTTATTGATGAATTTGGTGGCGTCTCCGGTCTGGTCACGATCGAGGATATCCTTGAGCTGATCGTGGGCGAAATCGAAGATGAGTATGACGAAGAAGAGGATATCGACTTCCGTCAGCTCAGCCGCCACACCTGGACCGTGCGGGCGCTGGCCTCCATTGAGGACTTCAACGACGCCTTCGGGACCCACTTCAGCGATGAAGAGGTCGATACCATTGGCGGGCTGGTGATGCAGGCCTTTGGCCACCTCCCGGCGCGCGGAGAGACCGTTGACATCGACGGTTACCAGTTCAAAGTAGCCATGGCCGACAGCCGACGTATTATACAGGTTCACGTCAGAACGCCGGACGACTCACCGGTGCCAAAACTGGAAGATTAATGTAAATGGCATTTGCCCCATTGCTTGAACGCCAGCGCGTCCGTTTGCTGCTGGCGCTGTTACTCGGAGCCAGCGGTACGCTGGCTTTTTCTCCTTACGATATCTGGCCTGCGGCCGTTCTCTCCCTGATGGGGCTTCAGGGTTTGACCCTGAACCGTCGTCCGGTACAGGCTGCCGCTATTGGCTACTTCTGGGGACTGGGGCTGTTTGGCTCAGGGATTAACTGGGTCTACGTCAGCATCGCGCAGTTTGGCGGTATGCCGGGCCCGGTAAACGTCTTCCTGGTGGTACTGCTCGCCGCGTATCTCTCGCTCTATACCGGTCTGTTCGCCGGCATCCTTTCTCGCCTGTGGCCCAAAACCACCTGGCTGCGCGTCGCCATTGCCGCGCCGGTGGTCTGGCAGATCACGGAATTCCTGCGCGGCTGGGTGCTGACCGGCTTCCCGTGGCTGCAGTTCGGCTACAGTCAGATTGACGGCCCGCTGAAAGGCCTGGCGCCGGTCATGGGCGTTGAGGCCATTAACTTCCTGCTGATGGTCGTTAGCGGCCTGCTGGTATTAGCGCTGGTTTCACGATGCTGGAAACCGCTGGCTGTGGCGCTGGTGCTGTTCGCCCTGCCCTTCCCGCTGCGCTATATCCAGTGGTTCACGCCGGAGCCCGCGCGCGCCATGCAGGTCTCCATGGTGCAGGGGAATATCCCGCAGTCGATGAAGTGGGACGAGAAAGAACTGCTGAATACGCTGAAGATCTACGCCAACGCCACCGAAGAGGTGATGGGTAAATCGCAGCTGATTATCTGGCCGGAGTCTGCTATTCCCGATCTGGAGATCAACCAGCAGCCGTTCCTCAACATGATGAACGACCTGCTGCTCTCGCGTGGCAGTACGCTGATCACCGGCATTGTCGATGCGCGTCTGAATCAGCAGAACCGCTACGACACCTACAACACCATCATTACGCTCGGCAAAGACAGCGAATACAGCTACCACTCCACCGATCGGTACAACAAGAACCACCTGGTGCCGTTTGGTGAATTTGTGCCGCTGGAGTCAATTCTTCGCCCGCTGGCCCCGTTCTTCGATCTGCCGATGTCCTCCTTCAGCCGCGGACCGTACGTTCAGCCTCAGCTGCATGCGCACGGCGCAGCCCTGACGGCGGCCATCTGCTACGAAATCATTCTCGGCGAGCAGGTGCGCGATAACTTCCGCCCGGATACGGACTATCTGCTGACCATCTCTAACGATGCCTGGTTTGGTAAATCAATCGGCCCGTGGCAGCACTTCCAGATGGCACGCATGCGCTCCCTGGAGCTGGCCCGTCCGCTGCTGCGCAGCACCAACAACGGCATCACCGCCGTGATTGGTCCGCAGGGTGAAATCCAGGCCATGATCCCACAGTTCACCCGAGAAGTGCTGACCACCAACGTCACGCCTACCACCGGGCTGACGCCGTACGCCCGCACCGGCAACTGGCCGCTGTGGATCCTGACCGCGCTGTTCGGCTTTGGCGCGGTGCTGATGAGCCTGCGCCAGCGTCGTCGATAATCCCTCCTCTTCCTGCCGGGTGGCGCTGACGCTTACCCGGCCTACTGTTTCGCTTTTGTAGGTCGGGTAAGCGTTAGCGCCACTCGGCAATTCTCTCCAGACTTCAATTCTGGCACGCCTATTGCTTTGTTTATTCAGGTGAACGCAGTTTGGCTTACTGTGCAACTTTGTCGCACCAGCGTAGATCATCGGTAGCACCGAAACGGTGCAACGGGAGATATTTGCCTCTGAATGGTGCGGCGTGCTTCGCAAAAATAAACAATAACGCAGCAAAATCTTTACATTAAGCCAGACTAAATGTTAACAAGCTTGCATAACACTGCACTCGCATTGCGCGAGATATAACAACATCACAATGGGTATCAATGCGTCGCTGGCGCTGATAAAAAAGGAGTTGGGTATGCAATTACGTAAACTGGCCACAGCAATGCTGGTTTTGGGGATGTCCGCAGGCGTGGTTCACGCTGAAGACGCTCCGGCAGCAGGCAGCACTCTCGACAAGATTGCCAAAAACGGCGTTATCGTGGTCGGCCACCGTGAATCTTCTGTCCCGTTCTCTTACTACGACAACACGCAAAAAGTCGTGGGCTATTCACAGGATTACTCCAACGCCATCGTTGAAGCTGTGAAGAAAAAGCTGAACAAACCTGACCTGCAGGTGAAGCTGATCCCCATCACTTCACAGAACCGTATTCCGCTGCTGCAAAACGGCACCTTTGACTTCGAGTGTGGCTCCACCACCAACAACCTCGAGCGTCAGAAGCAGGCTGCCTTCTCCGACACCATCTTTGTTGTGGGCACCCGCCTGCTGACGAAGAAAGGCGGTGAGATCAAAGACTTCGCTGACCTGAAAGGGAAAGCGGTCGTTGTCACCTCCGGGACCACGTCTGAAGTGCTGCTGCACAAGCTGAACGACGAGAAGAAAATGGATATGCGCATCATCAGCGCGAAAGACCATGGCGACTCCTTCCGTACCCTGGAAAGCGGTCGTGCCGTCGCGTTTATGATGGACGACGCCCTACTGGCAGGCGAGCGTGCGAAAGCGAAGAAACCAGACAACTGGGATATCGTCGGTACCGCGCAGTCGAAAGAAGCCTACGGCTGTATGCTGCGTAAAGACGATCCGCAGTTCAAAAAGCTGATCGATGACACCATCGCCCAGGTGCAGACCTCAGGCGAAGCGGAAAAATGGTTCGACAAATGGTTCAAGAACCCGATTCCACCAAAAAACCTGAACATGAATTTTGAACTGTCAGACGACATGAAAGCGCTGTTCAAATCTCCAAATGACAAGGCTCTTAACTAATTAGAACAACAGGGGCGGGATCTCCTGCCCTCTCGATTGTCGGGAAGCATGGACAGACTATACGTTGAGTGGTCGTTCCCCACTCAGCGCGAAAAATGAGCTTCTCACCAATCTTCGAGGGTAGCGCTGCTACCCTTTTTTTTCTGGAGTTTATTATGTCAATCGACTGGAACTGGGGCATATTCCTGCAACAAGCCCCGTTCGGCAACACCACCTATCTTGGCTGGCTGTGGAGCGGCTTTCAGGTCACCGTGGCATTATCGATAACGGCGTGGATCATCGCGTTTCTTGTCGGTTCTCTGTTCGGTATTCTGCGCACCGTCCCTAACCGTTTTCTTTCAACACTCGGCACCCTGTACGTGGAACTGTTCCGTAACGTTCCGCTGATCGTGCAGTTCTTTACCTGGTATCTGGTTATCCCGGAACTGCTGCCGGAAAATATTGGCATGTGGTTCAAGTCGGAACTGGATCCGAATGTGCAGTTCTTTGTCTCCTCCATGATGTGTCTGGGGCTGTTTACCGCTGCGCGCGTTTGCGAGCAGGTGCGTGCCGCCATTCAGTCATTACCCCGCGGACAAAAAAATGCGGGTCTGGCGATGGGGTTAACCCTGCCACAAACCTACCGCTACGTGCTGCTGCCTAACGCCTACCGCGTCATCGTTCCACCGATGACCTCCGAGATGATGAACCTGGTGAAAAACTCGGCCATCGCCTCGACCATCGGCCTGGTTGATATGGCCGCGCAGGCGGGCAAGCTGCTGGATTACTCCGCTCACGCGTGGGAATCCTTCACCGCGATCACGCTCGCCTACGTTCTGATTAACGCTTTCATCATGCTGGTGATGAACCTGGTTGAACGCAAAATTCGCCTGCCGGGCAACATGGGGGGCAAATAATGTACGAATTTGACTGGAGTTCTATCGTTCCATCCATGCCTTACCTGCTTGATGGACTGATGATTACCTTAAAAATCACCGTCATTGCCATTATCGTCGGTATCGTCTGGGGCACCCTGCTGGCCGTTATGCGCCTGTCGAGCTTTAAGCCGCTCGCCTGGTTTGCGACCGCCTACGTTAACGTGTTCCGCTCCATCCCGCTGGTAATGGTGCTGCTGTGGTTTTACCTGATTGTGCCCGGCTTCCTGCAAAACGTGCTGGGGCTGTCGCCAAAAACCGATATCCGTCTGATCTCGGCGATGGTGGCGTTCTCAATGTTTGAGGCCGCTTACTACTCGGAGATTATCCGTGCAGGCATTCAGAGCATCTCCCGCGGGCAATCCAGCGCCGCGCTGGCGCTGGGGATGACGCACTGGCAGTCCATGCAGCTCATTATTCTGCCGCAGGCGTTTCGCGCCATGGTTCCGCTCCTGCTGACCCAGGGAATTGTGCTGTTCCAGGATACGTCCCTGGTCTACGTGCTGAGCCTGGCAGACTTCTTCCGTACCGCGTCCACCATCGGTGAGCGTGATGGTACGCAGGTTGAGATGGTGCTCTTTGCGGGAGCGGTCTATTTTGTGATTAGTTTAAGCGCGTCGCTGTTGGTCAGCTGGCTGAAGAAAAGGACGGTACAATGATTTCCCTGAAAAATGTTTCTAAATGGTATGGGCACTTTCAGGTGCTGACCGACTGCTCCACCGAAGTGAAAAAAGGCGACGTGGTAGTGGTGTGCGGACCGTCCGGTTCCGGTAAATCGACGCTGATCAAAACCGTCAATGGTCTGGAGCCGGTCCAGCAGGGCGAGATCGTCGTCAACGGTACCAAAGTCAACGACAAGAAAACCAATCTTGCCCAGCTTCGCTCTCACGTTGGTATGGTGTTCCAGCATTTTGAGCTGTTCCCTCACCTCTCCATTATTGAGAACCTGACGCTGGCCCAGGTGAAAGTGCTCAAGCGTGATAAAAAAGCGTCGCGCGAGAAAGGCCTGAAGCTCCTGGAACGCGTTGGCCTCTCTGCGCATGCCGATAAGTTCCCGGCGCAGCTTTCTGGCGGCCAGCAGCAGCGTGTGGCGATCGCCCGCGCGCTGTGCATGGATCCGGTTGCCATGCTGTTTGATGAGCCCACGTCGGCGCTCGATCCGGAGATGATCAACGAAGTGCTGGACGTGATGGTCGAGCTGGCGCACGAAGGGATGACCATGATGGTGGTGACCCATGAAATGGGCTTCGCCCGCAAGGTGGCCAACCGCGTGATCTTCATGGACGAAGGGAAAATTGTCGAAGATTCCCCGAAAGAGGAATTCTTCGCCAACCCGAAATCGGAACGTGCGAAAGATTTCCTCGCGAAAATCCTGCACTAACCTTCTCAGTGCGCAATCTGCGGATTGCGCACTGCCTCACGCTTTCGCTCACTTCTTCTCGTCGGTGCCCCATTGCAGCGTTAACCTTGTCACAAAATAACGCTATGAATGGAGAACGCTATGGCACAACCTATAATTTTCGATTGCGACCCGGGTCATGATGACGCGATCGCGCTCGTCCTTGCACTTGCCTCCCCCGAGCTCGACGTCAAAGCCGTCACCTCTTCTGCCGGAAACCAGACGCCGGATAAAACCCTGCGTAACGTTTTGCGCATGCTGACGCTGCTCAAGCGCACGGATATTCCTGTCGCCGGCGGCGCCCTCAAGCCCCTGATGCGTGAATTAATTATTGCGGATAACGTGCATGGCGAAAGCGGGCTGGACGGTCCGGCGCTGCCGGAACCTGGCTTCACGCCGCAAAGCTGCACCGCCGTGGAGCTGATGGCAAAGGTGCTGCGCGAGAGCGCGGAACCCGTCACCCTGGTGGCAACGGGACCGCAAACCAACGTCGCGCTGCTGCTGAACAGCCATCCTGAACTGCACAGCAAAATCGCTCGTATCGTCATCATGGGCGGGGCTATGGGCCTGGGAAACTGGACGCCTTCCGCAGAGTTCAACATTTTTGTCGATCCGGAAGCAGCGGAAATCGTCTTCCAGTCGGGCCTGCCAGTTGTGATGGCAGGGCTGGACGTGACGCATCGCGCGCAGATTATGGCAGACGACATTGAGCGCTTCCGCTCCGTTGGCAATCCGGTCGCGACAACCGTGGCTGAGCTGCTCGACTTCTTTATGGAGTATCACAAAGCCGAGAAATGGGGATTCCACGGCGCGCCGCTGCACGATCCGTGCACCATTGCCTGGCTGTTAAAACCGGAGATGTTTACCACGGTCCACAGGTGGGTTGGCGTCGAAACGCAGGGGAAATACACCCAGGGGATGACGGTGGTGGACTACTACTCGCTGACGGGGAATAAACCGAATACCACGGTGATAGTGGATATTGACCGTGAGGCGTTTGTGGATTTGCTGGCGGAGAGACTGGCTTACTATAGTGCGTAGTGCGGCCTGATGCCCTCACCCCGGCCCTCTCCCACGGGGAGAGGGCGCAAACCTGCGCTTTTACCTAGGGCTCAAACGGCCGACGCTGGAACTGATCGTGGCCGCATTTCGGACACAGCGACAGGACCTCCGGCGTATACACCGCAATATGATGGTGGCAATTCTCGCACACCAGATTTCCCAGCCCGACCACTTCACCGCTGTGGTACACACCGTGGTGGTTTAAATCCTGAAAGACTTCACGCCACTCCAGCTGCGTTTTATCGGTGATATCGGCCAGCTCCTGCCACAGGCTCTCTTTGATCACCCGCATGAAAACGCTGTCCGTGACCTCCTCCTGGCTTTCCTGGTAGCTGCGCGCGAACTCTTCCAGATCGCGACGCACGGCGCGGGTCACCTCTTCCACTTCGGTTCGCGTTAACTCACCCGTTTGCGACACGCGGGCACGCGCCTGCTCCACCAGCGCGTCGATATCACGCTCGCCGTTACGCAGCCGTTCCGTCAGTGTCGCCACCAGTTCGCGGTAAAATTGAGCAACCTTGTTCATCATTTTGCCTCCCGGGTAAGTAACTATTTCTAATAATAGACCTTATTTCAGCGCCGCTTTGTCAGGTGAAGCACAGACCCGGTAAATTCCTGCAAAGCGCATTTGTGCGAAAGGCTGTTTTGACGCGGGCGTTTGGGCTATGCTATGCGGATCTGAATTACCACATCCATTGGCTACATTTGTAGCTGTATTGAACACAGGACCACTGGCTGCCATGCAAGAGCAATACCGCCCGGAAGAGATAGAATCAAAAGTCCAGCAACACTGGGACGAGAAGCGCACCTTTGAAGTAACCGAAGACGAGAGCAAAGAGAAGTATTACTGCCTGTCGATGCTTCCCTATCCTTCTGGTCGACTACACATGGGCCACGTGCGTAACTACACCATCGGTGATGTGATTGCGCGCTACCAGCGCATGCTGGGCAAAAACGTTCTGCAACCCATCGGTTGGGATGCGTTCGGTCTGCCTGCGGAAGGCGCGGCGGTCAAAAACAATACGGCGCCGGCACCGTGGACGTACGACAACATCGCGTACATGAAAAACCAGCTCAAAATGCTGGGCTTTGGCTATGACTGGAGCCGCGAGCTGGCAACCTGTACCCCGGAATATTACCGCTGGGAACAGAAATTCTTCACCGAGCTGTACAAAAAAGGCCTGGTGTACAAGAAGACCTCTGCCGTTAACTGGTGCCCGAATGACCAGACCGTTCTCGCGAACGAACAGGTTATCGATGGCTGCTGCTGGCGCTGTGATACCAAAGTGGAGCGTAAAGAGATCCCGCAGTGGTTTATTAAAATCACCGCTTACGCTGATGAGCTGCTGAACGATCTGCATAATCTGGACCACTGGCCAGATACCGTTAAGACCATGCAGCGCAACTGGATCGGCCGTTCTGAAGGCGTGGAAATTACCTTCAACGTTGAGAACTACGACCAGACCCTGACCGTCTACACCACCCGTCCGGACACCTTCATGGGCGCGACCTACCTGGCCGTGGCCGCAGGTCACCCGCTGGCGCAGAAAGCGGCAGAAAACAATCCGGAACTGGCTACCTTCATCGACGAGTGCCGCAACACGAAAGTGGCCGAAGCCGATATGGCAACGATGGAGAAAAAAGGGGTTGATACCGGCTTTAAGGCCATTCACCCGCTGACGGGCGAAGCGATCCCTGTCTGGGCCGCCAACTTCGTACTGATGGAGTACGGCACAGGCGCCGTGATGGCTGTTCCGGGTCACGACCAGCGCGACTATGAATTTGCCACTAAATATGGCCTGACCATCAAGCCTGTTATTCTGACGGCGGACGGTTCTGAACCAGACCTGTCCGAACAAGCGCTGACCGAAAAAGGGACCTTGTTCAACTCCGGCGAGTTCAACGGTCTGAGCTTCGAAGAGGGCTTCAACGCTATCGCCGACAAGCTGGCCTCCCTTGGCGTGGGCGAGCGTAAAGTTAACTTCCGTCTGCGCGACTGGGGCGTTTCCCGTCAGCGTTACTGGGGTGCGCCAATTCCAATGGTGACGCTGGAAGATGGCACCGTGATGCCAACGCCGGAAGATCAGCTGCCGGTGATCCTGCCGGAAGACGTGGTCATGGACGGTATCACCAGCCCGATCAAAGCCGATCCTGAGTGGGCAAAAACCACCGTCAACGGTCAGCCCGCGCTGCGCGAAACCGACACCTTTGACACCTTTATGGAGTCATCCTGGTACTATGCTCGCTACACCTGTCCTCAGTATCAGGACGGCATGCTGGATTCCAAAGCAGCGAACTACTGGCTGCCGGTAGATATCTACATCGGTGGTATCGAACACGCCATCATGCACCTGCTCTACTTCCGCTTCTTCCACAAGCTGATGCGCGATGCGGGCATGGTGAACTCTGACGAACCTGCAAAACAGCTGCTGTGTCAGGGCATGGTGCTGGCGGATGCCTTCTATTACGTCGGGGCAAACGGCGAGCGTAACTGGGTATCTCCGGTTGACGCGATCGTTGAGCGCGACGAGAAGGGCCGTATCGTGAAGGCGAAAGACGCTGAAGGTCACGAGCTGGTCTACACCGGCATGAGCAAAATGTCCAAGTCGAAAAACAACGGTATCGACCCGCAGGTGATGGTTGAGCGTTATGGTGCGGATACCGTGCGTCTGTTCATGATGTTTGCCTCTCCGGCAGACATGACGCTGGAATGGCAGGAGTCTGGCGTGGAAGGCGCAAACCGCTTCCTGAAACGCGTCTGGAAGCTGGTTTACGAGCACACCTCACTGGGCGATGCCCCGGCGCTGAACGCTGCTGCCCTGACTGAAGATCAGCAGGCGCTGCGTCGTGACGTTCATAAAACCATTGCGAAAGTGACCGATGATATTGGTCGTCGTCAGACCTTCAATACCGCAATTGCGGCTATTATGGAACTGATGAACAAGCTGGCGAAAGCCCCGCAGGACGGCGAGCAGGATCGTGCCTTAATGCGTGAAGCGCTGCTGGCCGTCGTTCGCATGCTGAACCCGTTCACGCCGCACGTTAGCTTTACCCTGTGGCAGGAGCTGAAAGGCGAAGGCGATATCGACAACGCGCCGTGGCCGCAGGCTGACGAAGCCGCGATGGTGGAAAACACCACGCTGGTCGTGGTCCAGGTGAACGGTAAAGTCCGCGGTAAAATTACCGTGGCGGTCGATGCAACCGAAGAACAGGTTCGCGAGCGCGCGGGCCAGGAACCACTGGTCGCTAAATATCTTGAGGGCGTTACCGTACGTAAAGTGATCTACGTACCTGGTAAACTGCTGAATCTGGTCGTTGGCTAAGCGCGGGAGGAAACGTGCGACAACTGGCAACAATACTCTTATCTCTGGCGGTGCTTGTCACCGCTGGCTGCGGCTGGCACCTGCGCAATACCACGGCGGTGCCTGCTCAGATGAAAACCATGATCTTTGATTCCGGAGATCCGAACGGTCCACTCAGCCGGGCAATTCGCAATCAGCTGCGTCTGAACGGCGTTGAGCTTGTTGAGAAACAGACGCTGCGTCAGGATGTACCGTCTCTGCGTGTGACAGGAAGTGGTCTGTCGAGAGACACTGCGTCTATCTTCCAGGATGGCCGTACCGCAGAGTATCAAATGGTGTTGACGGTCAACGCGGCAGTCCTGATCCCGGGTAAAGATATCTATCCGATCAGCACGAAAGTGTACCGTTCGTTCTTCGATAACCCGCAGACGGCGCTGGCAAAAGATGCCGAACAGCAGATTATCATCAACGAAATGTATGACAAGGCGGCGGAACAGCTGATCCGTAAACTGCCAAGTATTGCAGCGTCAACCAAACAAGGATCTGACATTGTTGATAAACCGGTTGATGGCACGCTTCCTGCAGCTAACTCTCTGGGTAAATGATGATCAGGCTGTATCCTGAACAACTCCGCGCGCAGCTCAATGAAGGGCTGCGCGCGGCGTATCTGCTTCTTGGAAACGATCCGTTATTACTTCAGGAAAGCCTGGATGCCGTGCGGCATGCCGCCGCCGAGCAGGGCTTTGATGAACACCACACCGTCCAGCTGGATAACAATACCGACTGGAACGCCCTCTTCTCGCTCTGTCAGGCGATGAGCCTGTTCGCATCGCGCCAGACGATTCAGATCCTGCTGCCGGAAAACGGGCCTAACGCGGCGATGAACGAGCAGCTTGCTACGCTGGTCAGCCTCTTACACAGCGATCTGATCCTGATTGTGCGTGGCAACAAGCTGACCAAAGCGCAGGAAAACGCGGCCTGGTTTACCCAACTCACGCCCCACGCGGTGCTGGTCACCTGTCAGACGCCTGAGCAGGCGCATCTGCCTAAATGGGTCGCCGCGAGAGCGAAGCAGCACAACCTTCAGCTGGATGATGCGGCGAACCAGCTGCTCTGCTACTGCTATGAAGGTAACCTGCTGGCCCTGGCGCAGGCGCTTGACAGACTCTCCCTGCTCTGGCCGGATGGCAAGCTGACCTTGCCGCGCGTCGAGCAGGCCGTTAACGACGCGGCGCACTTCACGCCGTTCCACTGGGTGGACGCGCTGCTGTCGGCAAAAAGTAAACGCGCCCTGCATATTCTGCAGCAGCTGCGCCTCGAAGGGAGTGAACCGGTCATTCTGCTGCGTACGCTGCAGCGCGAACTGCTGCTGCTGATTACGCTCAAGCGTCAGTCTGCCCATACGCCTTTGCGTTCGCTGTTTGATAAACACCGGGTGTGGCAAAATCGCCGGGCTTTGACTTCCGAGGCCATCAACCGTCTGAGTCATGAACAGCTTCGCCAGGCGGTACAGCTTCTGATGCGCGCCGAACTCACGTTAAAACAAGATTACGGCCAGTCGGTCTGGGCAGAGCTGGAAAGCCTTTCCCTGCTGCTCTGCCACAAGGCGCTGGCAGACGTTTTTATTGATGGATAGTATGCACTCTTTACAGGCCCTGTATGGCGGCACCTTCGACCCGGTACACTACGGGCATCTGAAGCCGGTTGAAATTCTGGCGAATCTGATCGGCCTTCAGCGCGTCACCATCATGCCGAATAATGTCCCGCCCCATCGTCCACAGCCTGAGGCGACCAGCGAGCAGCGAAAAGAGATGCTTGCCCTTGCCATCGCAGATAAGCCGCTCTTCCGGCTTGACGAGCGTGAGCTGCGTCGCGATACGCCCTCCTGGACCTCGCAGACGCTTCAGGAGTGGCGCGCAGAACAAGGTCCAGACCAGCCGCTGGCTTTTATCATCGGACAGGATTCCCTGCTGAACTTCCCCACATGGCATAAATATGAAACCATCCTGGAGAACAGCCACCTGCTCGTCTGCCGCCGTCCTGGCTATCCGCTGACCATGCGCGAAGCGCAGTACCAGCAGTGGCTGGAAGATCATCTCACCGCCAATGTTGAAGATCTCCACAATCAGCCTGCCGGGAAGATTTATCTGGCGGAAACGCCGTGGTTCGATATCTCTGCAACCCTCATTCGCGAGCGCTTACAGCAGGGTTTAGCGTGTGACGATCTGCTCCCCGCACCGGTGCTGGCCTATATCCATACGCATGGTTTGTATCAGAAAAGCGCAGATGAATAGCCGGAGGGCATAAAAAGCGGCTTATTGTTTATCCTGCCTTGACAGGGTAAGCCATACTGTTATTCTCCGCTGCCAGACTTTCCCGCCGATGATTGCTTTACAGAAATTGTTTTACAAAAATGGCGATGCAATCTCAGGCAGAGGGTGGGATGATACCTGCCTTCAAAAGCCCGGCCGGAGACTTTTGTCCCGATACAGGCATGAGTTCAGGTATACTGTCTGGCTACGAATTCAACGTTTTACAATCTCATTCACCCCAGGGGGAAAACTTGCAGGGTAAAGCACTCCAGGATTTTGTTATTGACAAAATTGATGACCTGAAAGGTCAGGACATCATCGCTATCGACGTTAAAGGTAAATCCAGTATTACCGACTGCATGATCATCTGCACCGGTACGTCCACACGTCATGTTGTTTCAATTGCCGATCACGTGGTACAGGAATCACGTGCTGCAGGGCTGTTGCCGCTCGGCGTTGAAGGTGAAGCGACGGCTGACTGGGTGGTTGTCGATCTCGGCGATGTGATTGTCCACGTCATGCAGGAAGAGAGCCGTCGCCTGTATGAGCTGGAAAAACTCTGGGGTTAATGCGTGAAGTTGCAGCTGGTCGCCGTCGGCACCAAAATGCCGGACTGGGTACAAACCGGTTTTACTGAATATCTGCGTCGTTTTCCAAAAGACATGCCGTTCGAACTGGTGGAAATCCCCGCCGGTAAGCGCGGCAAGAACGCCGATATCAAACGTATTCTCGATAAAGAGGGCGAACTGATGCTGGCTGCCGCTGGCAAAAACCGCATCGTCACCCTCGATATTCCAGGAAAACCCTGGGATACGCCGCAGCTGGCGCACGAACTGGAGCGCTGGAAGCAGGATGGCCGAGACGTCAGTCTGTTGATTGGCGGACCCGAAGGGTTATCCCCTGCCTGCAAAGCGGCAGCAGAACAAAGTTGGTCCCTCTCCGCGCTGACGCTTCCCCACCCGCTCGTTAGGGTACTGGTGGCAGAAAGCCTGTATCGCGCGTGGAGCATTACTACCAACCACCCCTATCACCGCGAGTAATGACTGACCAGGGTAGATTAAGCAGCGGATGAAACTACAGAATTCTTTTCGCGACTATACGGCTGAGTCCGCGCTGTTTGTGCGCCGGGCGCTGGTCGCCTTCACCGGGATTTTGCTGCTTACCGGCGTGCTGATCGCCAACCTTTATAATCTGCAAATTGTCCGTTTTACCGACTACCAGACGCGTTCCAACGAAAACCGTATCAAGCTGGTGCCTATCGCACCCAGCCGCGGCATTATTTACGATCGCAACGGCACCCCGCTGGCGTTAAACCGCACCATCTATCAAATCGAGATGATGCCGGAAAAAGTCGATAACGTTCAGGATACGCTGGAAGCGCTGAAAAGCGTTGTTGACCTTAACGACGACGATATCGCCGCCTTCAAAAAAGAGCGCGCCCGCTCTCACCGTTTCACCTCCATACCGGTTAAAACCAACCTGACGGAAGTCCAGGTGGCCCGCTTTGCGGTAAACCAGTACCGTTTCCCCGGCGTGGAAGTAAAGGGCTACAAGCGTCGCTACTACCCCTACGGCTCCGCGCTGACGCATGTGATTGGCTACGTCTCCAAGATTAACGACAAAGACGTCGACCGCCTCGATAAAGACGGCAAGCTGGCGAACTACGCCGCAACGCACGACATCGGTAAGCTCGGTATTGAACGCTACTACGAAGATGTCCTGCACGGGCAAACCGGCTATGAAGAGGTTGAGGTTAACAACCGTGGCCGCGTGATTCGCCAGCTTAAAGAAGTGCCGCCTCAGGCGGGGCATGACGTCTATCTGACCCTCGACCTTAAGCTACAGCAGTATATTGAAACCCTGCTGGCAGGCAGCCGCGCAGCCGTTGTGGTCACCGATCCCCGCACCGGCGGCATCCTGGCGATGGTGTCTATGCCAAGTTATGACCCGAACCTGTTTGTTGACGGCATTTCCAGTAAAGACTACTCCGGTCTGCTGAATGACCCCAACACGCCGCTGGTGAACCGCGCGACGCAAGGGGTTTACCCGCCGGCATCCACGGTTAAACCGTACGTGGCGGTCTCTGCACTGAGTGCTGGCGTCATCAACCGCAATACCAGCCTGTTTGACCCGGGCTGGTGGCAGCTGCCCGGTTCAGAAAAGCGCTATCGCGACTGGAAAAAATGGGGCCACGGTCATCTGAACGTCACCAAATCGCTGGAGGAGTCTGCGGATACCTTCTTCTATCAGGTGGCGTATGACATGGGGATCGACCGCCTGTCAGAATGGATGAGCAAATTCGGCTACGGACACTACACCGGCGTTGACCTGGCGGAAGAACGCTCCGGCAACATGCCGACGCGCGAATGGAAGCTGAAGCGCTTTAAAAAACCGTGGTATCAGGGCGACACCATTCCGGTGGGTATCGGTCAGGGTTACTGGACGGCAACGCCGCTTCAGATGAACAAAGCCATGATGATCCTCATCAATGACGGCGTGGTGAAAGTGCCTCACCTGCTGCAGAGTACGGTTGAAGACGGCAAAAAAGTGCCGTGGAACCAGCCGCACGAAGCGCCGGTGGGTGACATTCATTCCGGCTTCTGGGAGATCGCGAAAGACGGTATGTACGGCGTGGCAAACCGCCCCAACGGTACCGCCCACAAGTATTTCGCCGGTACGCCGTACAAAGTGGCGGCGAAGTCCGGTACTGCGCAGGTCTTTGGTCTGAAAGCCAACGAAACCTATAACGCGCACCGCATTGCCGAACGTCTGCGTGACCACAAGCTGATGACGGCGTTTGCCCCTTATGACAACCCGCAGGTCGCGGTGGCGATGATTCTGGAGAACGGCGGTGCCGGGCCTGCAGTAGGGACCATCATGCGCCAGATCCTTGACCACATTATGCTGGGTGATAACAACACCGAACTGCCGGCTGAAAACCCGGCCGCCGCTGCGGCGGAGGACCAATAATCATGACGGATAATCCAAATAAAAAATCGCTGTGGGACAAAATCCACATCGACCCAGCCATGCTGCTGATCCTGCTGGCCCTGCTGGTTTACAGTGCGCTGGTTATCTGGAGCGCCAGCGGCCAGGACATCGGGATGATGGAGCGCAAAATCGGCCAGATCGCCATGGGCCTGATCATTATGGTGGTGATGGCGCAGATCCCGCCGCGCGTCTACGAAGGCTGGGCGCCCTACCTCTACATCTTCTGTATTATTTTGCTGGTTGCGGTAGATGCCTTTGGGGCCATTTCAAAAGGGGCGCAACGTTGGCTGGATTTGGGCATTGTCCGCTTTCAGCCTTCGGAAATTGCCAAAATCGCCGTGCCCTTAATGGTGGCACGCTTTATCAACCGCGACGTCTGTCCGCCGTCGCTGAAGAATACCGCCATCGCGCTGGTGCTGATTTTCCTGCCAACGCTGCTGGTTGCGGCACAGCCTGACCTGGGTACCTCTATCCTCATCGCCCTCTCTGGCCTGTTTGTCCTGTTCCTGTCGGGCCTGAGCTGGCGCCTGATTGGTATCGCGGTAGTGCTGATTGCGGCGTTCATCCCTATTCTCTGGTTCTTCCTGATGCACGATTACCAGCGCCAGCGCGTCATGATGCTGCTCGATCCGGAAACCGATCCGCTGGGCGCGGGCTATCATATTATTCAGTCCAAGATTGCGATTGGCTCCGGCGGCCTGCGCGGTAAAGGCTGGCTGCACGGCACGCAGTCGCAGCTGGAATTTTTACCGGAACGCCACACCGACTTTATCTTTGCCGTTCTGGCGGAAGAGCTGGGGCTGGTGGGCATCTTAATACTCCTGGCCCTATACGTTCTGCTGATCATGCGGGGATTGTGGATTGCAGCACGCGCGCAAACGACCTTTGGTCGCGTCATGGCTGGCGGGTTGATGCTGATTTTATTCGTTTATGTCTTCGTAAATATTGGTATGGTGAGTGGTATTCTGCCGGTGGTAGGCGTACCGCTGCCGCTGGTGAGTTACGGAGGCTCGGCACTGATCGTGTTGATGGCCGGGTTTGGTATCGTGATGTCGATCCATACCCACAGAAAAATGTTGTCAAAAAGCGTATAAAAATAAGGGGATCGGAATGCGTAAGCAGTGGCTGGGGATCTGCATTGCGGCAAGTTTACTTGCGGCCTGTACTAGTGATGATGGTCAGCAACAGGCAACCGTCGCGCCGCCGCAGCCTGCGGTGTGTAATGGCCCGATCGTAGAAATCAGCGGTGCCGATCCCGTTTATGAACCGCTGAATGCCAGTGCCAATCAGGATTACGAGCGCGACGGCAAAAGCTATAAAATTGTTCAGGATCCTTCCCGTTTCAGCCAGGCGGGCTTTGCCGCCATTTATGATGCCGAGCCTGGCAGTAACCTGACGGCCTCCGGAGAGACGTTCGACCCCATGCAGCTGACGGCGGCACATCCGACGCTGCCGATCCCGAGCTATGCTCGTATCACCAACCTGGCAAACGGCCGCATGATCGTCGTGCGTATCAACGACCGCGGCCCGTACGGAAATGACCGGGTGATCTCCCTGTCGCGCGCGTCTGCCGATCGCCTGAATACCTCGAACAACACCAAAGTCCGTATTGACCCGATTATTGTGGCGCAGGATGGTTCGCTGTCCGGTCCAGGTACCGCGTGTACGACGGTGGCGAAACAGACCTATGCCCTGCCCGACCGCCCCAATCTTGACGGCGGAATGGGCAGCGTCTCTTCTCCGGCCGAGCCTGCTCAGCCGGGGGGAGAAATACGCCCAATCAGCAACGACACGCTGCAAAGCGACGATTCAACGGGCGCACCGGTAAAGAGTAGCGGCTTTCTTGGCGCACCGACGACCTTAGCCTCGGGCGTGCTGGAAGGCAGTGAGCCTACCCCAGCCCCCGCTCCCGTTGCTGCACCAGCGACCCAGTCGGCTCCCGTAACGGCGCCCGCGGCCACGCAAAGTGCTGCGGTGGCGGCTCCAACAGCGGCCAGCGGCAGCTATGTGGTTCAGGTCGGTGCTGTGAGCGATCAGGCCCGGGCTAAACAGTATCAGCAGCGTCTGAGCCAGCAGTTTGGCGTACCAGGACGCGTTGAGCAGAACGGTGCGGTCTGGCGCATTCAGATGGGCCCGTTTGGCAGCAAATCGCAGGCAGCTTCCCTGCAGCAGCGTCTGCAGAATGAAGCTCAGCTTCAGTCATTTATCGCTGTTGCGAAATAATTAACCGGCGGTATCCGAATTGTCAGTTTGTGTAAAACACATTCACAAACTCATGCTTAAAGTCGGATGCCTGCCTGAATAGCATTTGCTATAGTAAGGCACTTTTTTTAATTCCATCACGGATGTCGTAGTTCTGACCATGAAGACCACTTTTTCTGCTCGTTTTGTGCAGCGCATGGCGCTGACCACGGCCCTTTGCGCGGCTGCGCTCTCTGCAGCTCACGCCGATGACCTGAATATCAAGACCATGATCCCTGGCGTTCCGCAAATCGACGCGGAATCCTACATCCTGATCGATTACAACTCTGGCAAAGTGCTGGCAGAACAGAATGCCGATGCCCGCCGTGACCCGGCCAGCCTGACCAAAATGATGACCAGCTACGTTATCGGCCAGGCGATGAAGGCAGGTAAATTCAAAGAAACGGATCTGGTCACCATCGGTAACGATGCGTGGGCAACCGGGAACCCGGTCTTTAAGGGTTCCTCTCTGATGTTCCTGAAACCGGGTATGCAGGTTCCTGTTTCCCAGCTGATTCGCGGTATCAACCTGCAGTCGGGTAACGATGCCTGCGTAGCGATGGCCGATTTCGCCGCCGGTAGCCAGGATGCCTTCGTAGGCCTGATGAACAGCTACGTGAACGCGCTGGGTCTGAAAAACAGCCATTTCCAGACCGTACACGGCCTGGACGCAGACGGTCAGTACAGCTCGGCACGTGACATGGCGTTGATTGGTCAGGCGCTGATCCGCGATGTTCCTAATGAGTACTCTATCTATAAAGAGAAAGAGTTCACCTTCAACGGTATTCGTCAGACCAACCGTAACGGCCTGCTGTGGGATAACAGCCTGAACGTTGACGGCATCAAAACGGGCCATACCGACAAAGCGGGCTACAACCTGGTCGCCTCCGCCACTGAAGGCCAGATGCGTCTGATCTCTGCCGTGATGGGTGGCCGCACCTTTAAAGGCCGTGAAACAGAAAGCAAGAAGCTGCTGACCTGGGGCTTCCGTTTCTTCGAAACCGTGAATCCACTGAAAGCAGGCAAAGAGTTTGCGTCTGAACCCGTCTGGTTCGGCGACAACGACCGTGCTTCTCTCGGCGTTGATAAAGACCTCTACCTGACCATTCCGCGTGGTCGTATGAAGGATCTGAAAGCCAGCTACGTCCTGAACAGCACCGAGCTGCACGCCCCGCTGCAGAAAAATCAGGTCGTGGGCACAATCAACTTCCAGCTGGATGGTAAAACGATCGATCAGCGCCCGCTGGTGGTCCTGCAAGAAATTCCTGAAGGCAATTTCTTCGGCAAAATCATTGATTATATTAAATTGATGTTCCACCACTGGTTTGGTTAAAAATCGAACACTTGAAAGTGTGATTTTGATCCCCATATACTAAGTATCCTGATAACTCCCACCTGACGTGGGAGTTATTATTTTTTGACGTTACGCCGGAGCTGACATGAAAACCAAACTTAACGAACTGCTTGAATTCCCTACCCCATTTACCTACAAAGTAATGGGTCTGGCGAAACCTGAGCTGGTTGATCAGGTGGTTGAAGTGGTACAGCGCCATGCGCCGGGTGACTACTCTCCGTCAGTAAAACCAAGCAGCAAGGGCAACTACCACTCGGTTTCTATTACCATCACTGCGACACACATTGAGCAGGTTGAGACGCTGTACGAAGAGCTCGGCAATATCGAAATCGTTCGTATGGTGCTGTAGTCCCTTTGCGGTTACCCGGTTTGCCGGGTAACCCCTCTCCCCGCTGTGATATACTCCCGCATACCTTTTGTCCCTCGTCTTCGGAGACGCAGTTTTGTATCAGGATAAAATTCTGGTCCGTCACCTCGGGCTGCAACCTTACGAGCCTGTCTCCCAGGCTATGCATGACTTCACCGATTCACGCGATGACACTACCCCCGATGAGATCTGGCTGGTCGAACACCTGCCAGTCTTTACGCAGGGTCAGGCGGGAAAAGCAGAACATTTATTAATGACGGGCGATATTCCGGTTATCCAGAGCGATCGCGGCGGTCAGGTCACGTACCATGGTCCCGGGCAGCAGGTGATGTACGTCCTGCTCAATCTGAAGCGCAGAAAGCTCGGCGTGCGTGAACTGGTTACCTTACTGGAACAGACAGTCGTCAATACGCTGGCGGAATACGGGATTGACGCGCATCCGCGAGCCGATGCGCCTGGGGTCTACGTTGGGGAAATGAAGATCTGTTCTCTGGGGTTGCGTATTCGTAAAGGCTGCTCATTCCATGGCCTGGCCTTGAATATTAATATGGATCTCGCGCCTTTCCAGCGCATAAACCCCTGCGGCTACGCCGGCATGGAAATGACGCAAATGCGCCAGTGGGTAGAAACCGCTACGCCAGACACGATTCGTCCCGTGCTGTTGAAGAACGTGTTAGCACTACTTAACAACCCCCCGCACGAATATATTCCTGCTTAATATATCGTACAACAGGGCTCGCTAATTTGACGGGCCACTGTCTATTTACCGTTTTTGCACTTTACAATAATCCATAGATTCTATATTTTCGAAGCGCCCGAATATTACCGCTACATATTATTTAGCCTCCAGCATGCACGGCAAACACGGCATAAGTAACGTGAGCAATTATCACACAAGTGTTTGCTTTTGATAAAGAAATGAAACAAAACCAACACTTTACGAATCTCTACAAGCATAATAAATAAATTCAACTATCATTCATATTGTGAATGTATACGGAGTGAAAGCGTGGAGTATAATAATTTACCAGCCAAACGACTGAATGAACCTGGTGGCGAAGACAAGCCGCAAATTTTTCGGACTTTACGTAATATTGATCTCAATTTACTGACTATTTTTGAGGCAGTATATGTCCATAAGGGTATCGTTAACGCTGCGAAAATTCTTAATCTCACGCCATCAGCAATAAGCCAGTCAATCCAAAAGCTACGCGCTATATTTCCTGACCCGTTATTTATCCGTAAGGGCCAGGGGGTAACGCCGACGGCCTACGCCACGCATCTCCATGAGTACATCAGCCAAGGGCTGGAGTCGATTCTGGGCGCACTGGATTTAACCGGGAGCTACGATAAGCAGAGAACCATCACCATCGGCTGTTCCCCTTCGGTGGGTGTGCTGGTGATGCCAGCGATCTTCCAGGCCGTAAAAGAGCATGCTCCGCAGCTCCTGCTTCGCAATGTGCCTCTCCATGAGCCTGACGTTCAGCTTGCCCAGTTCCAGACGGACCTGATTATTGAAAGCGGCAGCTTCAGTGCCAGAGCGCTGGGGCAAAATGTGCTCTATGCGGATAACCTGGTGCTGGTTTGCCGTCAGCAGCATCCTGCCCTCAGCGAGCCGCTGACCATCGAAAACCTGCGCAACTACGACCACTCGTCTTTCATGACCGAAGGGCAGTCCAACCATGGCCTTCGTCAGCGTATTGATGAAATTTTCCCGGAACGTCAGATCAGCTTCAGCAGTTACAATATGTTCACCACCGCATCCCTGATAGGCAGCAGCGATATGCTGTGCATCATGCCATCGCGCCTGTACAGCCTGCTCCGGAAATGCTGGCCGCTGGACAGTATCCCCCTCAGCCAGCTTAATGCGGAATCTATTGAAATTTCACTGCATTACAACAAGCTGAGCTTGCGCGATCCGGTTCTGGAAAACGTCATCCGCATTATCCGTCAGGCCTTCTGACAGGTTGAGCCAGCATAAGCCCCTGCGACAGGCAGGGCAAAAGGCACAAAACAACAACTATTTTACAAATTGGCGATCTGGCAGGCTGCTTTAACGACCGTTTCAATGATATACTGCCTGTCGTTCGTTCAAAAATAGTTGATAAATACAACATTCCCTTGAATTGAAACGCTTTCCTTCGATATTCGCAACTGGAACACGCACGCTATGAGTAAACCCATTGTGATGGAACGCGGTGTTAAATACCGCGATGCCGATAAAATGGCCCTTATCCCGGTTAAAAACGTGGCTACAGAGCGCGAGGCGCTGTTAAGAAAACCGGAATGGATGAAAATCAAACTTCCGGCCGACTCTTCGCGTATCCAGGGGATCAAAGCGGCGATGCGCAAGAATGGCCTTCACTCCGTTTGTGAAGAAGCCTCTTGTCCGAACCTTGCTGAATGTTTCAATCACGGTACCGCGACGTTTATGATTCTGGGTGCGATCTGTACCCGCCGCTGCCCGTTCTGCGATGTTGCTCATGGCCGTCCGGTCGCACCTGATGCTAACGAACCCCAGAAGCTGGCGCAGACCATCGCCGACATGGCGCTGCGTTACGTGGTTATCACGTCCGTTGACCGTGACGATCTGCGCGACGGCGGAGCGCAGCACTTCGCTGACTGTATTACGGCCATTCGCGAGAAAAGCCCAAACATCAAAATCGAGACGCTGGTGCCAGACTTCCGCGGCCGTATGGACCGTGCGCTGGATATCCTGACCGCGACGCCGCCAGATGTGTTTAACCACAACCTGGAAAACGTACCGCGTCTCTATCGTCAGGTGCGCCCGGGCGCTGACTATAACTGGTCTCTGAAACTGCTGGAACGCTTCAAAGAAGCGCATCCGCATATTCCGACCAAGTCAGGTCTGATGGTAGGTCTGGGTGAAACTAACGATGAAATCATCGAGGTGATGCGCGATCTTCGCCGCCACGGTGTAACCATGCTGACTCTGGGCCAGTATCTGCAGCCAAGCCGTCACCACCTGCCGGTACAGCGCTACGTGAGCCCGGACGAGTTTGATGAGATGAAAGCCGAAGCGCTGGCGATGGGCTTTACTCACGCCGCATGCGGCCCGTTTGTTCGCTCCTCCTACCATGCAGATATGCAGGCAAAAGGCGAAGAAGTTAAATAATGCTGTAATATTCATTTACAGTAATACAAAAAAACCGGCCTCATGAGCCGGTTTTTTTTCGCATGCCCTCAGGCGTTGCTGTCACTCTTTGTGAGAAAGCTTGTCTGCCGGGACGTCATCCTCAGCGCTTTTCTTCGCGGCTGTATCATCGTCGTTCATTGCTTTCTTAAAGCCTTTGATGGCAGCCCCCAGGTCACCACCCAGCGTGCGTAACTTCTTGGTACCAAACAGCAGGACGACCAGTGCGGCAACCACCAGCAGTTTGGTAATACTAATCTCACCCATAGATACCTTCTTTACTTAAAACAGGCTGCATTCAGCGCCAAAACCTGACTGTATTAACGGTCATTTAGCGCGTGCACACAATAGCAATCTGTAACAAGGTGAATCAAGCATTGTTGAAAAAAACATCACAATAATTGCGGTGGCGCAAACCGACGATTGCGAAGAACAGGTAATTGCTGACGTGCAAGCGCAATTCTGTCTATGTTTATCTCCGCCACCAGCAAATCCGGGGCTTCCGCAGCGGCGGCGATCGTCACACCCAGCGGATCGACTACCCTGCTTTGCCCGATGTTCTTCGTTCCGCATTCTCCTGCAGCAACGACATAGCAGGTGGTATCCAGCGCGCGTGCCGCCAGCAGCGTTGCCCAGTGATGTTCCTTTAACGGCCCTTTAACCCACGCGGCAGGCAGAACCAGCACGTCCGCCCCCTGTAGCGCCAGATGGAGTGCCAGCTCCGGAAAACGCAGGTCATAGCAGGTCATCAGCCCAACCTTTAATCCGTCAATCTCCAGCAGCGGCGGAACACGGTCTCCTGGGTCGACGCGCCGTGATTCCTGAATGCTGAAGGCATCATAAAGATGGAGCTTGGCGTAACGTGCGACTATGGCTCCGCCGCGAATCGCCACCAGCGTATTCACCGCCCGACCCGGCGTAGAGGGAACATGGATTGTTAAGATCGTCGTCATCGTATTGCCCACGCTCTGGGCGAGCAATTGCTGTAAAAATTCACCGTCCAGCGGCTGCGCGGACTTCACGGATAAATCCGGGTCATTATCATCCCTGGCCAGTAGCGCCTCAGGAAGCACCAGCAGCGACGCGCCTTTCTGTTGGGCCTGCATCATCAGATTGACGCATTTTATCGCGTTAGCCTGCCAGTCAGGCGTGACCGCAAATTGCCCTACCGCAACATACATATTTGTCCCCTCATCATAAACGGCGTTAAACTCGCTTCTCTTACACATCAAATAGCAGGTATTTAGCGTGTTACAACTACTTTTAGCCGTTTTTATTGGTGGGGGAACGGGTAGCGTTGCGCGATGGTTTCTCAGTATGCGGTTTAACCCCCTGCATCAGGCGATTCCCATGGGGACGCTGGCTGCAAACCTGATAGGTGCCTTTATCATTGGCATGGGGCTGGCCTGGTTTAACCGAATGACACACATTGACCCAATGTGGAAAGTCCTGATTACCACCGGATTCTGCGGCGGGTTAACCACCTTCTCAACCTTTTCTGCGGAAACGGTTTTTCTCTTTCAGGAAGGCCGTATCGGCTGGGCGCTGATGAATATGGCGATCAATATGCTCGGCTCCTTTGCGATGACGGGGATCGCATTTTGGCTATTTTCTTCCGCAAGCGCGCATTAACAGCCGAACCGTTAATGTTGGCTTAATTTTTCTCTGTCACTCTGGATGCAGTAATGAACGAGGGTGACAGAATGAAACAGAGTCTGATGAGCGCAGGCATGGTGTTGTTAAGCGTGCTGATCGTGGCCAGCTTCCTGAAAATGTATCTGCTTGGCTGATTCAAAACGAAAAAAACCCGCTCAGTGAGCGGGTTTTGAAATTCTTGCTGACGCGTCTGGATTACAGAGCGATTACGTTAGCAGCAGAAGGGCCTTTGGCACCGTTAGTGATTTCGAACTCTACACGCTGACCTTCAGCCAGAGTTTTGAAACCATTAGACTGGATTGCAGAGAAGTGTACGAACACGTCTTTGCTGCCATCTTCAGGAGTAATGAAACCGAATCCTTTGGACTCATTAAACCACTTAACGTTACCTTTAATCTTAGACATCAAAATTACCTTTACATTAAAAAACGACACAAATGCTGTGTCGGTTACCAGTACATCAATTGTGAGACCTTTTGTCCAGCGGATCTTTGATAAAAAGTGACTAAAGTCGCGTTAATTTTCACTGGCAGATTTTTATCGTTTATGAATCAACGGCTGCGCGTTTTATCACCAACAGGTAAAGTTTTTTCAGTTAAAACTGAATACGCATCCAGGCGAAGTAAACGTTACCGTTGTTGTACGTGCCCGGGATGTAGGTCATCTGGAACGTTGCGGGGCCGTAACCGATAGAGGCCAACGGCAGCAGCACCGGGATCGGAATGTAGTTCCAGTTGTCACGTGCGGTGACCCCCGCGGTATAGCCCAACCCGACATGGAAGTTCTCGTCGGCTAGCGGGCGCCAGGTTTTCTCCCAGCCGTAGCCCCCAATCGGCTCCCATTTATTAAAGGAGTCTTTAAAGGCCATCAGATAGATGCCATGCCAGTTTCCCTTATCATCCCAGCGCGACTGACCGAAACCAGCGCCCCACGGACGCTCGTTATATTTATCGGTTTTCTCTTTGTCGTAAGCAAAACGCGCATGCCACGTTATTGCCGGAACATAGAGATCATAATGTTCGGGCGCCGTCCAGGTCTGAGAGACATTATCCGTAAAGGTTGAGAACCACCCTTTATCCGTCGCGTTGTCCTCTGCCTGTGCAACAGAAGAAAACGTTAACTGCCCAAAAATAAACAATAAAATTGAGAAAAATGTATTACGTACGATCACAATGCAATTACCATTCTTAGTATTCGAGGCAAAGTTTACCATAAAGTAGTTGAATCAAGGCTTAACGACATCAGCGTTATTCCTAATTATTCGGCCTTTTTCCGGGAATATTCTCAATAAACTGGACCGCAAGTTTGAATAAGCCCATTCAGAGTGAGCCTTTAACCTGTTTAGCCTTGTATATCAGCAACATGCTGAATTACACAAAATATTAACAATCTGTTATCATTGTAAGGACATATTGCGCTATTTCTGACGGTCAAGACTCTCATGGCGTAAATGTAAGAGCCATGGCAAAAACACGGTTGTTCTGCTCTCTAGTCGTCTGTTTATTGATTTTAATCAGCAAGAACAGGCCATTTATTCGGCACATTTTCATCCTTCTTATTTTATTGATTTTTTGTGCTCCATTGCAGCAGAGATACAGGGGAAATCATGCTTACGTTATTCGAACTCCTTATTGGGGTCGTCGTCATTGTCGGTGTCGCACGCTACATCATTAAAGGCTATTCGGCCACGGGCGTATTATTTGTTGGCGGTTTAACGCTGCTGATTATCAGCGCCATAATGGGACATCAGGTATTACCTGCCAGTGCAACCAGTACGGGTTACACCGCCACTGATATTGTTGAATACATTAAGATATTACTCATGAGCCGCGGCGGCGACCTGGGTATGATGATCATGATGCTGTGCGGTTTTGCCGCCTACATGACCCATATCGGTGCCAACGACATGGTCGTTAAGCTTGCCTCAAAACCGCTGCAGTACATCAACTCACCCTATCTGCTGATGGTCGCCGCCTATTTCCTCGCCTGCCTGATGTCGCTGGCCGTGTCGTCGGCAACCGGACTTGGCGTACTGCTCATGGCCACGCTGTTCCCGGTCATGGTGAACGTCGGTATCAGCCGCGGCGCGGCAGCAGCCATTTGCGCGTCTCCGGCAGCCATTATTCTCTCCCCGACCTCCGGCGACGTTGTGCTGGCGGCAAAGGCTGCGGAGATGTCGCTCATCGACTTCGCCTTTAAAACCACGCTGCCAATCTCTATTGTCGCCATTGTGGGAATGGGAATCGCGCATTTCTTCTGGCAGCGCTATCTGGATAAGAAAGAAAACATCAGTCACGAGATGATGGATGTGAGTGAGATCACCACCACCGCCCCCGCGTTTTATGCCATTCTGCCCTTCACGCCGATTATCGGAGTGCTGATTTTTGACGGCAAATGGGGCCCGCAGCTGCACATCATCACCATTCTGGTGATCTGCATGCTGCTGGCTGCCGTGCTGGAGTTTGTGCGCGGTTTCAACACGCAAAAGGTGTTCTCTGGTCTGGAAGTCGCCTATCGCGGTATGGCGGATGCCTTCGCTGGCGTGGTGATGCTGCTGGTGGCAGCGGGCGTTTTTGCTCAGGGTCTGAGCACCATCGGCTTTATCCAGAGCCTGATCTCTATCGCCACCTCGTTCGGCTCGGCCAGTATTATCCTGATGCTGGTCCTGGTGGTACTCACCATGCTGGCGGCCATGACCACCGGTTCCGGCAATGCGCCTTTCTACGCTTTTGTGGAGATGATCCCGAAACTGGCCCACTCCTCCGGTATTAACCCGGCCTATCTCTCCATTCCTATGCTGCAGGCGTCAAACCTGGGCCGTACCATTTCCCCGGTATCGGGCGTGGTCGTCGCCGTTGCCGGGATGGCAAAAATCTCGCCATTTGAAGTGGTAAAACGCACCTCAGTGCCCGTTATGGTTGGGCTGATTATCGTGATTATCGCCACGGAAGTGCTGGTGCCCGGCGCAGCCTAAGCTAAATTCCTGATATCCAGAAAGCGCCTGCGGGCGCTTTTTGTGCTTTAATAACCCCCAGAAATCAATCACGCTCATTCGATCAGGAAATCATATGTTCAGGAAGGATATCGTTATCCCGTCTGGGGCAATCGCGCTTGCCCTCTGTGTTTTCTCCACGCAGGCAGAACCGCTCAAGGCAACCCAGTATGGCGATTTCGATCGCTATGTTTTGGCTCTGTCCTGGCAAACCGGGTTTTGCCAGAGCATGGTCGAGCGCAACCGCAATGAACCTGACGAATGTCGCCTGCAAAAAGAGCGCGAAAATAAAGCCGATTTTCTGACCGTTCACGGGCTATGGCCCGGCCTGCCGAAATCCATTGCCGCACGCGGGGTGGATGAACGTCGATGGATGCGTTTTGGCTGCGCCACGCGCCCCATTCCGAACATGCCGGAAGTGAAGGCCAGCCGTAAATGCGATGCCGCCGAAACCGGACTGTCGCTTTCTGCTGCCGCAAAGCTCAACGACGTGATGCCGGGTGCGGGCGGTAATTCCTGCCTGGAACGCTACGAATACGCCAAACATGGCGTCTGCTTTGGTTTCGATCCGGATGCCTATTTCGGCACGATGGTGCGGATGAATCAGGAAGTTAAAAACAGTGCGGTCGGTAAATTCCTTGCCAATAACTACGGAAAACCCGTCAATCGCAGCGACTTTGACAGTGCCGTAGCCAAAAGCTGGGGCAAGGAGAACGTCAGAGCGTTCAAGCTGACCTGCAACGGCAATCCGGCTTATCTGACCGAGATGCAGATTTCGCTGAAGGCTGACGCCATTAACAACCCGCTTTCTGCGGCCTCATTTGCCCCGCAGCCACATCCGGGTAACTGCGGTAAACAATTCGTGATTGATAAAGCCGGTTACTGATCCGCGCCCGGGCGCACCATATCAAACCGGTTTTCATCGCTGATGCCATAGTACGCCGTCGGCCCACCCGCACGCAGGATGGGCTGCGCTTTCGCCGTCTGGTATATCCCCTCTTCCAGCAGCGTTTCGGCAATATGGATACCGACCACTTCCCCCAGCACCAGCCACGTGTCCACCGGCGTACCGTCGGCCCCCGTCAATTGAATGCACTGGGACAGTCGACACTCAAAATTCACCGGGCTTTCTGCAACGCGGGGGGCGTTAACCAGCTGGCTTGCCGCTGGCGTGAGCCCGGCAAAGCTAAATTCATCCCGATCGTGGGGAAGCATCGCGGAGGTTTGATTCATCGCATGTGCGAGATCGCGCGTTGCCAGGTTCCAGACAAACTCCCCGGTTTCCGTAATATTACGCACGCTGTCCTTCCAGCCGTTGCTGGAAAAGCCGATGATCGGCGGGCGGTAGTTAAAGCAGTTGAAGAAACTGTACGGTGCAAGGTTCAGCTGACCGGCCTTGTCGCAAGAGGAGATCCAGCCTATCGGGCGTGGACCAATAATGGCGTTCAGCGGGTCATGCGGCAGGCCGTGCCCCTGAGACGGTTGATAGAAGTACATAATTCTCTCTCGTTGGTGGGCAACGCCCGGGTTCAGGACACTCAGCGTAACGTATTCCGTCAGGAATGAAGACTGAATAAATTTCAGCGAAAATTCATATGGCCCATGAATGTGACTTTCATCACTTCAAACTTGCGCGCTCAGCCAGTATCATCGGGAGAGTTAAACCCTCGCTGCCAGACGGCGAGGGTTTTCTTTTGGATCAGTTTCTGCGTTAGACGCAGCATTAACGACATGGAGTAAAAAATGTCCAGACCTACCATTATCATCAATGAGCTCGACGCAGAACGTATCGACAGGCTGCTGGAAAAAGCGGAATTTGCCTCGCTCCCCGTGGCCGACGCCCTGAATGAGGAGCTCGACCGGGCACAGATGTGCACGCCTGAGACGATACCGCATGACGTGGTCACCATGAACAGCCAGGTGAAATTCCGCAACCTGACCACCGGTGAAGAGTTGACCCGTACGCTGGTATACCCGGCTCAGATGACCGACAGCAGCACACAGCTTTCTGTTCTGGCCCCTGTGGGTGCCGCACTGCTGGGACTGCGTACGGGGGATACGATCCACTGGGAATTACCGGGTGGCGCCTCGACCCATCTGGAAGTGCTGGAGCTGCTCTACCAGCCAGAAGCCGCGGGCGATTACCTGCGTTAATCTCTTCTGAATAAGCGCCTACCCGCTTTGCACAGAGGATGCAGCCGCATCCTCTTTCCGCAAATTCACCCAATTTTCCTATACCGCGCAAAATGGCCTTAATCCACGCTTAACCTGTTTTGGTGCCGCGGGGACGGTCATGAGTGAGATAGGCGTTATCACACTTATCTTTCTGATTTTTGTGGCGATTATCGTCACGGCCGTGCTCTATCTTGAACGCCACTGGTAAGCGAACATTCTCAGGCAACCCCGCCCGGGAAGGCATTCACCAGCCCTTTAACGGTCTGCTCTGCGGCTTCGGGGGTCTCTGCGCCCGGGACCAGAATCACCTTCCGGCACTCCTCCTCCCGTTTTTCGAAAATCTTATAGGCGCGTTCCGCATCCGCAAGGGGGAGATAATGGGTCACGATCTCTTCCGGCGTAAGCAGCCCTTTTTCGATCAGCGGTAACAGTTCACCCAGCCAGGCATGGACGTGCGTCTGGCCCATCTTAAACGTCAGCCCCTTATCAAAGGCATCGCCAAACAGGAAGCCATGGATAAACCCTGCGTATACGCCGGGTACGCTGACCACCCCGCCGCGACGCACGGCAGCAATGCACTGACGCAACGCTTTGCCGCTGCTGCCTTCGATTTTAAGATTGCTGAGGATCGTTTCCGTGGTGCTGCCTTTCGCTTCAAACCCGACTGCATCAATCACGGCGTCAACGCCGCGCTGGCCCGCGGTCTGCTCGATGATTTTTTCCGCCGCGTCGTTGTCATCATCGAAGTTGATGGGGATAGCGCCATAGCGCGCCTCGGCAAATCGCAACCGGTAGGGATGGTGATCGATAACAAAAATCTGCTCAGCCCCCAGCAGCCGCGCACAGGCAATGGTCAGTAGCCCCACCGGCCCGGCGCCAAAAACGGCTACGCTTGAGCCTTTTTCAATCTGCGCATTTTTTGCCGCCTGCCAGGCCGTGGGCAAAATGTCGGACAGGAACAGCGCTTTATCATCAGAAAGAAGCTGCGGGACTTTAAACGGTCCGACGTTACCCTTCGGCACGCGAACGTATTCCGCCTGCCCGCCCGGCACGCCGCCGTAGAGGTGGCTATAGCCAAACAGCGCCGCAGGCGCGGGAATTTGCTTTTTGTTCAGTGCGGCACCCTGCCCGGCGTTGGTATTCTCACAGGCCGCATACTGCTGGAGGCGACAGAAGAAACAGTCCCCGCAGGCGATAACAAAGGGGATCACCACGCGATCGCCCTTTTGCAAATTCTTCACCTCTGCGCCGCACTCGACGATTTCCCCCATAAACTCATGGCCAAAAATATCGCCGTGCTGCACCTTTGGGATCTTTCCGCGGTAGAGATGCAAATCGGAGCCGCAGATAGCCGTGGCCGTGACGCGCAGAATAATATCGTCGGGCTGTTCGATGATGGGGTCGGGGACATTCTCGACGCGAACATGGTGTGGACCGTGATACGTAAGTGCTTTCATGCGACCTCCGAAAGGTTCCGGGTAAGTGTATAAGGGTAGCTACCCCTGAAGATCTGCCTGTGAATACGGGTCTTTTGAGATTTATCCTGGCAAGATAAGAAAACTGACGGAGCGCTTACAGAAACCATGACTATTTTGTGGTTGAATGAGTACAGCGTTTATAAACAAGGAGAAACGGGTATGTATCAGAGAATTATTATGCCGGTTGATGTTTTTGAAATGGAGCTGAGCGACAAGGCCGTACGCCACGCGGAGTTTCTGGCGCAGCAGGACGGTGTCATCCATCTGCTACACGTGCTGCCAGGCTCCGCCAGCCTGAGCCTGCACCGCTTTGCCGCCGATGTGCGTCGCTTCGAGGAACATTTGCAGCACGAAGCGGAAAATCGCCTGCAAACCATGGTCAGCCACTTCAGCATCGACCCTTCACGGATCAAAACGCACGTCAGATTCGGCAGCGTACGCGATGCGGTCAATGAGCTGGCGACCGAACTGAAGGCAGACGTGGTGGTTATCGGTTCGCGTAACCCGTCCATTACCACGCATCTGCTGGGCTCTAACGCCTCCAGCGTCATCCGCCACACCCATATACCGGTGATGGTCGTCAGATAAAAAAAGAGGCCACCTTTCGGTGGCCTCTCGCTATTGCAGGTGTAGCCTTACTTTCTTTTTTATGCGGTTTTGGTGCGGATCAGGTAGTCGAACGAACTCAGAGACGCCTTCGCCCCTTCGCCCGTGGCGATAATAATCTGTTTGTACGGCACGGTGGTGCAGTCGCCGGCCGCAAACACGCCTTTCACGCTGGTTTCACACTTGGCATCGATGATGATTTCGCCCATGCGGTTGCGCTCAATCGCCCCTTCCAGCCAGGTGGTATTTGGCAGCAGACCAATCTGCACGAAGATCCCTGAAAGCTGCACGCTGTGCACGTCGCCGCTCACGCGGTCGCGGTATTCCAGACCAGTGACCTTGCTGCCGTCGCCCTTCACTTCCGTGGTCTGCGCGTTCAGCACGATGTCGACGTTTTTCAGGCTGCGCACTTTATCCTGCAGAACCTGGTCGGCCTTCATGTCTGGCGCGAACTCCAGCAGGGTTACGTGTTCAACAATCCCCGCCAGGTCGATCGCCGCTTCCACGCCGGAGTTTCCGCCGCCGATCACCGCCACGCGCTTACCTTTAAACAGCGGGCCGTCGCAGTGCGGGCAGTAGGTCACGCCTTTGGTACGGTACTGATCTTCGCCCGGCACGTTCATGTTGCGCCATTTCGCGCCGGTGGCAATGATGATGCTGCGCGCTTTCAGCACCGCGCCGGAGGCGGTTTCAATCTGGTGTAACCCCCCCTCAACCGCAGCAGGTACCAGCCTGCTGGCGCTCTGGCTGTCGATCACGTCCACGTCATAGTCGCTGACGTGCGCCTTCAGCGCGCCGGCCAGCTTCTGGCCTTCGGTTTTCGGCACGGAGATATAGTTTTCAATGTCCACGGTATCCAGTACCTGGCCACCAAAACGTTCGCCCATCAGGCCGGTACGGATCCCTTTACGTGCGGAGTACACTGCCGCCGCCGCCCCCGCAGGGCCGGAACCGACAATCAGCACGTCATAGGCATCACGTTTGTTCAGCGCTTCTGCGGCACGTTTTTCGGCACCGGTATCCACTTTGGCGACGATTTCCGTCAGCGTCATACGGCCCTGGCCGAATTCCTGACCGTTCAGATACACCGCCGGAACGCCCATCACGTTGCGATCGGTGATTTCATTCTGGAAGGTACCGCCATCAATTGCCGTGTGTTTGATGCGCGGGTTGAGGACCGACATCAGGTTCAGCGCCTGCACCACGTCAGGACAGTTGTGGCAGGAGAGCGAGTAATAGGTTTCAAACTCATAATCACCGTCGATATCGCGGATCTGCTCCAGCAGCGCCTGCGCCTCTTTCGACGGATGACCGCCGGTCCACAGCAGCGCCAGCACCAGCGAGGTAAATTCATGCCCCAGCGGTGAGCCGGCAAAACGCGGCCCCAGCTCAGAGCCTGGGTTAGTGATCAGGAAAGACGGCTTACGGACGTTAAGCGAGTTATCCTCTTTGAAGGTCACTTTTGGTGACAGTTCAGCGATCTCTGCCAGCAGTTCCTTGATCTCTGCCGATTTCGCGCTGTCGTCCAGCGTGGCAATCAGCTCAACGGGTTTGGTCAGTTTCTCAAGGTAGGCCTTGAGCTGGGTTTTCATCGTGGTGTCGAGCATGGTTCTTCCCTCTCTTAAAACGTCATCATGCAAGCTGCCTTATACGGGCGGCCTGAATGCAACTTGCATCATGGTGCTGGAATGAAATGGGCGCGGGTGCGCCCATTGATTGCCGGGTGGCTCGTCGTTTACCCGGCCTACGATACTGTAGGCCTGTGCAAGCGCAGCGCCGCCAGGCTTTACAGACTTAGATCTTGCCGACCAGGTCTAAAGATGGCGCCAGCGTTGCTTCGCCTTCTTTCCATTTAGCCGGGCACACTTCGCCTGGGTGAGAAGCGACATACTGCGCTGCTTTTACTTTACGCAGCAGGTCAGACGCATCACGGCCGATACCTTCAGCGGTAACTTCGATAGCCTGGATAATGCCCTGCGGATCAACAACGAAGGTCGCACGGTCAGCCAGGCCTTCATCTTCACGCATGTTGTCGAAGTTACGGGTCAGGGCGCCAGTCGGGTCACCGATCATCGCGTATTTGATTTTGGCGATGGTTTCAGAGCTGCTGTGCCATGCTTTGTGGGTGAAGTGGGTATCGGTAGACACAGAGTAAACGTCTACGCCCAGCTTCTGCAGTTCGTCGTAATGGTCAGCCACGTCGCCCAGTTCGGTCGGGCAAACGAAGGTGAAGTCAGCCGGATAGAAGAAGAAGACGCTCCAGCGACCTTCGGTATCTTTCTCGGTTACTTCGATGAACTCACCGTTTTTGAACGCCTGGTTTTTGAAAGGTTTAATTTTAGTGTTAATCAAAGACATCTGTACTTCCTCCGTGTTTTCGTTGAGATGTAAGGTAACCAACTTTATCCATCGGGGCTAATGCGTATGCTTTATCAAATCAATCAGCCAAACCTTACAACGCCAACAAGACAACCTTGTGAACGGAACCAACGGAAAGCCTGAACGTAAAAAGGCCGCCCTGGTGGGCGGCCCTGATACCTGAACTTTCCACAGGAACTTTCAGTGCCAGCCTGGGCTGGCGTTGCGTTGCGCTCTACATACCTTATTTCAGGCCGTAACAGCGGTTTGATTACAGCACCGGTTTTCAGTTTGGGCAATGCGTCACGCCGGCATTCCGCCCTATGGCTGTGATAGGTTTTACCGAATAGCCTCCGCGTCTGCCTGACTCAACGAGAGGCTTAATAATGAGAATGAGTTGCAATAAGTGGTCTGCCTGGTGGCCAGAACGAAAGTGACAATAATGAGTCACAGCGAATGTATAACCAATAATGGTTATTTGAGAACAACGCCGCAAGTTTTAAAGATAAAAATATCTTAATAACGGCTGAAGTTCTATTTCAATAATCCAGCCTCGTGATATATTAAGCTCGTATTTAAAACAAATTAAGTAGGTTAATCACAAGGATTGTAAATGATTAACTTCGAACTATAGTTATCAGTAATGTGATGACAACAACACACTCAGGATGATTTATGGCAAATCTTTACGACCTTAAAAAATTCGATCTTAATCTGTTAGTCATTTTTGAGTGCATTTATCAGCACCTTAGCATTAGCAAGGCAGCGGAAACACTCTATATCACGCCCTCAGCAGTGAGCCAGTCCCTGCAACGCCTGCGCGCGCAACTGAATGACCCGCTTTTTATTCGTTCGGGTAAAGGCATTACCCCGACGACGGTGGAGATCAATTTGCATCACCATCTGGAAGAAAACCTTAATAGCATTGAGCAAACCATTAATATCCTGAATAACGCGCAGATCAAAAAGAGCTTTGTCATCTATTGCCCGCAGATTGTGGCCCATGGGCGCTTCGGCAGCCTGCTAAGCTCTCTGCTTGCAGACGAAAATTACGACATAGAACATAATGATGTGGTCTTATCCCCTGAGTCAGCCGAGGATTTGCTCGCCTACCGCAAGGCCGACCTGGTGTTTAGCTTTGCTCCGGTTAACAGTCGCTCTATCGTCTGTACCCGCTTTATGAAGTTAGCAATGCTGTTGGCGTGCAGCAAAGATCACCCCCGCCTCGGCGATAGCGCAACGATTGAGGAACTCGGCCAGGAAAAATTCACGCTGATGCGCAGTCAGGAGAATGGCATAAAAGAGTTCCAGCTGCAGTCAAACATTCTCCTTCCGGAACGCAACGTCTGTTTCCGCAGTGACTCACTGCTTTCGATTATGAATATTATTGGCGTGAGTGATTTAATAGGCTTTGTACCAACAATATTGTTTGAACGATATAAAGACCATCTCAACCTGAAGAGCATTTCCTTGCCTTTTGCGATTCCTCAAGTAGATGTTTACATGCTTTACAATCGCTCGGCGTTAAACAGCAGCGTGTTTACGCAATTCATTGAAAAAATCGAAGTGGAATAACTTGCGATATAGCCTGAATACTTTTTAATTACATTCGGGCAACAAATCCTTTAATGGAAGATCTTATTCTTCCGGTTTCTCCTTAATATCTTTACTATTCATGGTTAATCAGCGTAAATAAAAGCCCCCGACAGTCATACTCAGGAAGAGATTGAACATGTCACTGTATAAATATCCCCTGCAGCTTAACGTGCTGGAGGCCGCGCAGGAGCGCATCGCCTGGACGTTCGCCACCTTTTCCCGCATCTGCGTCTCCTTCTCCGGTGGCAAAGACTCCACCGTCATGCTGCATCTCACCGCGCAAATGGCCCGGGCGCAAAAACGAAAAATCAGCGTGCTTTTTATTGACTGGGAAGCACAGTTCTCATGCACCATTGAGCACGTTAATGCGCTGCGCGAAGGCTACCGGGACGTCATCGAGCACTTTTACTGGGTGGCGCTTCCGCTGACCACGCAAAATTCCCTCTCACAGTATCAGCCTGAATGGCAATGCTGGGCGCCGGACGTGCGCTGGGTGCGCCAGCCGCCGGAAGGCGCCATCACCGCTGCGGATTATTTTGATTTTTACCAGACGGGTATGACCTTTGAAGCCTTTGTCCGTTCGTTTTCCGACTGGTTTGCACTGCACCGTCCGGCTGCCATGCTGGTGGGCATTCGCGCCGATGAATCCTACAACCGATTTTTGACCATCGCCAACAACCGCAAGCATCGCTTCGCGGACGATAAGCCCTGGACAACCACCGCGCCCGGCGGGCACGCGTGGTACGTCTATCCTCTTTACGACTGGAAAACCGCAGACATCTGGACATGGTTTGCAAAATCCGGAAGCAGCTATAACCCGCTCTACAACCTCATGTTTCAGGCGGGCGTCCCGCCGCGCTATATGCGCATCTGCGAGCCCTTCGGCCCGGAACAGCGCCAGGGACTGTGGCTCTATCACGTTCTCGAGCCCGAGCGCTGGGCCGCCATGTGCGAGCGCGTCAGCGGCGTGCGCAGCGGCGGCTTCTACGCCGGGCAGGACAACCACTTTTATGGCCACCGGAAAATCCTCAAACCCGATCACCTCGGCTGGCGCGACTACGCCATGCTCCTGCTGAACAGCATGCCGCAAAACACGGCTGAGCATTACCGCAATAAAATCGCGATCTATCTGCATTGGTATCAGAAGAGAGGCATGCCGGATATCCCCGAGACGCAGGACGGCGATATCGGCGCCAAAGACATCCCCTCATGGCGCCGTATTTGTAAGGTTTTACTTAATAATGACTACTGGTGCAGGGCGCTGTCGTTCAGCCCGAATAAACCTAAACATTATCAGCGCTACAGCGAACGAGTGAAGGCGAAGCGCAAGGAGTGGGGCATTTTATGCGACAAAGAATAATTACCGAGATCGAAACGTACCTTCAGTCACTTTCCGAGGAGGATCGGATTAACGCCATCAATGCCTTTCGCGAAGCGATCCATAAAAACAGCCCTTTTCGCGAGCAACCGATAGACTGCGTTCTCTGGATCAAACAGGACGCGATTATCGCTAACGACTACAACCCCAATAACGTTGCCCCTCCGGAAAAACGGCTGCTCAGCAAGTCGCTCGAACTCGATGGATTCACCCAACCTATTGTTGTGACGGAAAGTGAAGCCCATCACTACGAAATTGTGGATGGCTTTCATCGCCACGAAATCGGCAAAAATCGGGCGGCGTTAAAGCGTCAGCTCAGGGGATATCTCCCCGTCACCTGCCTGCGCCAGCACCGGCAGAATAAACATGACCGTATGGCCGCCACGATTCGCCACAATCGGGCGCGGGGTCGGCATCAGATCAACGCCATGTCAGATATCGTGCGCGAACTGGCACAGCTCGGCTGGAATGATGAGCGAATAGGCAAAGAGCTGGGCATGGACAGCGATGAGGTGCTGCGCCTCAAGCAAATCAACGGTCTGCTGGAGCTGTTTGCAGACCGCCGTTACTCCGAAGCGTGGACGGTGAAATAATCAGAGCGTGTTCAAACGCTCCGCCACCGCCAGCAGCGTCGATTCCTGCTTCGCAAAGCACAGGCGGATCAGCTTGTGCGGGAAGGGATCGGCGCAGAACACCGACAATGGAATGGCGGCCACGCCGACCTCTTTCGTCAGCCACTGGCAAAAGCTAACGTCGTCCAGATCGGAAATCGCGCTGTAGTCGGCGAGCAGGAAATAGGTTCCTTCAGACGGCAAAATTTCCAGGCGGCTTTGGCTCAGCGCCGCCACAAACAGATCCCGACGTTCACGATAGAAGTGCGGCAGCTCGCGGTAATGCGCGGGTTCCGCGCGCAGCATATCCGCCAGCGCCAGCTGAGCCGGCGTGTTCACGGCAAACGTCAGGTACTGATGCACTTTGCGCAGCTCAGCGCTGATGGCCGCCGGGGCCACGCAGTACCCTACCTTCCAGCCGGTCATATGGTAGGTCTTACCAAACGAAGAGACGGCGATAGCACGCTCGCGAAGCTGCGGATGGGCCAGCACGCTGGCATGCCCTTCCTCAGCAAAGCAGATGTGCTCGTAGACTTCATCGCTCAGGACGTAAATTTCCCGTTCGGCGATAGCCTGCCACAGCGCGGCAAAATCGGCTTTTTGCCACACCGTCGCCGACGGGTTATGCGGCGTATTCAGGATCACCAGACGGGTTTTGTCACTCAGCAGCGCAGCAAACGCCTGCCAGTCAGGGCGGAAATGCGGCGGCTGGAGCGCCACGCGTTTCACCACGCCGCCGGAGAGTTCAACCGCAGGCGCATAGCTGTCGTAGCTCGGATCAAAGCAGATGACTTCATCCCCCGCGCGCACCAGCGCGGTGATGGCCGCGTACAGCGCTTCGGTCGCCCCTGCCGTCACCGTGATGTCGGTGTTCGCATCGGGCTTATGGCCATACAGCTCCGCCGTTTTGTCGGCAATCGCTTCCCGCAGCGCCTGCACGCCCGTCATCGGCGCATACTGATTCGCCCCCTGCGCCACGTGATACGCCAGACGCGCCTGCAGATAAGCCGGGCCGTCGAAATCCGGGAACCCCTGAGAAAGGTTAATGGCGTTGTGCTGCTGCGCCAGGGCGCTCATCTGCGTAAAGATGGTAGTACCGAGGTTGGGAAGTTTACTTTGCGGAATCAAGGCGTTAATGCTCATTGTGTTGTGCCTGCTTGTAATACTTATGTTGCTGCCACTATAACACGATGTTAGTCTTTGGCAATCAAGACGCTTAGACGTCTATACCCTAAATAATTCGAGTTGCAGGAAGGCGGCAAGGGAACGAATCCCCGGGAGCGTACATAAGTCCGTGACTGGGGTGAGTGAGTGCAGCCAACGCACCTGCAACTTGAAGTATGACGGGTATAAACCATATGAATATTCCTGGCCGAGAGGGTAAAAGGAAAATGACAGACAACCTGCAACTCACGCATCTGGTCGACGCCTGCCGCTGGATCGGTGCCAAAGGCTGGGCGCCCGCTACCGGCGGTAACATGTCGGTGCGTCAGGACGAACATCTCTGCTGGCTCAGCGAATCCGGCAAAGACAAAGGTAGCCTCACAACCGATGACTTTCTGCAGGTGGAGATCGCCACCAACCGCGCGCCGTCCGGTCGTAAACCGTCGGCGGAGACCGGTCTGCACACGCTGATTTATCGCCTGTTCCCGGAAGCCAACGCCGTGCTGCACGTTCACACGGTTAACGCCACGGTGCTATCGCGTCTGGTCAAAGAGGCCGAGCTCACCATCAGCGGCTTTGAGATGCAAAAATCCCTCACCGGACAAACCACGCATCTGGATACGGTGGCTATCCCGGTCTTTGATAACGACCAGGATATCGACGCCCTCGCCTCACGCATCGCTCATTACGCCCAGGAACGGCCGCTTAATTATGGTTTTCTTCTGCGCGGTCATGGCTTAACCTGCTGGGGACGCGACGTGGCCGAAGCCCGGCGTCATCTGGAAGGATTAGAGTTCTTATTTGAATGCGAAATGCGTTTACGACAACTGGAGAGAGTATGATTCGCGCGATTGTGACGGATATTGAAGGGACCACCAGCGATATTCGTTTTGTCCATGATGTTTTGTTCCCCTACGCGCGTGAGCGACTGGCGGCCTTCGTGACCGCGCAGCAGTACGCCGAGCCGGTCAAATCCATTCTGGACAACCTGCGTGATGAAATCGCTAACCCACACGCCAGCGTCAGCGAACTTATCGACGCCCTGTTTGCCTTTATGGATGAAGACCGTAAATCCACGGCGCTTAAAGCGCTGCAGGGGATCATCTGGCACGACGGCTACGTTAACGGCGACTTTACCGGCCATCTCTACCCGGACGTGCTCCCGGCGCTGGAAAAATGGAAAGCGCAAGGGATTGATCTCTATGTTTATTCCTCTGGCTCCGTCGCCGCGCAGAAACTGTTATTTGGCTACAGCGACGAAGGTGATATTACTCATCTGTTCAGCGGCTATTTCGACACCCACATCGGCGCCAAGCGCGAGGTGCAGTCTTATCAGAACATTGCGGCGCAAACGGGCATTGCCCCGTCGCAGATCCTCTTCCTCTCCGATATTCATCAGGAGCTGGACGCGGCTGAACAGGCAGGTTTTCGTACCCTGCAGCTGATTCGCGGCGATGATGACGGCGCAAGCCACCACCATCAGGTCCACCAGTTTGACGAGATTAACCCGGAGCAGATCCCTTCATGAGCGCATTGACCATTTATTCCGACAAAGACGCCAGTCAACACCAGTGGCACAGCACCGACGCCGCCGAGATTGCCCAACAGCTCAACGCGAAAGGCGTGCGGTTTGAACGCTGGGCGGCGGATCGCGATTTAGGACACGATCCCGCGCCTGAAGCCGTGATCGCGGCGTATCAACATGCGATCGACAAACTGGTGGCAGAGAAGGGCTATCAGAGCTGGGACGTGATCAGCCTGCGCGCCGACAATCCGCAGAAAGACGCGCTGCGCGCGAAGTTCCTGAACGAACACACCCACGGCGAAGACGAAGTACGCTTTTTCGTGGAAGGCGCGGGCTTGTTCTGCCTGCACATCGGCGATGAGGTATATCAGGTCTTGTGCGAGAAAAACGACCTGATCTCCGTGCCCGCGGGCACGCCGCACTGGTTTGATATGGGCTCAGAGCCGAACTTTACGGCGATTCGTATTTTCGACAATCCGGAAGGCTGGGTTGCCCAGTTTACCGGTGACGCAATTGCGGATGCGTATCCACGCCTGGCCTGATCTTTTCTCCCTCTCCCTGTGGGAGAGGGTCGGAGTGAGGGCACCAGCGCGCACTACGCGTTAAGCCCTTTCACATACTCCACCAGCTGATCCAGCACAATCCCCCACCCTTCGTGAAATCCCATCTGTTCATGCTGCTCGCGGATTTCCTTCGTGGGGTGGCGCGCAATCGCCGTATAGCGGGTTTTGCCCTCCCCGGCGTCTTCCAGCAGCAAAATTGCCGTCATAAACGGCTTCTCGGCCGGCTTCCAGCCTTCGGTATAGCCGTCGGTAAAAACCAGCTTTTTCCCCGGGTCGATTTCCAGGAAGACCCCCCGGTTATCCATCCGCTGGCCGTCCACCTCAAACACGGTGTTGAACCGCCCGCCCACGCGGAGGTCAAGGTCGCAGTCGATCACCTTATGCGGTGCAGGAATGAAGAAGTGTTTGATGTGTTCGGGCGTAGTCCAGCAGAGCCACAGGAGGTCGCGCGGTGCGTCCACCACGCGCTCCAGTTTTAAGTCTGTTTCAGGGTCAAGCGTCACGATGTTGTCCTCTTAAGGGAGCCCCTTAAAGGATAGCCGGACTCAGGCAAATTTCCCTTCTGCAACCTCTTCCGGCGTGACCACGCCCGTATCCAGCACCCAGCCGCTAATCAGCGAGGCTGGGGTCACGTCAAACGCCGGGTTGTAGACCTGCGCGTTTTCCGGCGCCCACTGCACCGCGCCAAAGCTTCCGGCGACGCCCGTCACTTCGCTGGCGGCACGCTGCTCAATGGGGATCGCGTCGCCGTTCGGGCAGGCCGGGTCGAGGGTCGTTTGCGGCGCGGCGACGTAGAACGGAATACCGTGGAATTTCGCCAGCACCGCCAGAGAGTAGGTGCCAATTTTATTCGCCACGTCGCCGTTAGCGGCAATGCGATCTGCCCCTACCCACACGGCGTCTACCTGCCCTTTCGCCATCAGGCTGGCGGCCATGGAGTCGGTAATCAGCTGATACGGCACGCCCAGCTCGCCCAGCTCCCAGGCGGTTAATCTACCGCCCTGCAGCAGGGGACGGGTTTCATCCACCCAGACGTTGCTGACGTTACCCTCCTGGTGCGCGCGAGCAATGACCCCAAGCGCCGTACCGACCCCCGCCGTTGCCAGCCCGCCGGTGTTGCAGTGGGTCAGCAGACGGCTGCCGGGCTTCACCAGCGGGCTGCCCGCGCTGGCAATCGCATCGCAAAGTCGTTTGTCTTCGTCAATCAGGCGCAGCGCTTCGGCCACCAGCGCCGGAACAAAATCTTCCTGCCAGAGCGCCCGCTTCATGCGGTCCAGGTTGTTCATCAGGTTCACCGCCGTCGGGCGGGAGGCGCGCAGGGTTTCCAGCGCAACCGCCAGCTCGTCGCGGCTTTTGCCGTTTTCCGCCAGCAGCGCCAGCAGCAGGCTTGCAGAGAGACCGATCAGCGGCGCGCCGCGCACCCGCAGGGCGTGAATATACCCCACCAGCGCCTCTACCGTTGAGGCATCCAGCCAGCGTTTCTCCTGCGGAAGGGCCTGCTGGTCGAGAATAAAGAGCTGATTATCCGCTACCCGCAGGCTGGTCGTCTGTAATGTCTGCATGTCGTTAATTCCCTGTTGCGTTGTTGTAGCACATTGTGTCAGGATGAAATCCAGATGTATAGACGTCTACATGTCTTTATTAGCAAACCCGTGAGGAGCAGGCCATGTCGCAATACCGTACCTTTACCGCTCAGGACGCCGTGGAATATGCCAGGCAATTTGGCGGCCTTGACGATCCTTCATCGCTGGTGGAGGCGCAGGAGGTAGGCGACGGCAACCTCAATCTGGTGTTTAAAATTTTCGACAGCGCGGGCGTGAGCCGCATCATCGTCAAGCAGGCGCTGCCCTACGTGCGCTGCGTCGGCGAGTCTTGGCCGCTGACGCTGGATCGCGCCCGTCTGGAGGCGCAAACGCTGGTCGAGCACTACCGGCACAGCCCGCAGCACACCGTGAAAATCCACCACTTTGACCCGGAACTGGCGGTAATGGTGATGGAAGATCTCTCCAGCCATCGCATCTGGCGCGGCGAGCTGATCAAAAATAATTATTACCCGCAGGCGGCGCGTCAGCTGGGTGAATACCTCGCGCACGCGCTGTTCCACACCAGCGATTTCTTCCTGCATCCGCACGAGAAGAAAGCGCAGGTGGCGAAATTCATCAACCCGGAGATGTGTGAGATCACCGAAGATCTGTTCTTCAACGATCCGTACCAGATCCACGAACGCAACAGCTACCCGGCCGAGCTGGAAAATGACGTCGCCGCGCTGCGCGACGACGCCCAGCTGAAAATTGCCGTGGCCGCCCTCAAGCACCGTTTCTTTTCTCAGGCTGAAGCCCTGCTGCACGGAGACATTCACAGCGGCTCGATTTTTGTGGCCGACGGCAGCCTGAAGGCCATCGACGCCGAGTTCGGCTATTTTGGCCCGATGGGATTTGATATCGGCACCGCCATCGGCAACCTGCTGCTCAACTTCTGCGGCCTGCCGGGGCACCTGGGCATTCGCGATGCCGCCGCCGCGCGCGAGCAGCGCCTGACCGATATTCAGGAGCTGTGGAACACCTTCGCGGAACGCTTCCAGGCGCTGGCGCACGAGAAAACGCGCGACGCGGCGCTCAGCGCGCCGGGCTATACCTCCGCGTTCCTGAAAAAGGTCTGGCATGACGCCATCGGCTTCTGCGGCACCGAACTCATTCGCCGCAGCGTCGGGCTTTCCCACGTCGCGGATATCGACACCATTCAGGACGAGGCGATGCGCCACGAGTGCCTGCGCCACGCGATAACGCTCGGCAAGGCGCTGATCGTGATTGCCGATCGTATCGACAGCGCGGAAGATCTGCTGGCGCGGGTGCGGCAGTACAGTTGAGAACG
>NZ_JBRIQR010000030.1:0-62477 GCF_052983755.1 Enterobacter sp. CFEC122 | reverse complement strand
CCTGCGTTCACCTTGTCAAAGGGTGGATCAACGCCTTTTGATCGTTTGCTGACAAAATCGGCAAAGTGGCGTTTTTGACAGCGGAATGCACCGCTTTGGTGCGGATATACCTCTAATGGGGCAGATCATAAACTGCTGTTTCGGTAATAAAACCCCCCTCCATGATTAGGTTTCCTTATTTTCAGGCGCTTAGCGCCCGATTCAGACCGCCTGGTAAAAGTGGCATTCGTATTGCAAAACCTGTTCAACAACGACAGCCGGTTCCGGCACAGCATTTCGAACAGGGGGCAAAATGAACTTAAGACGACTGAAATACTTCGTAAAAATCGTCGATATCGGCAGCCTGACTCAAGCAGCAGAAGTGCTGCATATCGCGCAGCCTGCGCTGAGCCAGCAGGTGGCTACTCTGGAAGGCGAGATGGATCAGCAGCTGTTGATCCGCACCAAACGCGGCGTCACGCCAACGGAAGCCGGAAAAATTCTCTATACCCATGCGCGCAAGATTCTGCGCCAGTGCGAGCAGGCGCAGCTGGCGGTGAATAACGTGGGCCAGACCCTGAGCGGACACGTTTCTATTGGCCTGGCGCCGGGAACGGCCGCGTCCTCTATTACCATGCCGCTGCTGCAGGCCGTTCGCGCTGAGCTGCCTGAAGTGCTGGTGTACCTGCACGAAAACAGCGGGTCCGTACTGAATGACAAGCTGCTCAACGGCCAGCTGGACATGGCGGTCCTTTACGATCGCTCCCCGGTGGCCGGGATCACCAGCCAGCCGCTGCTGAAAGAAGATCTCTATCTCGTGGGCACCCGCGACTGTCCGGGCCAGAGTGTCGACCTTACCGCCGTGGCAGAGATGAACCTCTATCTGCCGCGCGACTACAGCGCCGTTCGCGTGCGCGTGGACGAAGCGTTCTCCCTGCGCCGCCTGACGGCCAAAATCATCGGCGAAATTGACTCGATCTCCACGCTGACCGCAGCCATTGCCAGCGGCATGGGCGTCACCGTGCTGCCGGAATCCGCCGCGCGATCGCTGTGCAGCGCGGCGAACGGCTGGATGGCGCGGATCACCACGCCTTCCATGAGCCTGCCGCTCTCGCTGAACATGTCCGCACGCGGTTCGCTGTCGCCACAGGCGCAGGCGGTAAAAGAGATTCTGATGTCGCTGGTCAGCAAGCCATCGCTTGAGAACCGTGAGCTCCAGCTTGTGAGCTGATATTCCATAAAAGCATAAGATGCTGGTTTTTATTATTTGTTCTGCAGCTCGGCTGACTCTAACAATAGAGCTATGTCAGATGCGCCGGAGTGAATCGTGAATTTCCAGCAACTTAAAATTATCCGTGAGGCGGCCAGGCGGGACTACAACCTGACCGAGGTCGCCAATATGCTTTATACCTCTCAGTCCGGCGTCAGCCGCCATATCCGCGAGCTGGAAGAGGAGCTGGGCATAGAGATCTTTATCCGTCGCGGCAAGCGGCTGCTCGGCATGACGGAGCCGGGTAAGGCATTGCTCACCATCGCTGAGCGGATCCTCAACGAGGCCAGCAACGTGCGTCGTCTGGCGGATCTCTTCACCAATGATGCCTCCGGCGTGCTCACCATCGCCACCACCCATACCCAGGCGCGCTACAGCCTGCCGCCGGTGATTAAGGCGTTCCGCGAACTTTTTCCGGAGGTGCGTCTGGAGCTTATCCAGGGCACGCCGCAGGAAATTGAAGTGCTGCTGCAAAACGGTGGGGCGGATATCGGTATCGCCAGCGAACGCCTGAGCAACGACCCGCTGCTGGTGGCGTTCCCGTGGTTCCGCTGGTATCACAGCTTACTGCTCCCGGTCGATCATCCGCTGAATCAGGTCTCTCCCCTGACGCTGGAAGACGTTGCCAAATGGCCGCTCATTACTTATCGCCAGGGGATCACGGGACGCTCGCGTATAGATGAAGCCTTCAATCGTAAAGGGTTAACGCCCGACATCGTGCTGAGCGCGCAGGACTCTGACGTCATCAAAACCTACGTCGAGCTGGGTCTGGGTATTGGCCTGGTGGCGGAACAGTCCAGCGGAGAACGCGAGGACGGGAACCTGGTGCGTCTTGACACGCGTCATCTGTTTGACGCCAACACCGTATGGCTTGGCCTGAAGCGCGGGCAGCTGCAGCGCAACTATGTGTGGCGCTTTATCGAGCTCTGCAACGCCGGGCTGTCGGTGGATGAGATTAAACGTCAGGTAATGGAGCCGGAAGAAGTGGCGATTGATTATCAGATTTAGGTGCGGGTTTGCCCGGTGGCGAGTGCTTACCGGGCTCGCCACTTAGCTGAATGGGTATTTTCTAAAGACCGCCTGTGATTCGAATGATTTGGCAAGCGACTGGATCGAGCTTAACTCCGCTGCACTAACGACGTGCTGGATCATCGGCTGCATAAACGTCCATACAACCGTGCTGGTAATGGCACCTGATTGGGCACTGTGGTGACCGGACGCGCCTGCAGTAATCTATTTCTTCAGTATCTTACCGTAAGGGTCAGTATTACTGACATATGGTCAGGTTGCCGCTGTATATCCAGCGCAGATAAGGAAGTACTTTCATGTCGGATTTCCCACCCATTGTCAGTTTGCGAAGCTTTGAAGCCGTCGCCCGTCTTGGCTGCGTGATGCTGGCGATGGTGCCGTCATTAGGATGACACTGGTTATTACCGCAACTGGCTCGTTTACGGGCGAAATATCCGCTTATCACCCTGCGGATCCAGGCCAGCGCCTGCAGCAGGAAGGGATAGATATCGCGATACGGATGGGGCAGGGAAACTGGGAAGGGAGCGAAAGTCATTATCTTTTTTCCGATGAGCTCATTGTGGTGGCCGCACCGGGCTATAACGACGGCGTGCTGCCCGCTACGCCGTCTGACATTGCAAAAAGTGATCTTATTTTTTCCATGGAATCGTGGAAAACGTGGTGCATGAATGCGGGTCTTGAGAAAGAGATCGTGCCTGGCGGCGAGCGGTGAGTGCTGTGGAAAGTAACCAACTCTAATGAGCGAATCAGGGTCTGGGAGGGAGTGACTTATTATTGGAATTAGGGACATGCTGCTGCATCAATTCAACGATCCAATCAATAAAAACGCGCAGTCTGGCGTTGACGTGGCGGTTCGGCGGAAATGCCAGGTACAGGGGCATTGGCTTAATACGCCAATGTTCGAATAGCCGAATCATGGAACCACAAGCCTGATGCGCTTCTGCCATATAGACCGGCAGCGCAATCACGCCTAACCCGGCTAACCCAGCTTCGAGGTAAGCATTGCCATCATCCACGGCAAGGACATAGCTGCCCGTGATGTCAATATGTTCACTCTCACTGCGCAGTACCAGAGGATCAATCTTACCGGTGCGCGAGGACAAGAACCCTACAATGCGATGGTCGGTGTTTTCCAGCTCTCGCGGGTGCGCAGGGGCGCCGAGGCGTTCCACATAGCTCGGTGCGACGTAAACGCCGATGTGCAAATCGCCGACGTGGCGTGCGATCAGGGACTGGTCGTTGATTTCGCCACCGCGCAGGACGCAATCCACGTTGTCGCCGATCAGGTCCACCACCCGGTCGCTCACGCCCATATCGAACTGGATATCCGGGTAGCGTGCGTGAAAAGCCGGAAGCGCCGGCACCAGGATGAGGCGTGCCAGCGGACTGGGCACGTCTACCCGTAGCCGTCCCCTAGGCGTCATCGTCGCGCTGGACAGGCTGTTTTCAGCATCTTCCATGTCTGCCAGCAGGCGGATGACGCGTTCGTAGTAGACCGCGCCATCGGGGGTCACACCGAGCCTTCGGGTGGTACGATGGAGCAATTTGACGCGCAGGCGCGCTTCCAACTGCTGAATGAGCTGCGTCACCGTGGTTTTGCTCATATGAAGCGTTTGGGCAGCCTTTGTGAAGCTACCTGCCTCCACCACGCGAGCAAAGGCGCGCATCGCGTCGAAACGATCCATCACTTGTCCTCTCTTTTCACCGATTGTTTGGATATTACAAACAATGATGGACAAAGTCGCTTGTTTATCCGCCAGAACCTGCACCTGTAAAGTGTCTGTATGTTCACGGGCAGATTTCGCCCCATTACAAAGGTATAAATATGACAACACGCGAAGCCGTTTTTCCCTCCGGTCGGCAGGCACTCTATGAGCGTAATCGCTATTCACCGGCCATCAAATCCAACGGTTTCTTGTTCGTTTCGGGGCAGGTGGGTAGTCGCGAGGATGGTTCGCCTGAACCCGATCTGAAAGCGCAGGTCAGGCTGGCCTTCGATAATCTTAATGCTGTCCTCGCGGCTGCGGGCTGCACGTTCGCTGACGTGGTTGACGTGACCCTCTTTGTCGTCGATCCCGAGTCAAACCTCGACGCTATCTGGAGTATCCTGCCAGAATATTGGGGGGATGCGCCTTATCCTACCTTGACCGGGATCGGCGTGACGTGGCTGTACGGATTTAAGTTTGAGATTAAGGTGATTGCCAGGCTGGATGCGATTCAGAGTTAACTTCAGAGATGCAGTCCCGTAGGTCGGGTAAGGCGAAGCCGCCACCCGACAATTTTACCCGACGCAGAAAAGCAAAAAGCCTGCTTCAAAAGCAGGCTTTTCAAATTTGGCTCCTCTGACTGGACTCGAACCAGTGACATACGGATTAACAGTCCGCCGTTCTACCGACTGAACTACAGAGGAATCGTTTGAACGAGGCGCATAGTAGCGACCTCAGTTCGCCTTGTCAAAGGGTGAAATCGCGCTTTTTGTTCGTTTGCCGACAATTTCAGCAAATCGCTGATTTTATAGTAAATTTGCTTCGAAATTACACAGCAAAATGCGCCGCCCGCAGGCGGCGCTGAGGATTAGAACAGTACGGAGTAGTTCAGACCAAACGTCCGTCCGCGGCCTTTATAGGTGTACAGGCCCGGTGCACCGTAGGTTGGGCTATACAGCCCCGGCGCGCGCTGGCCCCAGGCGGTGGTGTAGTCTTTGTCCAGCAGGTTCTCCACGCTGAAGCTGACTTTACCCACCGGCAGGGCGTAGCTGCCCAGGAAGTCGACCGTGTTATAGCCATCGATCTTCTTGCCGTCGGCGTCAGAGACGTCAAAGGTCTGCGTGCTCTGCACGCGCAGGGTCCAGTCGCCCGGCGCCCAGTTGACCCACGCGCTGGCTTTCGACGGGCTGGCGCTGTCTACCGTCAGCTTCTCCCATTTCCCGTTTTCGCGAGTTTCCGACTTAATGGCGTTAAAGTTCGCGCCCGTGCTCCAGTCGCTGTCGGTGAAGAAATAGTCCACCTGACCTTCCACCCCGTAGATACGACGCTTGTCGTCTTCCAGGTTGATGGTCATGTCCGTCTTGTTGATGGTGATGGTTTTATCCGAGAGCGAGTAATACGCCGCAACCTGGGTGCGCAGGTTATCCCCGGTGTAGCGCCAGCCCAGCTCATAAGCGTTAACCTTGATACCGTCCAGCTTCGAGTCGTTGACGTTGACGCTGTTCAGCAGGCGATAGTGACCGTTGCTGAGCTGATAGGTCCCGGAGCCGTAGTACTTCGCCAGGTCCGGGATTTCGAAGCCCTGGGAAAAGTTAAACCACAGCTGCTGCTGTTCGGTCAGCCGACCGAGGATCCCGGCGTTAAACAGGAAGTTGTTGTAATCGGTTTTCCCGCCTGGCACCGCGTCGGCGGAGGTAGCTTTCCCGGTAGCGATGGCCTGCTGCTGGGTGTAACCGACAAAGTCGTCCACCTTGTTCTCGGTGTACTGGTAGCGCACGCCGCCGCTCAGGGTGATGGCGTCAATGTCATAGCTGGCCTGCAGGAACGGGGCGAGGTTGGTGATGCTGTAGCCCGGGTAGCGGCCCACGTTGTAGGCGTTATCCAGCTCCATGCCGCCGCTCGCCGCAGCTTTTTTCAGGTTGAAGAACTGCTGGTTGGCGTCGAAGGTTTCGTGATCGGCATCCATACCCCAGGTCAGCGTCAAATCGTCCACCGGTTTGCTGTTCAGCGTCAGCTTGCCGCCGTAGAAATCGGTTTTCTGCTGCGACGCGCCGATGCTGGTGACCACGCCTTTGGTCAGGGTTGGGAACGGATAGTAGGTCAGGCTCTCGTCGCGATAGTAAATCTGCGCGACCAGATCCTGTCCCCAGAAGTCGGTATTGGAGTACTGCAGGTTAATCAGATGGCGCTCGGTACCCGGCACGCGGTCAGAATCGAGGTTACCTTTGTTGTAGGCGGTCGCATCCCCCGTTACCGCCGAGAAGTTCTTTCCGAGATACAGCCCATGCTTGCCGTCGGACTCGCTCTTGTAGTACTGGGTCGTCAGCTGCAGCTGCTGGTGATCGTCAATATTGATGGTGCCTGTTCCCATCACATCGATACGGTCGGAATACTGTAAGCCGGTCTGGGTGTTATCAATAATCACCTCGTCGCCGTTGCCGTCATACCAGCCGCCGTAGCGCTGATACGACACCGACAGACGACCGGAGGCGTTGTCATTGCCGCCGCTGACCGCTGCCGACACGTTCTCATCGTGGTCGTTGTGGCTGTTGAACCCGCTTTTAGCCCCGGTCTGGAATTCGACTTCGGTCTCAGGCTGGCCTTTTTTGGTGACGATGTTCACCAGACCGCCGGTACTGCCGCCGCCGTAGAGTGACGTGGCGCCGGAGATAACCTCGATACGGTCAATGTTGAACGGATCGATAGAGTCGAGCTGGCGGCTGTCGCTGCGGGACGAGTTCAGGCGCACGCCGTCCACCATCACCATCATGGAGCGGCCGCGCAGGTTCATGCCGTAGTTGGTACGCCCCTGGCTGCTGACGTCCATGCCCGGAATCAGCTGCGCCAGCACTTCTTTAATCTCTTTCCCGCCCTGAACCTGCTGCTCAATTTCAGCCCGCTCGATGACCCAGGTGGTCTGCGCCATCTCCGCCACGCTGCGGTGCGCGCGGCTGGCGGAGACCACGATATTTTCTTCCTTTTGTTCTTCCGCCCACGCAGAGGTAGAAAGCATTGCAAGCAAGCAAGGATTTAAAACCCAAAGATGAGAACGTTTCATTGTTATGTTGACCCTGATTGTGTGTGTCAGTACTCGGAGGTTTTTGCTAATGATTTAAAAACCTGGCTGTTCTCCGGGCTGGTGGTGCTTCGCCAGTGGATAACGCCGGGGGTGGTAGCCAGCTCAAACGGCTCGTCGGCGTGCGCGCGATTCAGAATTCGCGCCGCGCGCCAGGCCATCAGGCTGAGCTGGGGTTCGGCAATGCCGAGACGGTGCATCCCGGCATTCACGGCAAACAGGCGGTTACTCTGCGGGCCGTCCCATTCGAGGGTGAAATCGTTGTTGATGCAGAAGGCTTCGTCCGTATCCAGATGCAGGCGGTGAGACAGCGGCGCCAGGAACGCAGGCTGCACGGCGCGATAGCCGGTGGCGAAGATCACAACGTCACTCTCCAGCTGCTCACGGCCGCCGTCGAGGTGATGCTGTATGCTCAGACGCTGTCCGTTTTCCAGGCGCGTCAGGGCCGTCACCGAGCGGGACGGCATCAGGTGCGCCCAGGGTTTTTCACGCAGCACTTCAAAGCGGTGGTACATGGCGCGGTAAATCGCCAGCAGGGACTCGGTGGTGATGCCGTCGGAGGTCATCTTCTGCTCGTGCAGCATCTGACGACGCGCCTCTTCACCGAGCGTGGAGAAGCTGTCCACGTACTCCGGCGTGAAATACTCGTTAGCAAAGGCGGCTTCATCCAGCGCGTTGTAGTTGTTGCGGCGCGAGACCCAGTTCAGGCTCAGCGGCTGGCCCCATTCGCCACGGAAAATATTCAGGAACAGGTCGGCACCGCTCTGGCCGCCGCCGACGATGGTAACGCGCTTGCCCGCGAGATCCGGCGTGCGCAGCATCATCTCGCTGGCATGGAAGCAGCTATCGTCCTGCGTCGTGACGCAGTCCGGCAGGTTAATCTGCTTACCGATCCCCACGCAGACGTGGCGCGCCAGGAAGCGATCGCGCTGGGTCACTACCTCAAACAGGCCGCTTTTCTCATCAAAGCTCACCTGTTGTACCTGCTGGCTGAAGGCGAGGTTGGTGAGGTTGTCCGCCGCCCAGCACAGGTAGTCCGCAAACTCCTCGCGGGAGACGGTGCGCTGCTCGGTGGTCAGGAAGCGGTAGAACTTTTTACGCTGCACCAGGTAGTTCAGGAAGCTGTGGCGGTTGGTCGGCTCCACGGCGCTGACCAGATCCTTCAGGAAGCTGGTTTGCATGTGGCAGTCCGGCACCATCATCCCCGGGTGCCAGGAAAAGTGCGGTTTGCGCTCAAGAAACAGCGAGCTAAAGCCGTCCAGCCCTTCTGCGAGGGCGGCGATGCTAAGGTTAAACGGGCCGATACCAATGCCGATGAAATCATAGGTTTTCATTGCGCGGACTCCCGGGAGGCCAGAAAAAGAGGGTTATCAAGGTCGGTGACGTAGTTCGGCAGCATGCGGCTGCCGCCGTCGTGTTCGGAGAAGGTCAGTTTGACCGGGTTGAGGATCACCCGAATAATTTGCGGCTTGAACAGGTCGAACTTCGCGAAGCGGTCGGCAAGCTCGGGGTGCGCGGCCATATAGCGGTGCAGAACCCCGGCGAGGATCTGATAGAAACGCGTTTCGCTGACGCCGCTTTGCAGCGTGAGGCGTGAGATAAAACGCAGCACCGTCACGAAGTTGCCGGTTTGCAGGTCATGGATGATGTAATCCGCGCTCAGGCGCGCCGTGACGGCCTTCACCTGTTTCGGCAGGCTTTCCGCCTGCGGGAAATCTTCATCCACCAGGCGCATATCGCCCTGGAAATCCTTCAGCAGGATGCGCTGTGGAACGTAATCTTTCATCACCAGCGTCACGTTCTGGCCGTGGGCGATCAGCGCCACGCCGTAGCGGCAGAGCAGGTGATAGAACGGGATCACCGTTGCCTCAAACAGCTTTTCCAGCCACGCGTCGGCGCTTAGCCCGGAACGGTTGATCCACGCGTCAATCAGCGGGCGTCCGGCGTTGTCGGTTTCCATTAGCGCCGCCAGCAGCACCGCCTGTTCGCCCTCCTGCAGATAGCAGGACGGGTTCTCGCGCCAGATCACCCCCAGCATCTCCTGATAGCGATACGGCGCTTTCGGCAGCGCCGCATAGCCCGGATGCGACAGATATCCGGCGGCGGGTTCGCCAAGCACCTGTGCGCCAGAGCGGGCAAGCGTAGCGTCGGCGACAAACTGCTGCTGCAACCAGCGCGAGGCCAGCGGCCCGGCGGCAATGTATTTGCCCGGAATACCGCGATAGCAGGAGGTGTTGTAGATCGTCAGCGGAAGCTTGATGTCAAACGGCGCGCGACGGCTGGCGTTGGTGAGCGTGCGCAGAGACTGCTGCGCCAGGTACTCATCGCCAAACTCGCCCAGCTCAACCATCTCACCGCGCGCCAGCTGCGGCAGGAAATGAATGGCGATCTTCTGCTGCCACTGCCACGGGTGCAGCGGCACGGGCAGCCAGCTCTCGTCGAGGCCCAGCGCCTGCCAGCGGGCGTCAAAGCGGGCGCGCTCGGCGTTGTCCATGGCGCTCGCCAGCAGGGCGCTGATATCGCAATCGACGTCGCTGCTCCAGACCAGATGCTCCCGCTGAACGGCAACCCAGTGCAGACGAAAACGTCCGCGGTACTCAGGCGCGTACTGGCGCAGCGCGTCCAGCCCCCAGCCGCGGCGACCTTTGTTGAAAATAAACTTCGGGTGACCGCGCATCAGACACTGTAATTCGTCCGGATCGAGGTGGATCAGCGCGTCCGCATCCAGCGCGTCACGCGCCTGCAGCAGCTGCATGTCGCCGCGCAGCGTGGCGTAGAGATCTTCCATGTGCTCCGCCGTTTGCGCGTCGCTCATCTCCAGCACCGTCGCCAGCTGCAGCAGCGCGCTCTCCGCCTCCACGGCGGCACCGCTGGCGGTGGTCAGGCTGTCCGGGTCGATATGCAGCCAGCCCCAGATCCCGCGCGTGGCGCAAAACTGCCAGGACGCGTTGCCCATGGTGATGCGCCAGGCGTCTGACGAAAGCGGCTCGGCGCGCAGGGTGCGCTCGTATTCCAGCTCGGCGAGGATCTTCGCCACCATCTCGCGGTTCACTTTTTCCCAGAGCGCGTTCACAGGCCCACCTCGCTGAAGAAGCGGTGACGCTGGCTCATAATGAGGCGCGAGCGTTTATGCGGGAAGTCGAACTCTTTCACCGTGTCAAAACCGGCAGAGGAAAGGTGACGGAACAGGCGCTGGTTGTCGAAGCGCGGCTCGGCCACGATGCGCGTGGTGCGCGGTTCATCGAGATACAGGTAGTGGCTCAGACCGCGCAGCCAGCTGCGGATGTACTGCGCGCCGCGCCAGTTCTCTTCCCCCACCAGCATGTGCAGCCCGCGGTCAAACGGCTGCCAGCGGTAGTGGCGGCCAATGCGGTCTTCCGGTGCCCAGTAGAGTTCAAAATAGCCAAACGGTTGATCGTCGAAGCAGCCGATAACCGGGTAACAGTAGGGCGAGTCGAGCTGACGGCGCAGGTAGTTTTCCTGCTCGGCCTGCGGGCCCGCCATCTCCCAGAAGGCGTTCACGCGCGGGTTATTCATCCAGCGGGTAAAACGCTCGCCGTCCAGCGCCACGTCGGCCACGCGGAAGCTGAGGGTACGTTTAATTTGCGGATCGTAACGGCGATACACCTCACCCTGCGGGCGGCGAGGGCGCAGCGGGAAGTACAGTTGACGGCTCTCGTCAAACTGCATTCCGCCGCTCGCCTGCGGGCGTTCGCCCTTCAGCCACAGCGGCAGCTGCCAGAAGGCGTCGCGCGCCAGATAATCACCGTGGGCCAGGCCAAACAGCGCCTGCGCCTGGGGTTCATCCTGCCAGTCCGCCCACGGCAACGTAATGCCGGTCAGCGCGGGGGCGGCCACAAACAGCTGATCCAGGGCTTCCACCAGCCAGCCGTCCGGGATCCCCTTCAGACGCTCCAGCACCGCGCTGCCGTCGAGACCCAACGCCAGCGGCAGGGCGCGATCCGTTGCGGTGCAGTGAAAGCCGTAGCCGGAATGGACGATATTCGCGATAGCCATCACGCCTTCTCCTTGTAGAACGGGTTGCTAAAGTCGAAATAGATCACCGCCGGATCGGCGATGGTGTTTTCATTGCGATCGTGCAGGTAGCAGAAGAAGTTGCCTTTGCAGTTCCAGGTCGGGCTGTCGAGCACGTAGTCGAGGCAGCGGGTCTGCTTCGCCGTGCGGCGCAGGTCTGCCAGCGCGTCGCGCACCCGGGACATCAGGCTCTCCTCGCTGTCGAAACCGGCGGCGGCAAGGGCGGCGGTGACGGCAAGGGTAGAGTTCAGCAGCAGGTAGTAAGGGAAGTAGCGCAGCAGCTGGCTCTCGCCAAAGCGGTTTTCCACCTCAGTTTCGCCCGCCTCTTTCAGCCACGCGTCGGCGCCTTCGGTCCACGCGCTGCCCTGGCAGTCGCGGTAGATCAGCCCGACCGGGAAATCCTGCTGCATCTCAACGAGGATATTTTGCTGGTGCGCCAGCAGGACCAGACCGTAGTCCGCCTCGGCGCTGAACAGCGGAAGCAATACGCGGTCGCAGTAGGCGTCCAGCCAGCAGCGGGCGGCCTGGGCGAGCGGTAAATCAAGACGCAGGCTCAGACGGCGCACCGCCGCGGCGAGCAGGCTGTCGCCGCCGTCCGGCGCGGCCTGCGTCAGGCTCACCAGCACGTTGGTCTGGGTGTCTGGCGTATCGAACAGCAGATTGACGCGCAGGGCCATCAGGCTCTCTTCCTGAATAGTGCCGCTTTCGTCACGCAGCCCCGCCCAGCCGTCTTCCTGCATCACGCGCATGGTCGGGTAGCGCGCCTGTAAATCCTGCCAGCGTTCCGTTTTTGCCAGACGCGCCAGGCGCATGCCGCGCTTCACCTCTTTCACCGACAGCGTGCGCACGGAGTTGGTCAGGCGCACGCTGAGGGAGAACTTAATCATGTCGCTGTTGGTCTCGCTGTACAGCGAGCGGGAGGAGCTGGTGGGCAGCCACTGTGCGCCCGCTTCACCCAGGTCCTGCAACGAACCGTTTTCCACCAGACGCTGGCACCAGTCCTGCTCCAGCAGATAGTCGGCCTGCCACGGGTGCATCGGCAGCAGCCAGCGGGTGTCGGTAAAGTGGCCGAGCAGCTCGGGCGCGCTCTGGGCCGCAAAGCGCAGCAGACGCTCACGCAGGGAGACGTTCAGGCTGTCGCCGGCAACGAGCGTGCTCTCAACGGCAAACCAGCGCAGCGGGAAGCGGGAGGCGAAATCGGGCAAATAGCGGCGCGCCTCGGCTTCGTTGAACGGCTCGTGAGACTTCGGTGCCGGGTGAAACGCATGGCCGACCAGCAGCGCCTGTTCCGCTTCGGCAAACGTCAGCGGCTTATCGCGCAGGGTTGCCCAACTGTGGCGTAAATCAATCGCCTGCCAGGTGTGGGCATGGCTTTCGAGAACGCGCTGCTTAAAACGCGCCAGCGTATCGGCATCCAGCGAGCCTTTTACGGACGGTTTTTCAAGAATTAAATCAACCAGTTGAGGGAAAGTGACGGCGTCACCCCTGTCGCTGTTGCTCTGAATCCGCGTTGCCGGGAAACGGTACTGATGATGCTGGGTGGGTGAGAAATAGCGTACCGGCACCCGAAGCGCCTGGGTTTGGGAAAGCGGGATATGGATCTCAGATAGCGCATCCGCATCGGTAGCGGGGAGATAGCGCCAGTCCTTCGTTTCACGCAACAGGGCGTTTAAAAAGCACTGGGCTGCAACGTCTGTACCGGCGGCGCGGAGCAGAGCACGCATAGATGTACCTCATTCCATGATTGATAATAATTCTCGTTATGATATTCATTCTGTTTACACTCGCAACCATTTTTGCAATATTTGTTTTCATAAACTTCATAATTTCCACACATTTATTGACACTATGTTCACATTCTTATGCGCGCTGACTCTGAAACCTTGACGGAAAACGTCACTTCAAAAGCTAACTGGCCCCTGGCGCTATCTGCGGGGTTACTCGGCATCGGGCAAAACGGCTTGCTGGTGATGCTCCCGCAGCTGGTCACCCTGACCGGGCTGTCTCTCTCTGTCTGGGCCGGGCTGTTGATATTTGGATCCATGCTCTTTTTACCGGCCTCGCCCTGGTGGGGGCGTCAGAGCGAGCGAAAGGGGTGTAAGTCCGTCATGCTAGCCTCGCTAAGCGGCTATCTGGCGAGTTTCGTCGTGATGTCCCTGGTGGTCTGGGGGATGGCGGCCGGAAGGCTGGATGCGGTCTGGGGGCTGGCGGGGCTTATTTTCTCGCGCCTGCTCTACGGGCTGACGGTCTCGGGGCTGGTGCCTGCGGCCCAGACGTGGGCGATTCAGCGTGCGGGGCTGGAGAAAAGAATGGCGGCGCTGGCGACGATAAGCTCCGGCCTCAGCTGCGGGCGTTTGCTCGGCCCGCCGCTGGCGGCGCTGATGCTCAGCGTTAATCCGGTGGCACCGCTCTGGCTGATGGCGGTTGCGCCGCTTATCGCCCTGCTGCTGGTGCTTCGCGAAGTCGCTGACCCGCCGCTGCCGCCGGTAGCCCACCAGGCAACCCGCCTGCAGGCCTCCATGCTGCCGTTCCTGCTGCTGGCGCTGCTGCTGGCGGCGCTGGTGAGCCTGATGCAGATTGGCCTGTCACCGCATCTTAGCCCGTTGCTGGACGGTAACGCCCGGGAGATCAGCCATCATGTCGCGCTCCTGCTGAGCCTGGCCGCGCTGGCCACGCTCGCGGCACAGTTTCTGGTGGTCCGCCCGCAGCATTTCAGCCCGGTGACATTGCTTTGCATCGCGGCGGTGCTGATGGTGGCCGGGCTTGGGCTGATGGCTGTCGCCGGTTTAGCGCTGTTCTACGTGGGGATTGTTACCACGTCACTCGGGGCGGCGATGGCCACGCCGGGCTACCAGCTGCTGCTGAACGATCGGCTAACCACGGGGAAAGGGGCGGGCGTCATCGCCACCAGCCACACGTTAGGCTACGGCGTCAGCGCGCTGATGGTGCCGGTCGTGACGCGCTTTTACGGGGAGCAGTCTTTAACGGTGGCCGCGTGGGGAATGGCATTGCTGTTTTTAGCCCTGAGCATAGGGGTATGGTCAACCGAGCGTACCCCTGCTGAAAAAGCTTAATGGACCTGGCGGGACGAATGCCCGCCGGACGCTTCATTCTGCCGCAGGCGCTGTAGCGGATCCTGCTGATAAAACTGGCAGAAACGTTGCCAGAGGGCCGGGAAACGGGGCGCGAAGAGCTCGGGCGCGCTGAAGAAGTACTCGGAGAGCACCGCAAAGCACTCAGCCGGGTCGGTTGCCGCATAGGCGTCAATGCTGGCCGCGCTTTCGCCCACCAGGTCTATTTCATCCTGGATGTTATCCATCGCCGCGTGCAGGTCGTGCTCCCAGCCCGCCACTTCGCGAAGCGGGATCCGCGGGACGCCGCTGGCGCGATCGCCGTTGCGGGTATCCAGCTTGTGCGCCACTTCATGGATAATCAGATTAAAACCGGAGGCGTCGAACGAGTCCTGAATATCGAGCCAGTTGAGGATAATCGGCCCTTGCTGCCAGCTTTGTCCGGACTGCACCACGCGCTGGTTATGCACCAGCCCAATATCGTCCTGCCATTCGTCATCCACCACGAACGGCGCAGGATAGATAAGCACTTCGTGGAAACCGTCCAGCCACTCAATGCCGAGTTCAAGCACCGGCAGACAGAAAAGCAGCGCGATGCGGGCGTTTTTCAGGGGATCGAGTTCAAACCCCTGCAGCGGCACCAGGCGCTTTTGCTGTAAAAAACGATCCGCCAGCTGAACCAGTTTCGATTGTTCATCCGGGTTTAGATTAGCCAGAACAGGGATCGTCAGGGCGTCATCCCATGGCAGCGCCACATCCCGGCCAGCCTCATTCGTTTTCCAGGGCCACTTTATCATCGCTTTGCTCGCAAACTCGTCACTTGAACAAAAATGGGAAAGTCAGATTCGGTTAAGATGCCAGAATATCGCCTGCTGCGACAAATCCAGCCTGAATAAACTATCATTTCGTACGTAGCGGTGGGTAGCGGTTTGCGGGCATCACCTTCATTTTGTGAAGTCTGTCGTAGCCTTTATCCGCAGGTGGCGTGAATAAATCAGTACGGTATTGAAAAGATGAGCGATTTCAAAGGTAACAAGCAGGACCTGCCCAGTCGACTGTGCGTGCACTGCCAGCGGCCCATGACGTGGCGCAAGAAATGGGCGAAATGCTGGAATGAGGTTAAATACTGTTCTGAGCGCTGTCGCAGGAGCCACCGTTGACCGAGCTACGTCTGATCCTGGGCGATCAGCTTAATCCGCATCACAGCTGGTTTGATACCTGCAGTCCGAACATCATTTACGTGATGCTGGAACTCCGGGCAGAAACCGCCTATGTGCTTCATCACGCCCAGAAAGTTATCGCTATCTTCGCCGCCATGCGCGCGTTTGCCTCTGCATTAAAGGAGAAGGGGCATCGGGTGAGGTATGTCCGGCTCTCTGATGACTCAAACCGCGGCGCGCTGGAAGACAATCTCAACGCGCTTGTCGCGCATTACGGCGCGGGCAGGGTGATATGGCAGGAGCCCGACGAATGGCGTCTTGATGCGCAGCTGCAGGCGTGGGCGAAGACGGTCTCCGTTGAAACGGCCTGCGTCAGCAGCGAGCATTTCTTCACCACTCGGGAACAGGTCAGCGCGTTTTTTGCGTCGCGCAAAAGCTGGCGAATGGAATACTTTTACCGGGAAATGCGCCGTCGGCACGGCGTCCTGTTGACGTCAGCAGGCGAGCCGGAAGGGGGGAAATGGAATTTCGATGCTGAAAACCGCAAGCGCTGGTCCGGCGAGCCTCCCGCGCCGGGGGACGCGCGTCCTTGCCACGATCGTTCCGCCTTATGGGCGGAGATCCAACGCTGCGGCGTAAAGACCTTCGGCGAACCGCAGGCCGACAATTTTCGCTGGCCGCTCAACCGTTCTGAAGCCAAAGCCAGGCTGGATGAATTTATCACGCACGTGCTCCCGCAGTTTGGAAACTGGCAGGACGCGATGCACACGGAGGAACCTTTTCTTTTCCATTCGTTAATTTCATTTGCGCTGAACACAAAGATGCTTAATCCGCGGGAAGTGGTTGCTGCCGCCCAGCAGGCGTGGCGTTTGGGCCACGCGCCGCTGCCTGCCGTCGAAGGGTTTATCCGGCAAATTCTCGGCTGGCGGGAGTATGTGCGCGGGATCTACTGGTCGCAGATGCCCGGCTATCGGGAACTGAATGCCTTAGACCAGCACGCCCCGCTGCCGGACTGGTTCTGGACGGGCAAGACGCAGATGCGCTGCCTGGCGCATGCCGTTGGGCAGTCGCTCACCGAGGCTTACGCCCACCATATCCAGCGCCTGATGGTCATTGGAAACTTTAGCCTGCTCAGCGGCCTGTCGCCGCAGGCGGTTCATGAATGGTATCTGGGCGTCTATATTGACGCCTTTGAGTGGGTGGAACTGCCCAATACCCTCGGCATGAGCCAGTTTGGCGATGGCGGGTTGCTGGCCAGTAAACCCTACGTCTCAAGCGCGTCATATATTCATAAGATGAGTAATTACTGTCAGGGGTGCCGGTATCAGCACAACCAGCGTACCGGAGAGCAGGCCTGCCCCTTCAATGCCCTTTACTGGGACTTCTTTGCGCGCAATCAGGCGCGTCTCGGTAACAATCCCCGCCTGGGCATTGTCTTTAAACAGCTTGCGGACATGACGGAAGAGGATCGGCAGGCCATTACCGACCGCGCCGGGTACGTCCGCCTGCATCTCAACGACCTCTGATCGGCATTTCAACGCCAGGCCGGTTGCGGCAGGTCAATAAGACGCTATTATTTTTGACTTTGTTGCGTATTCCCTGACAGGACATCCAGACGCCATGCCCGTGAATTTTGACCTTAACGATCTTTATGCTTTCAGAGCGTTAGTGGAATACGGTAACTTCCGTGTCGCCGCTGAATCTATCTGCTTATCCCAGTCGGCGCTGAGCCGCAGGATTGAAAAGCTGGAAGCCGCGCTGGGAAACAGGCTGTTCGATCGCACCACCCGCCGCGTGGCGCTGACGCTCTACGGACAAAACTTTGCCGAGCGCTCCGCGCAGCTGCTCGACAGCGTGGAGTCAATGCTGGCGGATGTCGATAAGGCCAGCGAAGAGCGGACGGGGCTGATCGCGGTTGCCGCGGTCCCTTCCGCGGCCTGTTACTTTATGCCCGACGTGATCCGGCGTTTTCAGTCCCGCTATCCGCGCGTTCGCATCAAGCTCATCGACAGCAGCGCGGGGAATGTGATTGACGCCGTGGCCCGCAGCCAGGCGGATTTCGGCATCTGCTTCGCAGGAAACCTGCCGTCTGAAATCGAATTTTTCCCGCTGGTGGAGGATGTCTACGTCGCGGCGTGCCGAAAGGATCACCCCGTGGCGCAGAAGAGTCACCTGACGTGGCAGGCGTTTTACCAGCAGGATTATATCTCCCTCGATAAAACGTCAGGTAACCGTAACCTGCTCGATCGGATGCTGGGGGATATAGTTCCCGGGCGCCCCAGCGTCTGCGAAACGCGTCACGTCACCACGATGCTCGGTATGGTAGAGGCGGGGATTGGCATCGCTGCCGTTCCCGCCATGTCAATGCCGACCTCTGAGCACACGCTGTTGACGCATCTGCCGCTGGTGGCGCCGGAAGTGAAACGCACCGTTGGGCTTATCCGGCGCCGGGGGCGCATCCAGTCTTACATTGCGGCTGAACTGGAAAAGCAGATCACCGAGCAGTATCGCCGGACGTAACGGGGATCATCCCCGTCTTCTCGATGACGGCGCGTGAGGGCGGTGAGGCGAGATAGGATAACAGCGCTTTCCCCTCGTCAGGATGTTCAGCGTGACGAGTGACCGCACCCGCGAAGCGCGTGATGTATTGCACATTGTCAGGGATTTTCCCGACAAAGGTGACGCCCTGAACCGGCAACAGCTCGCTAACCTGCTGGAAACCGACGGCGTATTTTCCTTTAGCCACTTCCGACGCGACCGGAATGCGCTCGACCATTGTCGCTTTATCGGCGACCTCCTTTTCAATGCCCAGCTTTTTGAACAGCCCCTGGCTGACGTACCTGCCGCTGGCGCTATCAGAGTAGGCGATGGAGCTGGCCTGCAGCAGCGTTTCACGCAGTTTCGCGTCGCTGCTGATATCCGGTATATCCGCTCCTTTTTTTACCACCATGCCAACGGGAGAGTCCGCAAGTTCCGTTCGCGAACCCGGCCGGGTCTGGCTGGCCTTTTCGAGCTTCTCCAGCGCATCACCCACCATAATCACCACGTCGGCCTTCTCGCCGCGCGCGAGCCGGTTTGGGATCGCCTGCGGCGTATTGCCCATTGAGGGGCCGGGGATGACCACAATTTTATCTCCGGTCTGACGTTCATACTCCGGCGCCAGCTTTTCCAGGGCGGCTTTGAAACCGCCGGAAATCATGACCTTCACGTCCTGCGCGCAGGCGCTCGCGCTCAGGAACATCAGCACCAGCGCGCTGGCGGTATAGCGAGACGTGCGTTTCATGCGGCCCCCTGTGACTTGACGGTATTTTGCAGCGACATCGCACGACGGCGGTAGAGGTAGAGCGTTGCCAGCAGGGCACATACCGCAGCGAAGCTCATCCAGTAGCCCGGCGAGGCTTTGTCACCGGTGTATTCAATCAGCGCGGTGGACATCACCGGGGTAAAGCCACCGAACACCGCCGTTGCCAGGCTGTAAGCCAGAGAGAACCCTGCTACGCGGACTTCAGCAGGCATAATTTCCGTCAGCGCCGGGATCATCGCGCCGTTATAGAGGCCGTAGAGGAAGGAGAGCCACAGCAGCACGCTCAGCATCATCGAGAAGCTGGGCGCGTTCGCCAGCAGCGTCAGGGCCGGGTAGCTGGTCGCCAGCGCCAGCAGGGTCATGGCAATCAGCACCGGCTTGCGGCCAAAACGCTCCGACAGGGCACCACCCACCGGCAGCCAGACGAAGTTAGAGATCGCCACCAGCAGCGTGACCAGCAGGCTGTCTGACGCGCTCAGCATCAGCACCTTTTTGCCAAAGGTGGGCGCATAAACGGTGATCAGATAAAAGGCCGTGGTGGTCATCGCCACCATCAGCATGCCCGCGACCACCACCTGCCAGTTCGCGAGCAGCGTTTTAAAGACCTGACGCATCTCCAGGTGATGGCGGCGCGCGCTGAACTCTTCCGTCTCCTCCAGCTTGCGGCGCAGGAAAAAGATAAACGGCACGATTAAACAGCCGAACAGGAACGGGATGCGCCAGCCCCATTCGCGGATGGCGCTCTCTTCCAGCAGCGCGTTCAGCGCAAAGCCCATTGCGGCGGCGACCATAATGGCGACCTGCTGGCTACCGGACTGCCAGCTGGTGTAAAACCCCTTGCGGCCCGGCGTGGCGATTTCCGCGAGATAGACCGACACGCCCCCAAGCTCCGCGCCGGCGGAAAAGCCCTGTAGCAGACGGCCCGTCAGCACCAGCAGCGGCGCCCAGAGACCAATACTTTGATAAGACGGGATCATCACGATCAGGAAGGTGCCTGCCGCCATAATGGAAAGCGTCACTATTAGCCCTTTGCGGCGGCCAACCTTGTCAATATAAGCCCCCAGCACAATGGCGCCGATTGGACGCATCAAAAAGCCCGCGCCGAAGACGGCAAAGGTCATCATCAGCGACGCAAATTCACTGCTCGCCGGGAAGAACGTGTGGGCGATGTAGGTGGCATAGAAGCCGAACAGAAAGAAATCGAATTGCTCAAGAAAGTTGCCGGACGTGACGCGAAGTATCGCGCCCGCCTTCGACCGTACGGTTGCAGGTGAGGTTGAGGAAAACATGGTTATCTCCAGTTTATTGTTGACGTTTTACGCGTCTGTTTCTGAAAACTGGATCAGGATGAGGAATTAGATAAGCGCAAATGCCGCATCGACTGATGCATTTCTTGCATGAATATAATCCGGCGAATAAATACCATTAATGGCAACAATAACTTAACAAAATGTTGGCTTTTTATTCACCAATATTCTGTAAGTCTCTGATATTGCGATTTTGTGATGTGGCGCAGAGGCGCGTTTCAGAATGAGCCGGGTAACCGCTTCATTACCCGGCGGAGGCCATTTAGCGCAGCGCCCTGGCAATCGCGCTAAACATCAGAGAGGCTTCCAGCGGCTGGGCGCTGAAGGACGGTTCCGCCTGCGGCCAGGTAGACCACTGGACGATGACCAGATTTTCCTTCGGGTTCACCACGATCATCTGTCCGAAAATGCCCAGCGCCCAGAGCGAACCTTTCAGCGAATCCTGTGCCGTCGGCTCTACGCCCGCGGCGTTGGCGGGCACTTCATTGTTCCACCACTGGTAGCCGTACAGCCCCTCGGGATGGCCGTCTGAGACCGAGCCTTTGGCCTTCGTCCAGTCTGACGACTGCCGGATCCAGTTTTCCGGCAGGATGGTCTTACCGTTCGGTAACGTACCGTTGTTCAGGATAAATTGCCCGAAGCGTCCCCAGTCCTCCAGCGTGGCGTTAAAGCCGTGCGCGCCGACGTCGTGCTGGCCTTTGCTGTAGGCATGCCACACGCCGTCGCTCGCCATGCCGTATGGCTGCCAGATGCTTTTCTCCAGATAGGCTGCGAGCGTCATGCCGGTGGCCCGCTCCAGCACGTCACCCAGCAGCCAGGCACCGCCCGAAGAGTAAGACCAGCTCTCTCCGGCCGGGTGCGCCCTGCGCAGCCCCTTCACTAGCTTGCGCACGCAGTCATAGGTACCCGGCTTCGCCTCGCACTCGGTGAGCTGCGCGAAGTCGGATTTAGGGTTGGTGTAATCCTCGTTCCAGGCCACGCCGGAGGTATGGGTGATCAGCTGCTTAAGCGTTACGCCGTCCCACGCGGTGCCTTTCAGGTCGGGTTCATACCGCGTGATCCGATCGTCGAGCGAGTGAATTTTTCCCTCTTTGAGGGCCACGCCCACCAGCGCCGATACCACCGATTTCCCAACCGAGCGCGAGGTCCAGAGCGTCGAGTCGGTATTGCCCTCTCCAAGATACTTCCAGGCGATTTTGCCGTCCTTCAGCACCAGCATGCCGCTGACGTTCTGCCGCTGGAGGTAGTCCTTAAGGCCGTAGCGCCTGCCGTTGACCTGATAGTGTGCGTCCGTGAGCGGCTTGTCCGACATTTCCAGCGGCACAGCGTTACCGTGGTGGAAAACATCCCCGGTGTAGTTGCGGTAGTCATTGCGAAAGCCCACCACGCGATCGGCCTGACTCCAGGTGAGCATCTTATGGGTGTCAGGCAGCGTGGTGTCGAAGGGGGCAGGGCAGGCGCTGAGGTCGGTGCCTTTACAGGCCGCCACTGCCGCAGGGGAGATCAGGGTGCTGAAGACAAGGCCCGCCAGCAGGGCATGGTTTACTTTTCTGTTTTTCATATCCGTCTCTTACAGGTTAAGAACGGCTTCAGTTTAAAAACCCCGGGGCTATAATAAAAAACGCGTAGTGGGGGAAAATCCCCCTAAAAAACAGAGGGAGCGTAGCGTGGCTGGACTGATTTACTCTTTTGCACAGCTCGAGGCATTTACCGCCGTGGCCGAGAATGGGAGCCTCAGTAAAGCCGCGGTGGCGCTGAAGAAGGACCGCACGACGCTTCGCGATCTGGTTGATTTTCTTGAGGATGGGTTGGGCTATGCGCTGTTTATTCGCGACGGCCGCACCCTGCGGCTCACGCCCGAAGGGGAACAGCTTCAGCGCCAGGCGCACCTCCTGATGCGGCAGGTAAAAGCCTTTGAGGCGTTTGCCAGAGAGGTGCCGCACGGTGCGACGCAGGACCTGACGCTGGTCTACGATCCTTTTACGCCCAGAGCCTTTCTTCACGGGGTGATTGCTGAAATGGCGGTGCGAAAAATCCGCCTCAGCCTTATCTGCGCCTCGCGGGATGAATCGGAACGGCTGCTGGCGAATAACGACGCGGATCTGGCCATCTGCCAGGCGCGCAACCGCAGCGTGGGCAACGACATGGAGTGGCGTGCCCTGGGGGCCATCGAGATGGATTTTTATGCCGCCAGCGGGCTGTTTGCGGACAGTGCTTCCCCTCTGTCGCTGCTCGATCTCTCCCTGGTACCTCAGCTCGTCATGCACCCCGCCTCGGACGAGCCGGTGGCGCGCCGCCTGCAGATTTCCGGGCATACCCTCTTTACCAATGAGCCGGAGATGCTGCGCGGTCTGCTGGAGCGCGGCTGCGGCTGGGGATTCTTACCGACGCATTTTCACGCCGGGCAGTGGCAAAACGTAAAAAGGCTGCACACCGAAGTGGGCAGCCAGGGGATTGGTCAGACGATGGTCACCATCTGGAAGCCGGGGAGCGACAAGCGCAGCACAATCGCTGAAACGCTGTCGCTCTTGCCGGACGTATGGAAGCACTCAGCGCTGTGAACAGCCTTTACACTGCGGGTTCTGGATCTGCTGGAAGAAATCGTTGCCTTTGTCATCCACCAGGATAAACGCCGGGAAGTTCTCGACCTCGATCTTCCAGATAGCTTCCATGCCCAGCTCAGGATACGCCACGCACTCCAGGCTCTTGATGCTGTTTTGCGCCAGCACCGCCGCCGGGCCGCCGATGCTGCCCAGGTAGAAGCCGCCGTGCTTATGGCAGGCGTCCGTCACCTGCTGGCTGCGGTTGCCTTTCGCCAGCATGATCATGCTCGCGCCGTGGGACTGCAGTAAGTCCACATACGAATCCATGCGCCCTGCCGTGGTTGGGCCGAGGGAGCCAGACGCGTAGCCTTCCGGCGTTTTGGCCGGGCCCGCGTAGTAAATCGGATGATCTTTGACGTACTGCGGCAGTTCTTCGCCGTTGTCGATCAGCTCTTTCAGCTTCGCGTGGGCGATGTCGCGCGCCACGATGATGGTTCCGTTCAGCGACAGGCGGGTAGAGACCGGGTGCGCGGAAAGCTGCGCCAGGATCTCATTCATCGGCTTGTTCAGGTTGATGCTGACCACGTCGCCTTCGCCCTGCTGGCGCAGCGATTCAGGAATGTACTGGCCCGGGTTGTGCTCCAGCTTCTCAATCCAGATCCCGTCGCGGTTGATTTTCGCTTTGATGTTGCGGTCCGCGGAGCAGGAGACCCCCATGCCGATAGGGCAGGAGGCGCCGTGGCGCGGCAGGCGGATCACGCGGATGTCGTGGGCGAAGTATTTACCGCCAAACTGCGCGCCGAGGCCGAGGTTCTGGGCTTCCTGGAGCAGCTCCTGTTCGAGCTGAACGTCGCGGAACGCCTGGCCGTGTTCGTTACCTTCCGTTGGCAGCGCGTCGTAGTAGCGCGTGGAGGCCAGCTTCACGGTTTTCAACGTGGCTTCCGCCGAGGTGCCGCCGATCACGAACGCGATATGGTACGGCGGGCAGGCCGCGGTACCGAGAGTGCGCATCTTCTCAACCAGATAGTTTTTCAGCTTCGCCGGGGTGATCAGCGCTTTGGTTTCCTGGTAGAGATAGGTTTTGTTGGCAGAGCCGCCGCCTTTTGCCATGCACAGGAATTTGTACTCATCGCCGTCCACGCTGTAGAGGTCAATCTGCGCCGGCAGGTTGGTGCCGGTGTTCACCTCTTTATACATATCCAGCGCCGCGTTCTGGGAGTAGCGCAGGTTGTCTTCAATGTAGGTGTTGTACACCCCCTGACTCAGGGCCGCTTCGTCACCGCCGCCGGTCCAGACGCGCTGGCCTTTTTTACCCATGATGATCGCCGTGCCGGTATCCTGGCAGGTTGGCAGCACGCCTTTAGCGGCGATTTCAGAGTTACGCAGGAACTGCAGGGCAACGTACTTATCGTTCTGGCTCGCTTCCGGGTCGTCAAGAATGGCGGCAACCTGCTTCTGGTGGGAAGGACGCAGCATAAATGCGGCGTCGTGGAAGGCCTGCTGCGCCAGCAGGGTCAGCGCTTCCGGCTCCACTTTCAGCACTTCCTGGCCTTCGAACTCGGCAACGGAAACGTGCTCTTTGGTCAGCAGATAGTATTCGGTGTCGTCGTGCGCCAGTGGGAAGGGGTTTTGATAAAAAAACGGTTTGTTTGACATAGCTTGCTCCAAAAAAATAAAACCGCCGGAGGAGAAGTCCGGCGGTCAGGAATCAGAACATCATGGACATCCACGGATAGCCAATCAGCAGCAGGGCCGCCAGGAAGATGGCACCGAAGATGGTGCCGAGGCGCCAGTAGTCTTTGGTTGGCAGGTAGCCGCTACCGTAGTAGATCGGGCTTGGGCCAGTGCCGTACGGGGTGATGATCCCCATCACGCCCAGCGAGGTCACCATCAGCAGAACGAACACTTCCATATTCATGCCCGGGATAGTGGAGGCGATGGTCAGCATCGCTGGCAGCAGCGCCGTGGTGTGCGCGGTGGTGCTGGCAAACAGGTAATGCAGCAGGTAGAACGCCAGCAGCAGCACGATGGTCGCTACGCCCGGAGAGATACCGCTCATCAGCAGACCGCCTTCTTTACCTAACCAGCTGATAAAGCCGGTAGAGGAGAGGCCATCCGCCAGCGCCACCAGGGTGGCGAACCAGACGAAGGTGTTCCACGCGGCTTTATTACCGGTGATGTCGTTCCACTCCAGCACGCCGGTCCACAGCATCAGGCCGACGATGAGCAGGGCAGCCATAGCCGGTTCAATCCACGCGGCGGCAAAGATCCACATCAGCAGCGCACAGCACACGAACACCAGCAGCAGGATTTCATTGCGGGACAGTTTGCCCAGTTTTTCCAGCTCACGGGTCGCCCACAGCGGCACTTCGTTGTTTACCTTCACTTCTGGTGGGTAGAACCAGTAGGCCAGCAGCGGCATGGTCAGAATCAGCAGGATACCCAGCGGCAGGAAGGCGAGGAACCAGGTCCCCCAGGAGATATCGATTCCAACCGTACTTTTCACCAGCGCCAGGGCCAGCAGGTTCGGCGCAAGTGCGGAGAGGAACATTGAGCTGGTGATACAGGCCGCGGTGATCGCCACCCACATCAGATACGAACCAATCTTACGCGCGCTTGGGTCGTTCGGTTTTGAACCGTACAGCGGCGGCAGGTTAGCGATGATCGGGTAGATGGTCCCGCCGCTGCGCGCGGTGTTGGACGGGGTGAACGGTGCCAGCAGCAGGTCAGCAAACGTAATCGCGTAACCGAGCGTCAGGCTGCGACGGCCGAGGTATTTCACCAGAATCAGCGCCAGACGGCGGCCGAAGCGGGTTTTGTCATAGCCTGCGGCGAACATAAAGGCACCGAAAATTAGCCAGACGGTAGAGTTACCAAACCCGCTCACCGCCCATTTAAAGGAGGCGCCCGCCAGCTTGAATTTCGGATCAGCCAGCTGTTCAGGGCTGAACAGCACCCACTGGCTGCACAGCGCAATGGCGACCACGCCGGTGAGACCGATCACCGCGCCCGGCAGCGGTTCGAAGATCAAACCGACGATCACGCCAACGAAGATAGCGAAATAGTGCCACGCGTAAGGAGGCAGGCCTTCCGGTACCGGAACAAACAGCAGCAGTACGGCGACGATGACGGGCAGTGCCATCATCAGCAGACGTTTTGCGTTTCCATTTGATGCCTGGTTCGCCACAGGGGGCGTTACAGCAGTTTTTGTATTCATAGTTTCACGTCTTAAGTTGTCAAAGATTCGGTCGTACTGAAAAACAAAATCACTTTCTTAAGTTTCTTTGCTTTTTTTAGTTATTAAAGGTGCGATTTTTTATTTTCAGTAATAGCAATTTAACGCTTTTATGGAGGCGCTAAATTAAAAATTGATGATGTTTTTATATTGCGCTTTTGGATGCCATAACTATTGATCGTGATCAAAAAAATAGAATTGCAGCGTTATTTTTATGCTTTTATTAATAACCACTCTGGCGTATGTGGGTATTCCCTTTTTTATTGGTTTATTTTATCATTTTTGTAACATTTTTATTTTCTGTGATTTTATATGTGTTTGTTTTGTTTGGTGTTTTTAGTTGTTTGGAAAAGTGGTTTTACCAATCATTCTTTAACGAATTTTAAATTATTGTGAATGGCTAAACGACATTTGCTAACACCAATGTGTTAATTGTGTTATTGCAGGGATTAAATAGTTTTTTAACTAACGTAATAACTTTAGAAAGTAAAAAAATCATTATATTAATATCATGACATCGGCAAATAACGACGAACTAAAAAATTAATCCGATAACGAATTCTTAATTTTAAAAAGTTTGGAGTTTCAATTATGAGCACTAACGAACGTATTCTTAGCCCCTTCACATTACCGAATGGCACTGAACTGAAAAACCGTTTGTTAATGGCCCCTATGACCACCTGCACCGGCTATTACGACGGCACCGTCACCAGCGAACTGGTGGAGTACTATCGTGCCCGTTCCGGAAGCATCGGCACCATCATTGTGGAGTGCTGCTTCGTCGACGATCTCGGTCTCGCCTTCCCGGGCGCGATCGGGATTGATAATGACGAGAAAATTGCCGGGCTGGCGAAAATCGCGGAGGCGATCAAATCCAAAGGATCTAAAGCCCTGCTGCAGATCTACCACGGCGGCCGCATGGTCGACCCGAAACTGATCGGTGGCCGTACGCCGGTTGGCCCAAGCGCTGTTGCCGCGCCGCGTGAGGGCGCAGCAACGCCAGTGGCACTGACTGGCGAAGAAGTCGAAGGCATGATCGGCAAGTTTGGTGAAGCGGTGCGCCGCGCCATCCAGGCCGGCTTCGACGGCGTGGAAATCCACGGGGCAAACACCTATCTGATTCAGCAGTTCTATTCGCCAAACTCTAACCAGCGCGATGACGAGTGGGGCGGCAGCCGCGACAACCGCGCGAAGTTCCCGCTGGCAGTACTGGATATCACCCACAAAATGGTGCGCCAGTACGCGGACGACGCCTTTATTATTGGCTACCGCTTCTCTCCTGAAGAGCTTGAAGTGCCGGGCATCCGCTTTGAAGACACCATGTACCTGCTGGAAAAACTGGCGGCTCGCGGCGTGGACTACCTCCACTTCTCCGTCGGCGCGACCCTGCGTCCTTCCATTGTTGACACCCAGGACCCGACGCCGCTGATCGAAAAATACTGCGCGATGCGTTCTGAAACGCTGGCTCAGGTACCGGTGATGGGGGTGGGCGGCGTGGTGAATGCCGCCGATGCCAATGAAGCGCTGGACCACGGTTACGACCTGATTGCCGTTGGCCGTGCCACCATCGCTTACCCGGACTGGACCGACCGCATCGCGGCCGGGGAAAACCTGGAGCTGTTTATGGACAGCACCCAGCGCGAGGCGCTGAACATTCCTGAGCCGCTGTGGCGCTTCTCGCTGGTGGAAGCGATGATCCGCGACATGAGCATGGGCGAATCGAAATTCAAACCGGGCATGTTTACTGAGAAGGTGCAGGACGACGCGAACGAGCTGGTGATTAACGTCAGTCTGGAAACGGACCGCATTGCAGACATCGAGCTGGCCTCTGGCCCGAGCGAAGACGTTGAGTTTGTCACCAGCTTTGAAGAGATCCGCACCCGCATTCTGGATGCCAACACCCCGCACGTGGATGCCATCACCGGCGCAACCAGCCAGAGCGAGGCGGTGAAGAAAGCGGTCTCTAAAGCGATGCTGAAATCCAGCAAAGCGCTGGCCGCGGAAGAGGGCGTTGACCCGAACGAAACCCGCAGCGTGGACGTGGTGGTAGTCGGCAGCGGCGGCGCCGGTCTGGCGGCGGCGATTCAGGCGCACGACGAATGCGCGAGCGTGCTGATTGTTGAGAAAATGCCAACCATCGGTGGCAACACCATTAAAGCCTCTGCCGGGATGAACGCCGCAGAAACCCGCTTCCAGCGCGTGAAGGGCATTCAGGACAGCAAAGAGCTGTTCTACCAGGAAAGCCTGAAAGGTGGCGGCAACAAGAACAACCCGGAACTGCTGCACCGCTTCGTTGAGAACGCGCCGCAGGCGATTGAATGGCTGGCAACCCGCGGCATCATGCTGAACGACATCACCACCACCGGCGGGATGAGCATTGACCGTACCCACCGTCCAAAAGACGGCTCAGCGGTCGGCGGCTACCTGATCAGCGGCCTGGTGCGTAACGTCAACAAACGCAACATCGAGGTGATGCTGGATACCTCCGTCAGCGACATCCTCTTCGAAAACGGCGAAGTGACCGGCGTGCGCCTGACCACCGAAGAGAACGAAACCCTCACCGTGGCAGCGAAAAGCGTGATTGTCGCTACCGGCGGCTTCAGCGCTAACAGCCAGATGGTGGTGAAATACCGCCCTGACCTGGAAGGGTTCGTTACCACCAACCACAAAGGGGCGACCGGCGGCGGCATCGCGCTGCTGGAGCGTATCGGGGCAGGTACGGTTGATATGGGCGAGATCCAGATCCACCCAACCGTTGAGCAGAAAACCTCGTACCTGATTTCCGAATCCATCCGCGGCGGCGGGGCGATTCTGGTCAATCAGAAAGGGGAACGCTTCTACAACGAAATGTCGACCCGCGATAAAGTCTCGGCGTCAATCATCGCCCTGCCGGAGAAATACGCATACATCGTCTTTGACGAGCATGTTCGCGCCAAAAACAAAGCCGCGGATGAGTACATCGCTAAAGGCTTCGTGACCAGCGCCAGCTCGCCAAAAGCGCTGGCGGAAGCGCTCGGCATGGATTACCACGCTTTCCTGGCGACCCTGGAACGTTACAACGGTTTCGTTGAAAAACAGCACGATGACGACTTTGGACGTACCACCGCGCTGCGTGCGCCAATCAATGAAGGGCCATTCTACGCCATTCAGATTTCACCGGGCGTGCACCACACCATGGGCGGCGTGACCATCAACACCGAAACCTGCGTGCTGGACAGCAACCACAACGTGCTGCCAGGTGCGTTTGCGGCCGGTGAAGTGGTCGGCGGGATCCACGGCGGCAACCGTATCGGCGGTAACGCAGTGGCAGATATCATCATTTTTGGTACCCTTGCAGGACATCAGGCGGCTCTGCGTTCGAAAAAGATGTAAGGCACCTGCTTCCCAGGCCGGATACGCGCAGCGCTATCCGGCATTTTCCCCGGCGGCGCGGAGCTTGCCGGGGCTACTTCTGAGGACTCCTGCCATGCCTGATAGCCATCGCGTTTACAGCTACTCCGCCGTTCTGATGGGCTCGCCCATCCTCCTGAAACTCTTCTCCCATGACGAAGCCCTCGCGTCCCGCGTGTTTCGCCTGATCAAACAGTATGAAGACCTGCTCACCGTCAACCGCGCGCACTCGCAGGTGATGGACATTAACCATGCGGCGGGCCAGCATCCGGTCACCGTCAGTCGGCCGGTGTTTGATCTGATCCGCTGTGCAAAAGCGGCAAGCTTGCTCAAGGACAGCGCCTTTAATCTGGCGATCGGTCCGCTGGTGAAGCGCTGGAAGATTGGCTTTCAGGGGGACAGCGTTCCGCCTGCCGATGAAATCGCGTCGCTGCTGGCGATAACCCGGCCCGAGGATGTTCTCCTTGACGAGGCCAGCAGCAGCGTGTTTCTGACCAGAGCGGGGATGGAGATCGATCTGGGGGCGATTGCCAAAGGCTATATCGCCGACCGGGTGCGGGATTACCTGCATAAAGAGGGCGCGGAGCTGGGGCTGATTAACCTCGGCGGCAACATTCAGACGTTAGGCTCGCCGGAAGGGGGCTGGAGCGTCGGGCTGAAAAAACCGTTCGCCGGAGATGCGCTGATTGGCACGATGATCGTTGAGAACGTGTCCGTCGTCACGTCGGGAACCTACGAGCGCTATTTTGAACAAGACGGCAAACGCTATCACCACATTCTTGATCCGCGCACCGGATATCCGCTGGACAACGAACTGGACAGCGTGACCATCATTTCGAAAGATTCCATCGACGGCGATATCTGGACCACGCTGATGTACGGCATGGGCGTGGAGAAGGGCTGTGCCGCACTGTGTGCGCGCCCCGACATTGAGCCCATCTTTGTGACCAAAACAAAAGAAGTGGTGTTCTCTTCAGCACACCACTTCCGCTTTACCCTGCTGGATGATACCTACCGCGTTACTGACAGTATTGCTTGAGCAGGCCCGTTTGCTCCGGCTGGAGACGGTAGCGATACACCGGACGCCCGGTGGCGCCGTAGTGAATGCTGGTGAACAGAATATTGATTTGTGCCAGCCAGATCAGGTATTTGCGGCAGGACACGCGGGAAATATTGACCGCGTTTGCCAGATCGTCGGTGGAAAACTCCGTCTCCGGGTGAGCGTCAATCCACTGGCAAATCGTGCGCAGCGTTTGCGGCGTTAACCCTTTCGGCAGCTTTTTGCTGTCCGCCAGTTCCGGCGCCCCGCCGTGGATCAGGCGGTCGACGTCCGCCTGCTCGTAATACTGGTGCGACCCCATCAGGCTGTGCTTTGCCTTCCAGCCGTTCAGCGCCTCTTCAAAGCGCGGGAACTGGAACGGTTTAATCAGATAATCCACCACGCCGTAATGGATGGAGGTCTGGATCGTCGCGGCGTCGGCGGCCGAGGAGATCATGATCACGTCGATTGGGCGGCCGGATGCGCGAATCACGGGCAGCAGATCCAGCCCGTTATCCTGCTGCATATAGACATCCAGCAGCACCAGATCGACGGGCTGGCTGGGGTTATTAATGATGGCCTCGGCCTGGCTTAGCGTGGAGGCGACGCCGCAGCAGCTAAAGCCTTCAACACGGTTGACATACAGACGGTTGAGGTCGGCTACCATGGCGTCATCATCGACAATTAACACATTTATCACGCGATTTTCCTCTCGCTATCCCAGGGGATGTGAACAAAAAATTGGGTAAATACGCCGGGCTCAGACTCGACGGAGATATCGCCGCCAAGGTTCTGAATCTGCTGGCGAGCAAGGAACAGCCCAACGCCGCGGTTTTCACCTTTTGTTGAGAAGCCCTTTGTAAAAATAGACTCCAGCTGAGTGGGATCAATGCCGGGGCCATCGTCGCTGACTTCACAGCTGAGCCAGCCATTCTGATAATGCAGCAGCAGGCCGATCTCGCCCTCCTGCTGTCCTTCCATCGCGTCGAGCGCGTTTTCAATGAGATTACCCAGCGCGGTGATCAGCACCGCGACCTGCTCTTCACTTGCGGTATCCGGTATCTGGCTTTCATCCGCCAGCGTCAGGGTGACGCCCGCTTCTTTCGCCCGGTTGATTTTACCCAACAGGAACCCGGCAACCACCGGGGATTTTACCTTGCTCTGTATCGTACCGATATCCGTCTGGTAATGATGTGCCGTCTGGAGAATGTACTCTTCCAGCTTGTCGTAGCGCTTAATATTCAGCAGGCCGAGTATCACATGCAGTTTATTCATAAACTCGTGGGTGTGAGCGCGCAGGGCATCGACGTAGTTAACCATGCCGTCCAGACGCTGCATCAGCTGGCTGACTTCCGTTTTATCACGGAAGGTGGTGATGGCGCCGATCACCCGATCCTGACTTTTCACGGGGACCATGTTGCACAGCAATAGCCGACCGTTGCAGCTGATCTCCTGATCCTGGCGTGCGACGCCCGTCTTCGAGACGTCACGCAGGCTGGCCAGCAGGGGCGCGCTGGTGTTTTCGGTCTGCTTGCCGGAGGGGAGAAGCAATATTTCTCTGGCGGTCTGATTAATCATCGTCACGCGCCCGTGTATATCAACGGCCAGAACACCCTCGCGAAGCGACTGCAGCATCGCCTGGCGCTGTTCGAACAGGGCGGAGATTTCGTAGGGTTCGAGCCCGAACAGAATGCGCTTCAGAACCCGCACCAGACCCCAAATCGCCATAGAACTCATAAAAATACTGAACAAAATGGTCCAGACGGCGTTGAGCCGCCCGCGAGCGATCTGCTCTTCAACCTTATTGAGGGAGATTCCGACGACCACCACGCCAATCTGCTCGTGCTGCGCGTCGTAGACGGGCGTAAAAACGCGCAGCGCTTCGGCGAGCGCGCCCCGGTTAACCGATACGTTCTCTTTGCCTTCCAGCGCGGGCGTTAAATCGTCACCGATAAAATGTAGCCCGAGCAGCGCCTCATTCGGATGAGAGTAGCGGATCCCGCGCATATCAGTGACCACGGTGAACAGCAGATCGTTTCGCTTCGTCACCGCCTGGGCGATGGGCTGAATAATGTTCTCCTGCGGTGCCTGCATGAGGCCGCGCTGGATCTCGGGGCTGTCGGCGAGGGTGCGGGCAATGCCGAGCGCGGTGTCTTTGACATCATCGCGCGTTGCGCGGGTGATCTGCACCGAATAGAGCGCAAAAACCACCAGCAGAACTGAACCGATAATCGCGCACACCATCAGCGTGACCAGCGTATTGAGTTTCATGGGGCGCTTGCGCGTCGGAAGGAAAGGCTGCAAATCGCTCATCAATACTCCGCGATGATTAAGTAAGAGGGTAATTATCGCTGATGACGCACTTTTCTTAAAGCCATGTAAAAGCGTGGATTTGGTCCTCTTTTCGTGACCCTCCTCGCAGGTCATCTATATAAAACACTTTATAGTGTGTGGGTACTCATAATAAGGAGGCTGTTTATGAGCATTATGCTTACCGGTTCGGTCAAGGAAAGACGGCACGCCAGCACGATGAATATCGATAGATTGTCCACGCTGGACATGCTGAAAGTCATTCACCAGGATGATGCACTCATTTCTGCTGCTATCACCCCTTGTTTACAGACGATTGCCCGTGCGGTGGATAACGCTGCCGCGACCCTCAATCACGGTGGTCGCCTGGTCATTGTCGGGGCGGGGCCGTCTGGTCGTGTCGCGCAACAGGTTGCCGATGACTATGCGCCCGGCAAAACCCCTGTGATGGCCGTAACGGCACAAGAGGGGGAAGGGAGCTACGAGCGCGGCGTTTCCGACCTGCAGGCCATTAAATTTGGTGAACACGATATGATGCTGGCCGTGACCGTCAGCGGAAAAACGCCGTGGGTCTGGGGAGCGATCCGGCATGCATGGTCGCTGGGTTCGCCGGTCGCCGTGCTTACCGGTGATGCGCAAAGTGAAGCCGCGCAGCTGGCAAGTATGGTTATAGCCCCCGAACTGGGTGCCGATGTGGTGGCCGGCTATCTCAACACCAAAGCGGGGATCGCGCAAAAAATGATCCTCTCGATGATCGCTACCGGGCTGGCCGTTCGAACCGGGCGCGTATACAGCAACCTGCGGGTGGATCTTGAGGCAAGCAACACCAAATGGGCCGAACGTCAAATCGCCATTGTAATGGAAGCGGGGGGATGCTCCCGGGCGGAGGCAAAAGCGGCGCTGGAGAGCTGTAACCATCACTGTAAAACAGCGGTATTGATGGTGCTGACAGGGCTGGATGCGTGGAAAGCTCATGAGCTGCTGGTGCAGAATAACGGGTTTATCCGCGTGGCGCTGCAGGAAGCGCCGTAATACGTACCGTTAAGAAATAAAAAAGGCCGCAGATGCGGCCTTTGATATTTTAGAGGTTAGAACTGGTAGGTCATGCCCACACCAACGATGTCGTCGGTGGAAATACCGTTGGCTTCGTAGAAGCTTTCATCGTTGTCCAGCATGTTGATTTTGTAGTCAACATAGGTAGAGAAGTTCTTATTGAAGCTGTAGGTCATACCCAGGTCGATGTAGTTAACCAGGTCCATGTCTCCATGCTGACCCTGAGGGTTACTGGCGTTGCCTGGATAGGTCATGTCCTTGCCCTTAGAGTAAACCCATGCAAGGGATGGACGCAGGCCGAAGTCGAACTGGTACTGTGCAACCGCTTCGAAGTTCTGAGTCTGATCCGCGATACCATAATCACCATAAGGCGTCATGTTGCGGGTTTCAGCGTACATCATCGCCAGATAGACGTTATTGGCGTCGTATTTCGCGCCGAGAGTCCACGCTTCAGCTGTTTTACCGCTCGCATAATGCGCGCTGTATTGGCCTGCCGCTTCCTGTTTGTTAGTACGGTCAGAAGAGGAATACGCCGCCCCCAGGCTCAGACCGGAGAGATCGCCAGAGAAGTCATAGGAGGTAGACATACCGAAGCCGTCACCGTTCTGGAAGCGTACATCTTTATGACCATTTTTCGTGCCTTCCTGGTCTTCTTGAGCAAACTGATCTTCATTTGCGCCCTGATACTGCAGCGCGATATTCAGACCCTCAACCAGACCGAAGAAATCACTATTACGGTAGGTAGCCAGACCGTTAGCACGGCCAGTCATAAAGTTATCAGTCCAGGTGTAGGAATCACCGCCAAATACAGGCAGCATATCGGTCCACGCTTCAACGTCGTACACGACGCCGTAATTACGGCCATAATCAAATGAACCGTATTCGCCAAATTTCAGGCCAGCGTATGCCAGACGGTTAAAGGATTTATCACCCGCGCCTTCGGTATCGTTAGCGTAGGTTTTATATTCCCACTGGCCGTAACCGGTCAGGTCGTTAGTGATCTGGGTTTCGCCTTTGAAACCAATCTGTACATAGGTTTCATCGCCGTCGTCGCCAGGGCTGTCAGAGAAGGTATGACGCGCGTCGACCTTGCCGTACAGGTCAACTTTGTTGCCGTCTTTGTTGTACATTTCAGCCGCATTTGCTGCGCCTGCCATTAATAACGCGGGTACAAGAATTGCCAGAACTTTTCTTTTCATTATATATTCCCTTTAAAGATAATTTATATGAATATATGTAATTACCCTCCGTAATTACAGGGTTGATACTATTCCAGGAGATGTGATTTAGTTTCAAAAATAAATGTAATAAAATTCGATGTAATATTTCAAATTATTTCTATAAATCTCTTTATTTTTCCAGTGAATTAATTAATTGAATTTATAAGGTGTAATTATTATTAAATATTTCGCATTTCTATTTTTTAATTTATTTAATTTGGCTATGTTATAATTCATCCTCTTTTTAACAACAGGACATGACGATGGAACTGGCCCGGTGGCAGCATGGCTTTGAGCGCTGGCTCAAGGAAAATCATCAGAACGACGATACCGCACATGATATTTCGCATTTTCGACGGGTCTGGATGACGGCGCAAAAAATCATGGTTCACCACACGGTCGAGCCGCGGGTGATTCTGGCCGCATGCTATTTTCACGATATTGTCAGCCTGCCGAAAAATCATCCCGAACGCAGTCAGTCGTCAAGGCTCGCCGCGCGTAAGACGAGCGACATTCTGCGCCGCGACTTTCCGGACTTTCCGCCAGAGCATATTGCCGCCGTCGCGCACGCGATTGAGGCGCACAGCTTTAGCGCCGAAATCGCGCCGCAGAGTATGGAAGCCAAAATAGTGCAGGACGCTGACCGGCTGGAAGCGTTAGGTGCTATCGGCCTGGCGCGCGTTTTTGCCGTCTCGGGCGCGCTGGGCGTGCCGCTATTTGACGCGGACGATCCCTTTGCCGATGCGCGATCCCTCGACGATAGGGCATTTGCCCTCGACCATTTTCAGACCAAGCTGCTGCGTTTGCCTGATACAATGCAGACGGAAATGGGCCGCGAACTGGCACGTCACAATGCCGATTTCCTGATCCAGTTTATGGCGAAACTCAGCGCCGAATTACACGGCGACTGCCTCGGGCTGGATAGCCAGGTGCTGAGCCGCTTCCGTCGCAGTTTGCGCAACTGAACTGTGGTAATCTGTTCCCAGTCTTTACTCTCCGGTTAAAAGAATGCAGGAAAATCGAGCAGTGAAAGAGCCCGCGCCCGCGCAGGCTGAGAAATCAACGGCAACGGTGCAGGCCTTACTGCGCCAGCTGTTGGATATCTATGATGCTAAAACGCTGGCCAGTCTGCTGGTGGCGCACGGCGAAAGCCACTGGAGCCCGGCGATCCTTAAACGTCTGCTGACCAGCGAGCGAGCAGGGCGTCGCCTGAGTGAAGGCGAGTTTCGTTATCTGCAAAACCTGCTTCCGCGACCTTCTGCCGCGCACCCGAACTATGCCTTCCGGTTTATCGATCTGTTTGCCGGTATCGGTGGTATTCGGCACGGTTTTGAAGCTATCGGCGGACAGTGCGTATTTACCAGCGAGTGGAACAAGCACGCCGTGCGGACCTATAAGGCCAACTGGTACTGCGACCCGCACGAGCATCATTTCAACGCCGATATTCGCGATGTCACCCTGAGCCATAAAAGCGGCGTGAGCGATGAGGAGGCCGCCGAGCATATTCGTCAGACGATCCCCGCGCATGACGTGCTGCTGGCCGGCTTCCCGTGCCAGCCTTTTTCGCTGGCCGGCGTCTCCAAGAAGAATGCCCTCGGACGCGCCCACGGTTTCGCCTGCGATACGCAGGGAACGCTGTTTTTTGACGTGGCGCGCATTATTGACGCCCGTCGTCCAGCCATTTTTGTACTGGAAAACGTCAAAAACTTAAAAAGCCACGACGGCGGGAAAACCTTCCGCATTATCATGCAAACGCTGGATGAGCTGGGTTATGACGTGGCCGATTCAGAGGACATGGGCGCGGACGATCCTAAAATCATTGATGGGAAACATTTCCTGCCCCAGCATCGCGAACGTATCGTGCTGGTGGGTTTCCGCCGCGATCTCAATCTGAAGGGGGATTTCACCCTGCGGGATATTCCTTCTCTGTATCCCGAGCGCCGTCCTACCGTGGCCGACCTGCTGGAACCGGTCGTCGACGCGAAATTTATCCTGACCCCGGTGCTGTGGAAATACCTTTACCGCTATGCCAAGAAGCATCAGGCGAAAGGCAACGGCTTCGGTTTTGGGATGGTCAACCCGAACGATCCGCACAGCGTCACCCGCACGCTGTCTGCTCGCTACTATAAAGACGGCGCGGAAATCCTGATCGACAGAGGCTGGGACAAAGCGCTGGGTGAAAAAGATTTCGACGATCCGCACAACCAGCGTCATCGCCCACGGCGCTTAACGCCGCGGGAATGCGCCCGGTTGATGGGCTTTGAAACGCCGCAAGGCTACGGTTTCCGCATTCCGGTTTCAGACACCCAGGCGTACCGCCAGTTTGGTAACTCGGTCGTCGTTCCCGCGTTTGCGGCTGTCGCAAAACTGCTGGCTCCGCGCATCAGACAGGCGGTGGCGCTACGCCAGAGTGAGGCCGTCAATGACGGACGTTCACGATAAGGCCACGCGCAGTAAAAACATGCGTGCCATCGGCACGCGTGACACCGCCATTGAAAAGCGCCTGGCCGCGCTGCTGACGCAGGCAGGGTTTGACTTTCGCGTGCAGGATCCCGCCCTGGCGGGGCGTCCCGATTTCGTCCTCGACGCCTGGCAGTGCATCATCTTTACCCACGGCTGCTTCTGGCACCATCACGACTGCTACCTGTTTAAAGTCCCCGCGACGCGCACCGATTTCTGGCTGGATAAGATTGGCAAGAACGTCGAGCGTGACAAACGGGATCTTTCAATGCTTATTGCGCAGGGCTGGCGGGTGCTGATCGTCTGGGAGTGTGCGCTGAGAGGCAGACTAAAGCTGAACGATACCGATCTGCGCGAACGGCTGGAAGAGTGGATCTGCGGCGGCGGTCAGACCGCGCAGATCGACACGCAGGGTATTCACCTGCTTACGGTTTCTCCACCTCGCAAGGCGTGACCACCGGTTTTGCCGGCAGCAGATATTTGCCCAGCGTGACCAGCACGACGGCAAACACGATGATCCCAAGAGCAATCCATTCCACAGGCGAGAGCGTTTCTCCCCCCAGTCCCGTTCCGAGCAGCACGGCCACGACCGGGTTGACGTAGGCGTAGCTGGTGGCGACAGCCGGAGAGACGTTGCGGATCAGGAACATATAGGCGTTAATGGCGATGATAGAGCCAAACAGCGCCAGGTAGCCTACCGCGAGAAAGCCCGACAGGTCCGGCAGCGCGGTCAGCTTTTCTCCCGTCAGCGCCGAGACCAGCAGCAGGACAATCCCCGCGGCGAGCATCTCAATCGCACCGGCCATCATGCCGGTCGGCAGTTCGATACGTGACCCGTAGACGGAACCCAACGCCCAGCTCATCGAGCCGATCAGGATAATCACCGCGCCCCACGGATTCCCGCTCAGGTTGCCGCCGCTGTTGAGCAGAACAATGCCGGCCAGCCCAATCCCAATCCCCAGCCATTCCAGCTTGCGGGTGCGGATGCCGAAAAGACGGCTGAAGCAGAGGGTAAACAGCGGTACGGTGGCAACGACCACGGCGGCGATCCCGGACGGGACGTTCTGGTGCTCGGCAATCGTCACAAACCCGTTCCCCACTGCCAGCAGCAGCAGGCCGATCAGGGCGGCATTCAGCATCGGGCGCAGCGGGGGAAGCTTATGCCCGCGCAGCATCAGGAAGGCCAGCAGCAGGATACCCGCCGAAAGGAAGCGGATGCCCGCCATCATCAGCGGCGGCCAGCTTTCCACGCCGATGCGAATGACAAAGTAGGTTGAGCCCCAGATGATGTACAGCGAAAAGAGTGCCCCGATGAGCGGTAGCAATTGCCGGAAACGCATAATCCCTCACGTCGAAATAAAAAGGTCGCTGATAGTAAACGCGAAAACTATCGCGCTGGCGAGCCCTTTAATTGTGTAGCTGATGTGAATTTTTTGTTGACGTAAGGTGCCTGTTTCCGGGTTTGCGCTTTTGCTCCATACTATTCACTTAATTACCAAAAAATGAAGGATTAAGATTTTGGCAGGAAGTAGCTTATTAACATTGCTGGATGATATAGCCACCCTACTGGACGACATTTCAGTGATGGGGAAACTGGCGGCGAAGAAAACCGCAGGCGTGCTGGGCGATGATTTATCGCTTAACGCGCAGCAGGTGAGTGGGGTGAGGGCAAACCGTGAACTGCCGGTGGTGTGGGGCGTGGCGAAAGGTTCTTTCCTGAATAAGGTGATCCTGGTGCCGCTGGCGCTGCTGATCAGCGCCTTTATCCCCTGGGCCATCACGCCGTTACTGATGATCGGTGGGGCATTTCTCTGCTTCGAGGGCGTGGAGAAGGTGCTCCACTCCTTTAGCGCGCGCAAGCAGAGCGATACGCCGGAGGTACGCCAGCAGCGTCTTGAAGCGCTGGCCGCGCAGGATCCGAAAACCTTCGAGCGTGATAAGGTCAAAGGCGCTATTCGGACCGACTTTATCCTGTCTGCGGAAATCGTCGCGATTACGCTGGGCATTGTCTCTGACGCGCCGCTCCTGAATCAGGTCCTGATCCTCTCCGGCATCGCGATTCTGGTCACCGTGGGCGTGTACGGTCTGGTGGGACTGATCGTCAAGCTGGACGATATTGGCTACTGGCTGGAAGAAAAGTCGAGCGCGGTGGCAAGAGGCATCGGCAAAAGCCTGCTGGTGCTGGCGCCCTGGCTGATGAAGAGCTTATCGGTGGTGGGCACGCTGGCGATGTTCCTCGTAGGCGGCGGAATTGTGGTTCACGGCATTGCGCCGCTGCACCATGCCATCGAACATTTCTCCTCCACGCAGGGGGCCGTTATCGCGGCGATTCTGCCTACGCTGCTGAACCTGGTGCTGGGCTTTATCATTGGCGCTATCGTCGTTGCGGCGGTGAAGCTGGTTGAGAAAATTCGCGGCACGTCGCACTAATTGTTACCGTCGGCAGGATGCAAAAAGACCATTCCTCGTCTAAATTGAAACAGTTTCACCCTGATACAGGAGGCAGGTATGGTCTTTTTGGTCAGTGATGAAGTTAAGCCTAAAAAGGGCGGCCCACGTATGATCGTCACCGGGTATTCCAGCGGAATGGTGGAATGCCGGTGGCACGATGGCTATAGCATCAAGCGGGAAGCATTCCGTGAAGATGAGCTTCAGCCGGGGGACGGGCAGCACAAACGGGACAAGGCTTAATCACATAACGCCCGGCTTTGCCGGGCGTTTTTATCTCAGGTTTCGGGTATAGAGCAGTAATCAGGGAGTGTGTGTGCAGCGCGATACCTTTGTTGTAAGACAAACTTTTTTGCAATGGCTGCATAAGCGTAGCAATCCGGGGCGGATTGTAATCTCTGTTTTCTGATCGTTCTGGTGTTTTCCACGCTCCTGACCTGGCGTGAGGTGGTGGTGCTGGAAGAGGCGTACATCTCCAGCCAGCGCAACCATCTGGATACGGTGGCCAGTTCGCTGGACAGGCAGTTACAGAACAGCGTCGACAGGATGCTGTTATTCCGCCAGGGCATGCATGATGCAATCGAGACGCCGCTGGCCTTTGATGTCCTACAGGACGCGGTGTCACGCTTTAACACCGTCCGCATGCTCCCCACCTGGCAGCTCGCCGTTGATAAAAAGCGCACCCTTCCCATCAACGGGGTCTCGGATGCGTTCGTGGATAAAACCACGCTTCTGAACCGGGACGCTGAGCGCATCAGTCATGAAATTTCTGCCGCGCTCGAAGTGGGGTATCTGCTCAGGCTGGCGTCATCGAGAGCGCAAACGGAAGCGCGGGTGATCTACGTCTCCCGCGCCGGATTTTTCCTTTCCACGGATACGCCGGATCGGGCGGGTGATATTACCGCCCGCTATTATAATCTGGTCACGCAGTCCTGGTTTACCCAGCAGTCAGAGCGTAACAATCGCGCGCGCGCCGTGCGCTGGTTTATCTCTACCCCTTCATCCTGGACCGGGGATGAACGCACGATCACCGCCAGCGTCCCCATCTATTTCGATCACTACTGGTATGGCGTCGTGGCGATGGACTTTACCTTAGACACGATGCAGCGTCTGCTGACCGACGCGACGGAAGACCGGACGGAGGGGGAGTATCAGCTGTACGATACCCGGCTTAATATGATTGCTACCTCAGCCCACGCGGGAAGTCCGGTTAACCAGTTTGACGAACGCGAAACGGCGCAGATTGCCCAGGCGATTGAACATGATACCGGCGGCGGTATCCGCCTCGGGAGCCGGTTTATCACCTGGGAGCGGCTCGATCATTTCGATGGCGTCGTCCTGCGGATCCACACCCTGCACGAAGGGGTGCAGGACGACTTCGGCAGTATCAGCATTGTGCTGGCGCTGCTGTGGGCGCTCTTTACCGCCATGCTGTTGATCTCGTGGCTGGTGATCCGTCGGATGGTGAGTAACATGTATACGCTTCAGCACTCGCTCCAGTGGCAGGCCTGGCACGATCCGCTGACCCGATTGAATAATCGCGGCGCGCTGTTCGACCGCGCAAAATTGCTGGCGGAAACCTGTCGTCAGCAGTCGCTGCCGTTCTCGGTGATTCAGATCGATCTCGACTATTTTAAAAACATCAACGACCGTTTTGGCCATCAGGCCGGTGATAAGGTGCTTTCCCATACGGCAGGCGTGATTGCCAGCGCGTTACGCAAGAATGACGTGGCCGGACGCGTCGGTGGCGAAGAGTTTTGTGTTGTCCTTCCCGGTCTTGGTCTGGAGGAGGCGAGAGGCGTCGCCGAACGCATTCGTTGCCGAATCAACAGTAAGGAGATCCTGGTGAAGAAGAGCACAACCCTGCGCATCAGCGCGTCACTGGGCGTCAGCAGCGCGGATGAAACGGGCAATTACGATTTTGAACAGCTGCAGTCCGTGGCGGACGCCCGGCTGTATCAGGCCAAGCAGAGCGGGCGTAACCGGGTCGTGTGGCGGGATCAGGACAGGAAATGATCCAGCCCCTCCTGCCAGCCCGCAGGCCCGGGCTGTTGGGTGTGATAAACCCGCGCGGGGTTATCGTCCCGTAGCGTGATGCCCTGGCGGTTAATCCCCTTGATCACCACCGCGAAGTCCATGCTGTCGAGCAGCGGCGCATCGTTGGGACCGTCGCCGAGCCCTAGCGTGGTGGGTTCAATGTCTTCCTGCTCGCGATACCGTTCAATCAGCCAGTTAACCGCCACGTCTTTACCGCAGCGGGCGTCCAGAATATGCCAGAAGCGCGCCCCCTGCAGGCATTGCAGGCCGCTGTGCGCCAGTTCCTCTTCAAACTGAAGCAAGTTCTCGTCGGTATCGCGCCAGATCAACGTGACGGAGGCTTCGTGCTTGCGGGCAAGCGTCGAACGGTAGCGCGTCAGTCCGGTCCACTCGCTAATAACGTGCTCATCCACATCGTCAAAGGTGGTGAATTTAAAGCCCGTCTGCAGGCGAATCTGCTCGATCCGCGGACGAATATCCCGGTGCGTCATCCCTCTAATCTGACGCTGGATATTGTCCCAGCGCACGTCAGGCTGAATCACCGCGCCGTTCTCGGCAATAAACGGCAGGCCTTCCAGCCCCAGATCCTGCTGAATATCCAGCATCTCTGCCGCGGTTTTACTGCTGCAGAGAATGATCGGAATCTGGTTATCCTGCAGCCTGTCCAGCCAGGGCATGGCGGGTTGCCAGTCATAGGTATGAATATCCAGCAACGAGCCATCCAGGTCGGAAAAAATCAGCAAGGTATCCCGCAGTGAAGGCATAGTGACTCCCGGTGACGCATGCGTTTCGCTCTAAGAAAATTCCTAAAAAATATCCGAATTGTTAACCGGAGAAATGAGAGTATTCCCTGGCAAACCCGCATTCGGCGTATGTTATTGCTCATAACCAAAAGCATTATGTTAAAAATATTATATTCATCCTAAGAATATATGCTTGTCAGACAAATTCGTTGGGGATAGTGTGGCATGTACATCAGATTTCCTGGTGTAACGAATTTTCAAGTGCTTCTTGCATAAGCAAGTTTTGATCCCGGTCATCCCCATGACCGGGATTTTTTTCGCCCTAACGATTGGCTTCCGACACGCTAAAGTCGTGAATATCGAGCTCGAAGGCCTCGGCCAGCTCGCGATAGGTGTGATAATCCCTTCCGTTGACAATGACGCGGTCCGAATTGTCGTCCGAGCGGCGGACTTCTGACTCGCTGATCTCATTGATGGCGGCCAGCAGGGCATCGACATCCACCTCGACTTCGCGCTTGATGGTATCGCTGTACTCTTTATCGGTCTTCATTGCGGGACTCCTCTTTCAACCTGCAAACGTGTCCAGGGTTAAGTATAGCCTGTGCATAAAAACGCCATTCACGCCGGGCGGCGATGTGCGTTTTTGCGTTTTGTTCTACACTGGCTCAAAACCAGAGGAGGAATGTATGAAGGTCAACGATCGGGTAACCGTTAAAACGGACGGTGGGCCGCGCCGCCCGGGTGTGGTGCTGGCAATTGAAGAGTTTAGCGAAGGTACAATGTACCTGGTATCACTGGAAGACTACCCGCTCGGCATTTGGTTTTTTAACGAACTGGGGCATCCGGACGGGATTTTTGTAGAGAAAGCAGACTAGCACGGCGTCGGGTAGCACATTGCGTGCCCGACACCCGCTGTAAAAGCAAAAATCTCTGGCCAGGCCAGAGATCAAAGGTAGGGTGCACAGGGTCTTTTCTTAAGCGACTAACGCATGTTGACGAAAATCCCGTTCGTCACATTATCGGTCAGGCGTACCACGTGGTAGATCACTTGCTTATTATGCGTTTTAATTTTCCGTTTAATATTTCCTTTGTGTGATGAAACGGTTTTCGCTTTAATATTCATCTGGTCGGAGATCTGAATAGTTCCTTGTCCCGCCATCCACATTCGCAGCATACTTGATTCAGTCCTGCTTAATGATAGGGTGGGTAAGTTAACCGCTCCTACATTTTTAACTTCTTTATTCAAATAATCACCCAAAATGTCATCCAGCGACTCGGGTTTAATCGATTTAGAACTGATCAATAAATTTTTACGGACCAACAAATACTCATCGAAATGGATATTCGCGATGGCCATAAAAACAATAAACAGGGTTTTTGGATGCTGATTAATGATTTGCTTAATGTGCTGACTGTTGGCTGGATCGTGAATGAAACAGTCCTCATTAATAAACACCACGCCTGGTTTTAGTTCGTCACAAGCGGCTGCGAGTTCGTCAACGGTGTGTGCATCGTTGATGTCTCTCTTTCTTACCCCTCTGCTTGCCAGGTACCCGGTTAACCCTAGCCGGGTGTAGCTGCATAAATCCATAATGATCGTTGACATGGCATACCCTCACTCAATGCGTAACGATAATTCACCATCTGCCTGAGAGCTCAAAACAGCCATACGGGATGGAAAAAAATAATAAACCTGTGAGCATGACAAAGACTTTCAGGCGGACTCACTATCCCGTAAAGTTACGTATAATTTGCCAGGAATCTTCTTAAAGTAAAGTAAATATTAAGTATTGTGAGGTGGTTAGAAACAATTAAACCGCGTCAGATATATCTTGGAAGATGTTTTTCGCGTTTTATTTTAGGAATATCCTCAGAAAGACAGTAACAACAGTGCGGGCTATTATTTACGTGGCAGTTCGCTGACAATATCCGCTAACAGGTTGAATATCTCGCCGAATAAATGTTCACAGAAGGGAGCGATAAGGGGCATCAGTAATGACATTAATAAAATTCCGACCGTCAGCGTCAGCGGAAAACCAATGACAAACACCGAAAGCTGCGGTGCCATTCGGTTGAGTAAACCTAACGCCAGGTTGACGGTCAGCAGCAGGGTGATGATCGGCAGCGCCAGCATCAGCCCGTTGAGGAAGATCAGCCCCGCGGCGCGAGTGAGCGCCAGGAAAGCGTTGCTGTTCACCGGATTTTCGCCAATCGGCAGCGTATGGAACGTGTCCACCAGCATGGAGATAAGCCACAGATGGCCGTTGAACGACAGAAACAGCAGCATGGCGAGCAGATCGATAATGCGCGCCAGCACGGGCATGTTGAGATGACTGCCGGGATCGACAAACGTGGCAAACGATAACCCCATCTGCAGGCCAATCAGTTCCCCCGCGGTACGCACGGCGGCAAAAGCGAGCTGCATGGTAAAGCCGACGGCAACGCCAATCATCACCTGCTGCAGGGCGAGCCACACCGCATTTGCCGAGAAGATCGGAATATTCACGGGAGGGAGAGACGGTGCGACGATAATGGAGATGATAATCCCCAGCCCCACTTTGACACGCTTGGGTATCGATTTCTCGCTGAGAATGGGGGCGGTGGAGATCAGCGCCATGATGCGAAGCATCGGCCAGAAATAGACGCCGAGCCACTGAACCCACTGGTCGCTGGTGAAGTGCAGCATCGTCAGGTCAGCCGATGATGTACGGCAGGTTGGTAAACAGGTTGCGCATATAGTCCAGCAGCAGGTTCAGCATCCACGGCCCGGCCACGATAATCGCCACGAACACGGCGATGATTTTCGGGATGAATGACAGCGTCATTTCGTTAATCTGCGTGGCGGCCTGGAGAATACTGATAATCAGACCGGTAACCAGCGCGACAAGCAGCAGCGGCGCGGCAACGGCAATCGCGATTTTCATCGCCTCCGTGCCCATCATCATGACCGATTCGGGTGTCATTGCCGTTCCTTAACTGTAGAAACTCTGCGCCAGCGAGCTGACCAGCAGCTGCCAGCCGTCGACCAGCACAAAGAGCATGATCTTAAAGGGCAGGGCGATGGTCGCGGGCGGCACCATCATCATCCCGAGCGCCATCAGGACGCTGGCGATCACCAGGTCGATAATCAGGAACGGAATAAAGATGGTAAAGCCAATCTGGAATGCGGTTTTCAGCTCGCTGGTCACATAGGCGGGCAGCAGAATACGCATGGGTACCGCTTCCGGTCCCTGCAGTTCGCCGGTGTTGGACAGGCGGGCAAAGAGGGCCAGATCGGCTTCACGCGTCTGGCGCAGCATAAATTCCCGCAGCGGCTGCGCGCCTTTATCCAGCGCTTCCTGCATGGAGATTTTATCTTCGCTGAACGGCTGGTAGGCGTCGGTGTAAATCTTATCGATCACCGGCGACATAATGAAAAAGGTCAAAAACAGCGCCAGCCCGAGCAGAACCTGGTTTGGCGGAGCGGAAGGGGTGCCCAGCGCGTTTCGCAGCAGACCAAAAACGATGATGATGCGGGTGAAGCTGGTCATCATCAGCAGGATGGCCGGAATAAACGTCAGCGAGGTGATGAACACCAGCGTCTGAACCGGAAGCGACCAGCTTTGGCCGCCGCCCGCGAGCGGGGTAGAAACCAGACCGGGCAATTGCGCATAGACCGCGGGAGCAAACAGTCCAACGCCCGCAAGCGTTAGGGATAACAAACGACGCATCAGGATCTCCCGGAACGCTTAAGCAAACTCTTCATCACGGACTGGAAATCCGCAGGGGCCTCTGCACGCTCGTCCACCACAGCAGGGGCGGGCGGCAGTTTATGTAACACGCTGATGTTTGACGCCGTGACGCCCAGGACCAGGCGCGCATCGTCCACCTCGACGATGACCACGCGTTCACGCGGCCCCAGCGTGGTGCTGGCGCTGACCTTCAGCCCGCGGGCACCGGCGGTTTTCCCCGCCAGGCCAAAGCGCTTCGCCAGCCAGGCGGCGATAAGAATAAAGGCAATAATACCGAACAACGCCCCGCTCACCTGGAGCAGAGGCGAGCCGGGAACGGCAGAAGGTTGCGATACTGTTGCCTGGGTTTTCATGCTTAACGGCTCAGACGACGCATACGTTCAGACGGGGTAATGATGTCGGTGATGCGTACGCCGTATTTATCGGCCACCACCACCACTTCACCCTGAGCAATCAGATAGCCGTTGATCAGGATATCCAGCGGCTCGCCGGCCAGACCGTCAAGGGCTACTACGGAGCCCTGCGTCAGGCGCAGCAGCTCTTTAATGGTCATGCGGGTGCGTCCCAGCTCAACGGTCAGCTTAACCGGGATATCCATAATCAGGTCGATATCCTGCAGCGTGCCGCTGACGTCACCGCCGCCGAGCTGCTGGAATACGGCATCCGCTGCGCTTTTGGCCGGGGTCGCTTTTTGCTCGTTTAACGCGTCAGCCCACAGATCGTCCAGTGCTCCGCTGTTTTCATCGGACGGATTGTTCATGTCACTCATTTGGGCTGTTCCTCATTCAGCGAATTCAAAATCGGGTTGATCAAGTGCTCAACGCGTAACGCATACTGACCGTTAATCGTGCCGTACTGGCTTGTCAGCACGGGGACACCATCCACATGGGCAATAATGCGGTCGGGTTTTTCTATCGGCAAAACATCACCGGGTTGTAATTTCAGGATCTGAGATAACCGCAGCGGGATATCGGCGAAGCTCGCCACCAGCTCAAGCTGCGAATGCTGGACCTGGCGGACCAGGTTTTCACGCCAGTTCTGGTCTTCGTTGCGCGAGTTCTCCAGCGGCGGGTTAACCAGCAGCTCGCGCAGCGGTTCGATCATGCTGAACGGCAGGCAGATGTTGAACTCGCCGGTCAGGTTACCGATCTCCACGTGGAACGGCGTATTCACGACGATATCGTTCGGGGAGGTGGTGATATTGGTAAATTTCACCTGCATCTCAGAACGGACGTACTCCACTTCCAGCGGGTTAATCGCTTTCCACGCGTCGCTGTAGGACTCCAGCGCTAGCTTCAGCATGCGGTTAATGACGCGCTGTTCGGTGTGGGTGAATTCGCGACCTTCTACTTTGGTCGGGAAACGCCCGTCGCCGCCGAACAGGTTATCCACCGCGATGAACACCAGGCTTGGGGAAAACACCACCAGACCGGTGCCGCGCAGCGGCTTCAGATGAATCAGGTTAAGGTTGGTTGGCACCGGCAGGTTGCGGGCAAACTCGTGATACGGCTGAATGCGGATCGCACCGACCGTAATATCCGGGCTACGACGCAGCAGGTTAAACAGCCCCATACGGAACTGACGTGCAAAACGTTCGTTAATGATCTCCAGCGCCTGCAGACGTTCACGTACCACGCGACGCTGGGTATTCGGGTCATAGGGACGAATATCGCTATCGCCGCCGATACCCGGTTGCGGATCATCACTTTTATCGCTGTCGCCGTTGAGCAGCGCATCGATTTCTGCCTGAGAAAGAATACTGTCGCCCATGTCGTTACCGCAGAATGAAGGCTGTATACAGAACGTCAGTGACTTCCTGCTTAGGTTGGCCGTTTACCAGCGGGGTCGCCAGCGTTTGTTTAATGGCGTCGACCAGCTTTTGCTTACCCACATCGGTGGCCAGCGCCGAAGCGTCCTGACGAGAGAACAGCAGCAGAAGGCGGCTACGCACCTCCGGAAGATAATCATTCAGACGCGCGCGCGTGGCTTCATCCTTCAGGCGCAGCGTAATACCGACATACAGCACACGATCCGCGTCACCGAGGTTCACGGTGAAGGTGTCCAGAGGGAAAAATACCGGCGCCGGCGGTGGTGCAGGTTCGGCTTTGGCCGCAGCGGTCGAAGGTTCCTGCTGCATACGCCAGTAACTATAGCCCGCGGTAGCGCAGGCGGCGAGCGTGATCAACACCAGCAGCGGGATCCAGATGGAACGCTTACTTTTTTTGGTGATAGCGGAGTCAGTCATCTGATACGAGCTTCCTGTTTCGGTACAGCTTAATAAGGTGATTATCCCGTGTCCTGCTGTCGTCAAAGCGTGGAAAAGACGGGGATAATCACGCTACCTCTGGCGTTTAGGCGAAGATGTCTACGGCACTGTTACCGCGCGCGGCGGATTGCAGAGCGGCAGGGACAGGCAGTAACTCATCGCTCTCGTCATTAAAGCCGCCGGTGTTGCCGGAACGCGAAGCCTGGTGCTGCTGCTGGGATGAGGACTGCTGCTGCCCGGCAAAGCTCTCGCTGCTGACGCTGCTTTGCGCAAGCTGAATGCCGTTCTCCGCCAGTGAGGTTCGCAGGACCGGCAGCGCGGCTTCCAGCGCCGCACGGACATGGCTGTGCGCAGAAACCATCTGCAGCTGCGCCTGGTTATCATCCAGCTTAAGCGAAATTTGCACCTGACCCAGATCTTCCGGGTGCAGACGCAGCTCGGCTGTCTGCTGGCCCTGTTTAGTGAACAGGGTGATGTGCTGGCTCAGGGACTGCTGCCATTCATGCGTACCCAGAGGCTGGCTTAACACCGGCGCGGTGGCGACGGTGGCGGCTGTCTGACTGGTCGCATGGCTGGACATAATCGGTGCCAGGGTCGCCGTCGGTGAGGCTGAGGAGGAGGAACTGGCAAGCTCCTGCTTCTCTGCCGTTGCGGCCACGGCCGGCGTGGCCGGCGCGTTACCCGACAGGGCCGGGTCGCTGTTTTTCGCCTGGCTCTGATAAGGCGCAGCACTCTGGGCTTTATCATGGCTTCCCGGAAGCGCGTTCAGGGACGGCTGGCCCGCGCCGTTTTGCGTCAGCGCCGCTGAACTCAGCGTTGCGGTGGCGGACACACCGTCACTGCCTGCCGCACGTGAGGTGCTGGTCTGCTGGTGCGGCAGCATGGCCATCAGCGCGCTTAACCCGGCCAGCTCCTCTTCGCTCAGCTCGCTTTTGCCGTCATCTTTGCTGTTGACCGCATTAAGCGTTTTCAGGGCATCACCCTTTGACAGCGGCACCAGCCCGGATACCAGCGTATCAAGCGACGTGACGGACGACGTTTCATCGCCTTTCAGCGCAGTTTGACGCGAGAGCAGGTCGGCAATTTTGGTCTGCAGGGTGGTATCCCCTTTGGCGTCCTGAGCAACGTGGGACAGCTTGCTGCCGGCGGCTTTCAGGTCAGCCAGAGTCAGGGGCGCATCGTTGCCCTTGCCCGTCGCGTCCGACAGGGCGCCCGCAAGCAGCGCGAGAAAGTCCTGTGCACCGTCGGTGCCTTTTCCTGTCTGCGTACCGCCTGACAGGTCGCTGTCGCTCATCAGCAGTTGTTGCAGTGTGATCATTCCGGTTTCCTCATTGATGCGCGCTGGGCAAACTCATCCATTTTTTTCTGATCCAGGCGGTTTTCCGCCAGGGTCGTTGCCGCAATCTGTCGGTCCTGTAAGGTCTGCCAGGCCTGCAGTCGCTGCTTCTTCTCGCGCCAGAAATTCAGCGCGGTATCGACTTTCTGGGTCCACTGGTGAAGCTGCTGGCGATGCTGATCTATCGCCTTCTCCAGCGTCTGGATAAACTGCTGATAGTTAATCCAGCGCTGGCTTCCAATGCCCTGTGTCATATCGGTATTGAGGTTGGTGCGATATTCATGCTGATAGTCGATTAACATCTTCAACTGTTCTTCAGCCTGCTGGCACCCGCGTCGCATTGCGCCAAGCTGCAATGCGGCATCATCAACTTCTTTTTCAGCCAGATCTTTCAGCGTTGATAACGCGCTGTTTTGCGCCATGACCTTCGCCCTCCACCTGTGTTACACCTGCGGGAAAATCAGCTCCAGAGCCTGAATTGAATCTTCCCAGTCGGCACGTTCAAAAATGCCTTGTTGCAAAAATGCCTCCAGCTGCGGCCACAGGGTAATCGCTTTGTCGAGCATCGGGTCGCTGCCTTTGGCATACGCCCCTACGCTGACCAGATCGCGGTTGCGCTGGAAGCTGGAGAGGAGTTGTTTAAAGTTACGCACGCGGGCGTAGTGTTTCTCGGTTATCAGCGCGGTCATCGCGCGGCTGATAGAGGCTTCAATATCTATCGCCGGATAGTGTCCGGCTTCGGCCAGACGACGAGACAGCACGATATGACCGTCAAGGATCGCGCGCGCGGAGTCGGCAATCGGATCCTGCTGGTCATCGCCTTCGGTCAGCACCGTATAGAACGCGGTGATGGAGCCGCCGCCGCTGATGCCGTTCCCCGCACGTTCCACCAGGGCAGGGAGTTTGGCGAAGACCGAAGGCGGGTAGCCTTTGGTCGCCGGTGGCTCACCGATAGCCAGCGCGATTTCACGCTGCGCCATCGCGTAGCGGGTCAGGGAATCCATGATCAGCAGCACGTGCTTGCCGCGGTCACGAAAATCTTCGGCGATGCGGGTGGCATAGGCTGCCCCCTGCATACGCAGTAACGGCGACACGTCCGCCGGTGCGGCAATGACCACCGAGCGGGCTCGGCCTTCCGCACCCAGAATGTTTTCAATAAAGTCTTTTACTTCACGACCGCGCTCGCCGATCAGGCCCACGACGATAACGTCCGCCTGGGTGTAGCGCGCCATCATGCCGAGCAGGACGGATTTACCCACGCCTGACCCGGCGAACAGGCCCATACGTTGCCCGCGTCCCACGGTCAGCAGGGCGTTAATCGGGCGCACGCCGGTGTCGAGCACATGCTCGATAGGGGTTCGCTGCAGGGGGTTAAACGGCTGGGTAATTAATGCGCCGGTTTCGGTAGTGTCCGGGGAGGGCAGCCCGTCGAGCGGCTTCCCGCTGCCGTCCAGCACGCGACCCAGCAGGGCAGGACCAAGCGGCAGCTGTTTCCCGCTTTGCAGCCCATCGCCGGACGTGTTTTTGGCATACACGCGCGCGCCGGGCAGAATACCTTCCACCTCTTCAAGCGGCATCAGGAACAGGCGCTGGCCGTTGAACCCGACCACTTCGCTTTCTACTTCACGCGTTTCCAGACCGTCCTGACGCTCAATCACGCAGGTCGCGCCCAGCGGAAGCTGCAGGCCGGTGGCCTCCAGGACCAGACCGGTGGCGCGCGTCAGCCGCCCATAACGACGAACAGATGGCAGTTGCGCCATCTTCGTCTCAAAGTTGTCGAGCGTGGTGAGCCAGCGGGTGAGGCGTGCGGTCATCAGACGACTCCCGGTGCCGCCAGGCGACACAGTTCCTGCCAGCGGGTGGCGACGCTGGCATCCAGATCGCCTTCATCGGCAGAAACTTTGCAGCCGCCGTGATGTAAAGACGGATCGCCGCGCAGACGCCAGCCGTGCAGGTTTAGCGTCGCGCCCAGGCTCTCTTCCACGCGCTGCAGGTCGTCCGGATGGACGCGCAGCTGCGGCTTACCGCTGAACAGCGGCTCCTGCTGCAGCAGGCCCTGAATTTGTTTGATTAGCGCCGTGTTATCCACCACGGGCGTCTGGCCGATCACCTGACGCGCGGCTTCCAGCGCCATCTGCATCAGTCGCGAGGCAATCACGCTGTCCAGCGCGTCCAGCGTGTGCTGAAACTCGCTGACCAGCTGCTGCATGCGGGCATGGATCGGCGCCTGCTGCTGGCGCGCCTGATCGATACCGTGCTCTAGCCCTTTCGCCAGGCCTTCCTGATACCCCAGCTCGTGGCCTTTCTGCCGGCCTTCGTTCAGACCGGCATTGTAGCCCTGCTCGTGCGCCTGCATTTGCAGCTGAGCCAGCATTTGCGCCTGCTGCTCCTCTTCGCTCAGCTCGGGCTGCTCGACGTCCGGGTCAAGCGCCTCGGTCGGGATCGCGGCTGGCGTGAACTCGGAGAGGGGAGGGGCCAGATCGTCCGGCGTCCAGCGCTTCCACGGCAGCTCATTAGACATAGGTGTCGTCTCCGCTGCCAATCACCATCTCGCCGGTTTCCGCCAGACGACGAACGATAAGCAGAATGGCTTTCTGTTCGTTTTCCACCTGAGACAGACGAACCGGACCGCGGTTGGCAAGGTCGTCGCGCAGGATATCGGCCGCACGTTGAGACATGTTGCGCAGGAACTTCTCGCGCAGCGGCTGCTCGGCGCCTTTGAGGGCGATAAGCAGCGACTCGGAATCCACTTCCTGGAGCAGGCGCTGGATGCTGCGGTCGTCCACTTCGACGAGGTTTTCGAACAGGAACATCTCGTCGATGATTTTCTGTGCCAGCTCGCCGTCGAATTCGCGAACCGCCGTAATGACGGCCTCTTCCTGCTGCGTTTTCATCAGGTTGATGATTTCTGCCGCCGTTCTCACGCCGCCCATTTTGCTGCGCTTGAGGTTCTGGCCGTCGAGCAGGTTGTTCAGCACCTCGGTCAGCTCCGCCAGCGCGGCAGGCTGAACGCCGCCGAAGGTGGCGATACGCAGCATCACATCGTGACGCAGACGCTCTTCGAACAGCGCCAGAATATCGGCCGCCTGACCACGTTTGAGGTGGACAAGGATGGTGGCGATAATCTGCGGGTGCTCGTCGCGAATAAGGTCCGCGGCACTCTGCGGTTCCATAAAGTTAAGCGTTTCGATACCGCTGGCGGTATCGCGCGTTTCCAGAATGTCTTCCAGCAGGCTGGCGGCACGCTCTTCGCCCAGCGCCTTGACCAGCACGGAACGCAGGTAGTCGTTGGCGTTGACGTTCAGCGCGGCAAACTGTTCGGCTTCCTGCTCAAACTCCGACAGCACTTCGGTCAGCTGCTTGTTGGAGATTTGACGCACGTTGGCCATCGCCGCACTGAGAATTTGCACTTCCCGCTGGGAGAGGTGTTTAAACACCTCCGCCGCGCGATCTTCGCCAATGGTCATCAGCAGGATGACGCTTTTATCGGTGCCCGTAAGCGTATTACTCATGTTCGTTACCCATCCACTGACGGATGACCAGCGCCACGACGCGCGGATCGTTATCTGACATTTCGCGAATGCGCTGGCTCATCACCTCGGCACCCATGCGCTGGTTAGCGCGGCGCTGCTGCATCTGTTCATCTTTGCTGAGGCGCACTTCAACCGCTTCTTCCGTTTCCTGACGCGCATTCATCTGCTCGCGAGCCGCTTTTTCAGCTTCAGCACGGCGCTGGAGCTGAGGACGAACGCCCTTGCGCCACAGCAGCCACGCGACAATCAGCACCAGCAGCCAGCGTCCTGCGGACATCAGCTGGTCGATAAACGCCTGCTGTTGCCAGAACGGCAGTTCACCGCCGGTCTCTTCCACCGAGTTGAACGGTGAGTTCACCACGTTGAGGGTATCGCCGCGCTTCTCGGAGTAACCCATCGCTTCACGGGTCAGGTTTTCAATCTGCTTCATCTGCTCGGCGGTCAACGGCAACGGTTTGCCATCCGCCAGCGTTTTGTAGTTCACCACTACCGCCACGGAAAGACGCTGAATATCGCCCACGTTCAGTTTAGTGTGGCGAATCGTTCTATCCACTTCGTAGTTCGTGGTTTCGTTACGGCTGCTGTTTCGTGGACCGCTGTTCGTCGCCGTTGAGGTGGTCTGCTGGTTATTCTGCTGGCCGTTCTGCTGATTGGCCGGCGGCGTAGAGATCGGCGCCGCGTTAGCCGGGGCAGGCTGGTTAGACAGCGCGCCCGGCACGCCGCCCGGGTTTGCGCCGCCAATCTGCTCGCTGGTGTTGATCTGGCGCGAACGCATAACCGCCTGCGCCGCATCGCCGTTCGGGCTGTACTGCTCTTCGGTTTGTTCTTTATTCGAGAAGTCGATCTGCGCGGTGACCTGCGCGTGCACGTTGCTGTTGCCCACCACCGGACCCAGGATCGCTTCGATACGGCGCTGGAGACGGCTTTCCACATCAGCGGCATATTTCAGCTGCGCGTCATTCAGATCGCGACCGGCGGTATTGGATTGCGTCAGCAGGTGACCGCTCTGGTCAACCAGCGTCACGTTACCCGGCGGCAGACCGGCCACGGCGCTGGAGACGAGATGCGTCACCGCGCTGATTTGCCCTTCGTCCAGCGCGCGGCCAGGCTCAAGGTTCACGGTCACGGAAGCCGAAGGCGATTTCTGTTCGCGGACAAATAAGGAAGGTTTTGGCATCGCCAGGTGCACGCGGGCACTCTTCACCGGGCCTAATGTTTCAATGGTGCGGGCCAGCTCACCTTCCAGCGCACGCTGGTAGTTCACCTGCTCGCTGAACTGGCTGATACCGAATTTTTCCTGATCCAGCAGCTCAAAGCCTACCGCGCCGCCCTTCGGCAGCCCCTGCTGGGCCAGGCGCAGACGCAGTTCGTGCACCTTATCTGCCGGGACCTCCAGCGCACCGCCATTATCGGCAAAGCGATAAGGGATGTTCATCTGGGTCAGCTGGGTGACGATGGCGCCGCCATCCTGATCGGAAAGGTTACTGTAGAGCGTCCGGTAATCAGGGCTTTTCGCCCACAGGACCATCGCTACAAGGATCGCAATTGCGGCAGCGCCTGCCACGATCAACGGGATTTTAGGATTCGCGCGAAGGCGGTTCATCCACTCGAGTGATTTATTCTGCGGCGCTGTCGATGCTGTTGCACTCATTGCGCACCTCTTAAATCCTGGTGGTTTACGTTATTCGTGTAGAGAAACAAAACTGACTCCCGGGTCGGCAAACACGACAAATGTTCCATATTGATGGCCCTGCCATTATTTGATGATTCGTGATTTTCTATGCGTCAAATAACCTGGTTTTTTCATGCTATTTACCGCCATTATCTTATTGACAAGCTGTTAGTCTTGACCGCGTAAAAAACCATCCAGGGGAGAGTCATGGCTATACAGGGCATTGAAGGGGTAATCAGTCAGCTGCAGGCAACGGCGATGACGGCCCGTAATCAGAATGTGGCAGATCAGCAGCCGAGCATCAGCTTTGCAGGGCAACTGCATGCCGCTCTTGACCGTATCAGTGATACCCAGACCGCAGCGCGCACGCAGGCAGAGAAATTCACCCTCGGCGAGCCGGGCGTGGCGCTGAATGATGTGATGACCGATTTGCAAAAAGCCTCGGTTTCCCTGCAGATGGGGATCCAGGTGCGTAACAAGCTGGTGTCGGCTTATCAGGAAGTGATGGGGATGCAGGTCTAAGACCTGTCGATCTTCGCTGGCAGCCGCAGCGCTTTAATGCCACAATATTTTTTTCTTCGAATGCAGGAAAGATGATGAAAAAAATAGCAATTGCTGGCGCGCTGCTGGCACTGACCGGGTGCGTTCAGGTCGATAATTATAAAGAGGTGATCAAGCATCCTGTCCCGGCGCATCTGGCAGGATACTGGCAGTCAAAAGGGCCGCAGAGCAAAATGGTCAGCCCTGAAGCGATTGCCACGCTGGTGGTGACGGAAGAGGGCGATACGCTGGACTGCCGTCAGTGGCAGCGCGTGATTGCCGTGCCGGGTAAAATCATGCTGCGTTCAGACAGTTATTACAACGTGACGCGCAAGCTGGATATCTATCCGCTGGAGCGCGATGGCTCGACGCTTGAGTACGACGGGCTGGAGTTGCAGAAGGTCGATCGCCCAACGGTTGAGTGTGCCGATTACCTGAGCAAGCATCCGCTGGAGAGTAAATTACCGTAGCCGTTTGTTGCCGGGTGGCGCTGACGCTTACCCGGCCTACAAAAGTGCCTTCGCGTAGGCCGGGTAAGGCGAAGCCGCCACCCGGCATGGTTTCTACAGCGCATCCTCAATTACCCACACGCTCACGCTTCCGCCTTTGCAGGTAAACGTCCCTTCGCCATCCGCCGCCGTGGTGACCGTTTCTTCGCGATTGCCGAGAAAATCACGCCACGTTTTGTTGCCGTAGTTTTCCCCCAGGCAAATTACCTTCTCGCCGTCGTCCCCGTTCGACATCACCACCACGCAGCCGGGATCGTCTTCCGTGCCGCTGCGGCTGAAGGCGATGCAGTTAGGATGGTCAAAAAAGAGCGTCTGCACGCCGTGGGCAAAACGCTGGCGCGCGAGGATCAGCTCGTGGAGCTGCTCAATCACAGGCATATCAATATGGTACGTTTCACCGTCTCCACCCGTATCGTCATAGCTGGCGCCAAAGAGGTCCGGATAAAAGACGCTCGGCACGCCATTTTCCCGCAGCAGGATCAGCGCATACGCCAGCGGTTTAAACCAGGCTTCGACCGGGGCTTCCAGCGCCTGCAAAGGCTGGGTGTCATGGTTTGCGACGAGGGTCACCGCATGAAACGGATCGGCTTCCACCAGCGTGCCGGTAAAGATTTGGCTCATGTCGTAATCCCGGCCCTGACGTGACGCCTCGTGGAATTTCATCTGCAGGGGGGCATCAAACAGCATGGTTTTGCCTTCGACCTGGTCGATATAGGCCTGAAGTTTATCCACCTCATGGGACCAGTATTCCGCCACGATAAACAGCGGCTGGTCGGCGACCTCCTGGACGTGCTCAATCCACTCTTTGTAGAACCAGGCGGGAATATGCTTGACGGCGTCCAGGCGAAAGCCGTCGCAACGCGTCTGTTCCATGACCCAGCGGGCCCAGTATTTGATCTCCTCGGTGACGGCGTGATTGCGAAAGTCGATATTTTCGCCCATCAGATAATCGAAGTTACCCATCTCATCATCAACCTGATCGTTCCAGCCTTCGCCGGTGTAGTCGTTGACGATTTTAAAAATGCCGTCTTCATCAGGGTTTTCAATGTGGTCGACGCCGCTGAAGCATTTGTAGTCCCAGATAAACTGGGAATATTGCCCGGCGCGGGCAGGGAAGGTGTAGCGGGTCCAGGCTTCGCACTCGATGACCTCATCGTCGATCTGCGTGCGATCCTGCTCGTTCACGCGCTGAACGCGGACGGGCTCTTTTTCATCGGCACCCATTTTGTGGTTCACCACCACGTCCAGCAGCACGGCAATGTCGTTGCGCTTGAGGGCGTCGATGGCTTCCAGCAGCTGCGCTTTGTCACCGTATTTCGTGGCGATACTGCCTTTCTGGTCAAACTCGCCCAGATCGAACAGGTCATAGGAGTCATAGCCGACAGAATACCCGCCTGACGCGCCTTTATAGGCGGGCGGGAGCCAGATCATGTTAATGCCGATTTCGTTAAGATTGGGGGCTAACGCCGTGACCTCTCGCCACAATTCACCGCCAGCAGGGTAGTACCAGTGAAAACATTGTAACAGGGTGGGGTTTTTCATCATCCTTGCTCCAGAAGCCATTGGCAGACTTCTGGAGTATGGATGAAGAAATCATAGTTGTGTGTCGCGGGTAAAACTTTCTGGGTAAAGAATATTCCCTGACAGCTTTCCATAGGTAGACGTGATGGATTGCTGTTTGCCGGTTTGATCGATCAGATTGCGCAGTTCGTCCATTCGGACTTTCAGCAGCGCTTTTAGCGCATTCTCATTTTCAAGGATCATTTCCAGCAGCGCACGCGCTTGCTCAACCTGAGCCGGAGGGCATGACATAATGGGTGTTTGAGAAATCCTCTCCACCAGTTGTACATAATGCATTTCCTGCTCGATAAGCGCATCCCATTGACCAGAATGTGCGAGATTTAGCATAGCAATGCTCTGAGCATGTAACGCCTGCCAGTGGCTAAGCGCTGCGCTGGGATTATTCATCAAAATTATCCTGAAATAGAGGACGCATTGGGGCCGATTTGCTTCCACGCATCCGCAATGTTGTTTAATAAACCCTCGACTTCAACAATTGCGTCTACGTCATTACTGACATTCGCCAGTAACAAACGTCGAACCATATATTCGTACAAGGAGGCAAGGTTACCGGACAACTCGCTCTCAACCTCCATGTTCAGTCCTGCTTTTAAACCGTTGTCGATGATGTTGATGGCTTTGGATAACGCTTCGCCTTTTTCACGAATTTGTCCGGCTTCCAGGAACAAACGCGCGCGGACAAGGGCGCTATGCGCCCCGTCGAACAACATGACAATCAGCTGGTGTGGACTGGCATTCATCACTGCGCTTTCGACTCCTATCTGCTGATAGGATTGAACACCAGAGGTGTTATACATATCCACTCCTCAATGCGACGACTATTTCTGTGAGAACTGTTGGGTCAGGTAGTTGGCTGTATTGGTCATTTTGGTGACTAATACGTCCAGGCTGGTGAACTGGGTTTTGTAACGCGCCATGGTGGCTTCAATTTGGGCATCCATGGCATCGTAACGTTCACCCAGAGTTTTCAACGTTTTGTTGATCCCGTCTTTCGCGTTCTGGATCACACCGGCGCTGCCGGTACTGGTGCTGAGCATGGAGGTCAGCGTGTTATTCATCTGGGTCGCCATGCCGGTTTTCTTCCCGTCACCGACAAAATACTGCTGTACGGCGTTCGGGTTTTCGGTCAGCGCTTTTTTCAGCTTGTCGGTATCGACCTTCAGGTTACCGACGGTACCGTCTGCGCCTTTTACCGGGTCCTGGGTAATCCCCAGTTGGGCCATGATTTGAACAGAGCCGGCCTGCACTTCGGTCAGCAGACCGCGCAGCTGAGACTGGATCCCACGCACGTTCGCATCACCGACCAGCGCGCCGTTGCTGGTAGACTGGCTGCCAGAGCCTGCATCGACCGGTACATATTTTGTCAGGCTGTTTATGGTGGACTGCAGCGAGTTGTACGCCGTTACCCAGTCCGTAATCGCCTTCTGGTTAGCATCCGTTGCGCGAGTGACCTCTAGTGTTTCATCCGCCTTGCTTTCTGCTTTCAGCGAGAAAGTCACGCCAGGCAGCGCATCGGTAATGGTATTCGACTGGCGCTCGATAGAGATGTTGTTCACCACCACAATCGCGTTCTGCGCGTCGGTGTTCACCGTCAGCGCGCCCGTTTTGGTGGTTGAATCGTAGCCAATTGCGCTTTGCAGCTTGGCGTCGCCGGTGACGCTGACGGTCATCGCACCATCGGTACCGGTGGTTTTTGATGACAGCATCAGGCGGTAATCACCGTCTTTCGCTTTAATAACGCTGGCGGTGACGTTGCCGTTCGCTTTGTTAATGGCGCTCGCGATCCCGGCCAGCGACGTATCACCATCGGCCAGCGTGACTTCTAAAGGCGTTTTCGTGCCCGGCTGGGTGATGGTGATTTTACGGGTCGTACCTGTCGTATCGCCTAACAAATCCGTGTTGTTTGCATAGGAGCCGGTTGTGAGCGCCTGTGCCTTTGCAACCTGGTTGACGTTAACCACAAAGGAACCCACGGAGGCGTCAGCCGTCGTCGTGGCGGTAAAGGCCGTGTTGGTGCTGCTCACGGACGTTGAGTTCCAGGTGGTGGCTTTACCCAGTGCAGCGGTGGCAGTCTGCAGCGATGTCATGGCGCTCTGCAGCTTGCCGTAAGCGCTTAACTGTGCGTTATACGTTGATTGCTGGGAAGTAATCGTCGTCAGCTTGGTTTTCTCTGCCGCTTCCAACTGATTATATAAATCCCCGAGTCCTGCAGAACCTATCCCGAGGTTACTGATAGTAGCCATGCATATTTTCCTTAAAATACGAAAGTAGTTCAGGACTCTTATCGGCCTCTTAACGCAAAAGTTTACGATGGTGAGAAAAAAATAATCCAAAGAATAGGCACGTCCTGGCGGGGTTAATGAAAGGATTGCACTTTAGGATCATTATCCGCGCATTTAAAACATGAATAAGTGTGTGCCCTTTTGGTCATCTCTTTGCGCGTTAAAAAAGCGTAAATAATAACGCTTTGGCAAACCTTAATTGATTTTTTTTAAAAATAAAACTGTTAATAATCAGTTGGTTGTAATTTTTTCAAAATTGATTCTAAAGTCTTTTGGGGACCCGTCGATAACCTTGTTGACGGTGAGAGACGCTGTGAGTGTTAGGCACCGGACCTAAAACCCAATTTTTGAAGGAAAGAAAATTATGGCAGTTATCAATACTAACCTGTTGTCCCTGACCACTCAGAACAACCTGAACAAATCTCAGTCTTCTCTGGGCACTGCTATTGAGCGTCTGTCTTCAGGTCTGCGTATCAACAGCGCGAAAGACGATGCCGCTGGCCAGGCGATTGCAAACCGCATGACCGCTCAGATCAAAGGTATGAACCAGGCAGCACGTAACGCCAACGACGGTATCTCCATGGCGCAGACTGCTGAAGGCTCCCTGAACGAAATCAACAACAACCTGCAGCGCGTTCGTGAACTGGCTGTTCAGGCAAGCAACGGTACTAACAGTACTACTGACCTGGCCTCTCTGCAGGATGAAGTTACTGCTCGTCTGCAAGAAATCGACCGCGTTGCAGGCAAAACTGACTTCAACGGCATCAAACTGCTGAACGGTACTGCAGGTGCTTCTGGTGTGGTTAAAATCCAGGTTGGCGTGAATGACGGCGACATCATTAATCTGGATCTGAGCGGCGCTAAAGCTGACTCTGCTACTCTGGGTGTGAGTGGAATCAACCTCAAATCAATGAGCGCTACTGATCTGGACACCATCGATAAAGCTATCGCTAAAGTTGATACCGCGCGTTCAGGCCTGGGTGCTGTGCAGAACCGCTTCACTTCTGCAATCAACAACCTGAACAACACCTCTAACAACCTGTCTGCTGCTCAGTCCCGTATCCAGGACGCTGACTACGCAACTGAAGTTTCCAACATGTCTCGGGCGCAGATCCTGCAGCAGGCTGGTACTTCTGTTCTGTCTCAGGCAAACCAGGTTCCACAGACCGTTCTGTCTCTGCTGCGTTGATAAATTTTTTAGTTTTTGTTTTCAAAAAGCCAACCCAAAGGTTGGCTTTTTTTATTGAATAAAGATAATCAGCAGCTATGCTGGGTTTCTGGAAAAGCATTAGCATTCATTCTGTTATAAAAAGCCTTATGATTTTTAAAACATACCTACCGTACAAGACCGTCAAGCGGAAAAAACAAAAGTAATAGCCAATCGGGGACGGAAAAGTGTTTGTATATACTCCATGGAACTCTAAATATCACTTAGCTTTCGATTCTTGATAATGTAGGCAAGTGTTATGCGAGGAAAAAAGTAGAGTATAAAAAGCCTTTTGCCATAGCTATGTGAAAGTGAAAAGCATGAATGCTGGAAGCAAGGAATTTAATCAAACATATACCTGTTTATTTGGGTTTTCTGCTCTACTCTAGCTAATTAATGAACCGAGAAATTAATAATATTTTCATCAGTAATAATTCACCTGCAGCTCAATTAAACAACGGTAATTATAATATGACAAGGAGCTGTATCTTATTCAACCGGGCAAGTCGACACAGAACAGATTTATTTATAGCTTCACAGATGATACATCTGATACAGATTTGAGTGTCTTAACGAGTCACTTGATAAGTGATATCGTTTGCGGAGCGAAAACAATTGATGATTGACGACAGGACTATAACAAATGCTATTCACATTCGGTGCTGAATTACTAGACTTCAACTAAATTAAAATTGAGGTTGCGATGTTTTGTGGTATTTATTAAACAAAATTATGAAAAGAAATTCTTTAGCTTTACTAAATTTCGTATTCAGAATGTGGATTTTTTGTTTGGCGCGAGTGGCAAGATTAAGGCCACTTATCTCAAGTAACCTTAATCTCAATTGAGCAACTAAACCATTATGATTACATTTCAAGCATTAATAGACAAGATATTGCGAGCTGAAGATAATTTGGATCAAAATATATTTACAAGGCATTTATCCCTGAGTGTATTAATAAATAGAACCTCATTTTAGAATGATTTAATGCTTGCACCATCGCGCAATGAATCTTTCAAGAGAGTAAATGGTGTCGATATTTACTGGAAGGCTATAGCGAGCTAAAAGATTGCTGACACGCTGACTCTCACTTCCTCTATTTTCATTATCGTTTTTTATAAGGAAATAATGATAGATAAATGACAGCCATTTTTTCGAACGCTGCTGGTGTAGTTCGTAGTCTTTGTCAGTAATAAGAGCGTTTAGAAATTCATTTATATCATCATAGCAATCACTTTCATAGACACCACCATGTATACCCAGAACACTTCTTGAAAGGAGTCCCATGGGTTTTTGATAAAAAACTGCTTCGTACTGAATCGTCGACTGTGTAAAAAGATAGTAATCCGTAGCGTTCAGAAGAGTATGTATATTCTCTTCTGTTTTTATAATGTAAGGTGAGTTAG
>NZ_JBRIQR010000029.1:0-64955 GCF_052983755.1 Enterobacter sp. CFEC122 | reverse complement strand
TTAACGAAAGGCATGCTCGTCCCCTGCTTCCCGCATCAGGAAGAGTGGTGGCTCGACCTGACGGCCATCTTCCGCAAACGCGAATACCAGCCCTGGCGCGTGCAATACGTTCTGGATGGCGTACTGAACTGCCTGCGCCAGCAAATTGCTCAGGCCGCCCACGGACGGCCTGAGCTGGGCGATTAGAATAGCCCCAGTGGCTTATCGGAATAGCTGACCAGCAGACATTTGGTCTGCTGGTAATGCTCCAGCATCATCTTGTGGGTTTCACGCCCGATGCCCGACTGCTTATAACCGCCAAATGCCGCGTGTGCCGGATAGGCGTGATAGCAGTTGGTCCAGACGCGCCCGGCCTGAATGCCGCGGCCCATTTTATAGGCCAGATTACCGTTGCGGCTCCAGACGCCTGCCCCCAGGCCATACGGCGTGTCGTTGGCAATCGCCAGCGCCTCCTCCATCGTTTTAAAGGTGGTCACGGCCAGCACCGGTCCGAAGATTTCCTCCTGGAAAACGCGCATGGTGTTCTGCCCGAACAGGATCGTCGGCTCAAGGTAATACCCGTCCTGCAGATCCCCTCCGAGCACCTTACGGCGTCCGCCGGTGAGAATATCCGCCCCCTCCTTCTTGCCGATGTCGATGTAGTTGAGGATCGTTTCCAGCTGTCCATGCGAGACCTGTGCCCCCATCTGGGTGACATTATCGAGCGGGTTACCGCTGCGGATAGACTCGACGCGGCGAATGGCCCGCTCCATAAAGCGCTCGTAGATGGATTCCTGCACCAGCGCGCGGCTTGGGCAGGTGCAGACTTCGCCCTGGTTAAACGCAAACAACGCAAACCCTTCCAGGGCTTTATCGAAGAAGGCATCCTCTTCCTCCATCACGTCCTCGAAGAAGATGTTCGGGGATTTCCCGCCCAGCTCGAGGGTCACCGGAATGATGTTTTGCGTGGCGTACTGCATGATCTGCTGGCCCACCTCCGTCGACCCGGTAAACGCCACTTTGGCAATCCGTTTTGAGGTGGCCAGATATTCCCCTATCTCCCCGCCCGCACCGTTGACCACGTTAATCACGCCCGGCGGCAGCAGATCGCCAACGATTTCCATCAGCAGCAGGACCGAGAGCGGGGTCAGACGCGCCGGTTTGAGCACAATACAGTTTCCGGCCGCCAGCGCGGGCGCCATTTTCCAGCTCGCCATCAGCAGCGGGAAGTTCCACGGAATAATTTGGCCTACTACCCCCAGCGGTTCGTGGAAGTGATACGCCACGGTGTCGTTGTCAACTTCGCTGATCCCGCCCTCCTGCGCGCGAATACAGGAGGCAAAATAGCGGAAGTGGTCGATAGCCAGCGGCACGTCAGCCGCCATCGTTTCCCGGATCGGCTTGCCGTTATCCCAGGTTTCCGCCGTCGCCAGCAGCTCCAGATTTTGCTCCATCCGGTCGGCGATTTTGAACAGGATCGCCGCCCGGTCCTGCACGGAGGTGTGAGCCCATTTCTCTTTCGCTTTGTGCGCCGCATCCAGCGCCAGGTCTATATCACGCTTACCGGAGCTGGCAATCTCGCACAGCGGCTGGCCGGTAACCGGGGTCAGGTTGGAATAGTATTCGCCGTCGACGGGCGCGACCCAGTCGCCGCCAATAAAGTTGTCATAACGGGGCTTCAGCTTGAGGGGGAAACCATACTCGCCGGGCTGGATACGCGATGAGGGAGGATTGTTTGTCATGTCCGTCTCCTTGCTGTTGGTGTACAACAAGGGTAGTTCCGGCTGGCGATTTTCTCGCCAACCGGTAACGGTGTTTACGACGGAGGTCACGGAGTTTCAGGAAATAATAACGAATCGCGCAACAGATGATCGTTACCGCGGCGGCGGGTAAAGCCGATGCGGTTGAAATACTCCAGGATCTGAATCGCCAGCTTGCGGCCCACGTTCAGCCGATCGCGGAAATCCGCTGCGCAGGTCGAGCCGCGCGCCTGATCCAGCTCGCGGATCAGGTTGGCAAACGCCACAATGCGATCGTTACGGTAGTAACGATCTTTCACGATCGCGACGATTAGCCCCTGCTGCGCCGCATGGCGCAACACCTGCCGCATCAGCTGCTCTTCGGTATTCGTTTCGCGGGCCAGATCCCGAACCCACCACGGCTCATCGCCAAACAGCGGGGCTACTTTTTGCCATATCGCCTCCTGATCTGCGGTGAACCCGGCCTTGTGATCCGGCAGGTGCAGCCAGCCGTGGTGGCTTTTAATCACTCCGCTTTCGCGCATGTTTTCGATCAGCAGCAGCACCAGCGCATCGTCTTCCATCGGCAGCGCCATGCGTCGCAGACGCTCACGGCCCGGGCCTGGCTCGTCCTGATGCTGTTCGTGGTAAATCGCAAGCGTGTTCAGTATCTTACGCTGCCATTGCGCAGCAACCGGGGCATTGAGCAGGCTGTCTCCGGCCTGTATAAAGCCCGGCTCCTGGGTCAGCTGGCGTAAGCCTTCCCCGCTCAGCTGGCGTGCCCATGCAAAATCACGCAGACTCACCGCCCCGCGATCGAGGTGCACCCGCAGCGCGGCGTTATCCTCTTTGGCCTGCGCCAGCGCGGCCAGCCACTGCAGATATTCCGGCTTACGCTTGCCGCGTCGAGGTGGGTTAAGCGCCACCACGCGCGCCCCCGCCAGCGTTTCCCTTGCAGAAATGTCACGCAGTACCAGACGATCGTTGTCTGCCAGCCAGAGCGGCGAATCGAATACCAGCTCGGCAAGGTCGTTTTCCAGCAGCGACACGCGCCCGGTGATATGGCTGGCCGCGTGGTGAATATGCAGCGGCTGCCATTGGGTCAACGGCATGTGTGTCTGCAGGGAGACAATCACGCGTTCAGACGGTTCCGGCGGGGCATCGGCCAGCAGCCAGTCTCCGCGGTTCAGCTGCTCTTTTTCCGCATCCCCGGCAATGTTCAGCGCGATACGTTGTCCGGCGTGGGCACGGTCAGCGGGCTGGTTTTGTGCGTGCAGTCCGCGCACGCGCATCGGTTTATTCACGCCCGTCAGCCAGAGGGTATCTCCCACGCTGACTTCACCGCTCAGCGCGGTGCCGGTTACGACCAGCCCCGCACCTTTTACCGTAAAGGCCCGGTCGATCGCCAGACGAAAGCGGTGATGGCTGGCGTGAGCGCGTGATGAAAGGTGCTGCAAATGGTGGCGAAGTTCGTCGATACCACGCCCTTCTGTCGCCACGGTGACAAAAAGCGATGCGTCGGCAAAGCCATACTCCCGCAGTGTCGCCTGGACCGTTTCGCGCACCTCGCTGACGCGCGCGTCATCCACGCGATCGGCTTTGGTCAGCGCCACGGTCAGCTGCGGGTTGCCGGTCAACTGCAGGATCGCCAGGTGCTCGCGGGTTTGCGCCATCACGCCGTCATCGCAGGCCACCACCAGCAGGGCATGATCGATGCCGCCCACGCCCGCCAGCATGTTAGACAGAAACTTTTCATGCCCCGGCACATCAATAAAGCCCAGCACGCGGCCATCAGGCTGGGGCCAGTAGGCATAGCCCAGATCGATGGTCATGCCGCGCTTTTTCTCTTCCGGCAGGCGGTCGGCGTTTACGCCGGTAATCGCCTGCAGTAACGTGGTTTTTCCGTGGTCAACGTGACCGGCGGTGGCAATAATCATTTCAACAACATCTCCAGAAATCGCTCTTCATCTTCAAGGCAGCGCAGATTCAGCCACATTCGGCCGTCGTAAATCCGCCCGAGAACCGGCGTCGGCAGGCCACGCCAGCGTGACGACAGGGCGTCAAGATGGCTACCGCGCCCGTCACGCGGCGTGAACGTCAGCGCCTCACTCGGCAGCCTGTCCACCGGCAGCGAACCGCTGCCAATCTGCGACTGGCAGGGCTCAATGCGAACGTCAAAATCGGGGTAGTGCGGGGCGACGCGCGGCAGCAGTAACTCGGCCTGGGCGCGAATCGAGGCGGCATCCCGGCTTAACAGGCGCAGCGTGGGCAGGCGGTCGGCCAGTTTTTCCGGGTAAAGATAGAGCCGCAGCGTCGCCTCCAGCGCGGCAAGCGTCATTTTATCGGCGCGCAGGGCGCGCTTGAGCGGATGCTGCTGCAGCTGCGCAATCAGCTCGCGCTTGCCGACGATAATCCCGGCCTGCGGCCCGCCCAGCAGTTTGTCGCCGGAAAAGCTGACCAGGCTCACGCCCGCCGCAATCATCTCTTGCGGCATCGGCTCTTTTGGCAGCCCGTACAGGCTCAGATCCACCAGCGAGCCGCTGCCGAGATCGGCAATCACCGGTATATTCAATTCGCGCCCAATCGCCGCCAGCTCCGCCTCTTCAACCGTTTTGGTGAAGCCTTCAATATGGTAATTGCTGGTGTGGACCTTCATCAGCAGGGCGGTATTTTCATTCACCGCCGCGCGATAGTCTTTCGCATGGGTACGGTTAGTGGTACCCACCTCATGCAGCGTACAGCCCGCCTGGCGCATCACGTCAGGAATACGAAACGCTCCGCCAATCTCCACCAGCTCGCCGCGGGACACCACCACCTCTTTGCCGCTGGCGGTGGCCGCCAGCATCAGCAGCACCGCTGCGGCGTTGTTATTCACAATGCAGGCATCTTCCGCGCCGGTCAGCTGGCACAGCAGCTCCGCCAGCGCGCGGTCGCGGTGCCCGCGTCCGGCGCCGTCCAGATCGTACTCCAGCGTTACGGGCGCTTGCATGGCCTGCACGACTGCGGAAACGGCCTCTTCCGCCTGCTGCGCGCGCCCCAGGTTGGTATGCAGCACGGTTCCGGTCAGGTTTATCACCGGGCGTAATGCGCTTTGCGCCTTCTCATCCAGCCGCTGTTCAACTTCCTGCTCCCACGCGCTACACCAGGCGGGCAAGGCGTTTTCTGCCTGAATCGCGCATCGGGCTTCGTCCTGAAGCAGGCGTAACATTTCCACCGTCGCGGTATGGCCGAAACGCTCAGCAACAGCATGAATGCGGGGTTCGCGAAGAAGACGGTCGGTAGCGGGGATCTGGCTGTACAGCGAATGATGAGTAGTCATGAAGGCGCCTGGCGAGTAAATATCTTCCCCCCTCCCGACGGGAGAGGGAGTTAACATGTGGGGGGATTGTACCGCCTCCGACGGCGAAGTGTTATAACCCGCGTCAAGCCTTTGGTGGTTCGGTACGGGCAAAGCTCTCGCGGCTAAACAGCGTGTCTGCAAGCTTCACCAGCAGCGGACGGTCGACGCACCAGCCCGGGGAGACGTGGCGGAAGTTGAGATAACCAATCGCGCAGGCGATGGCGATGGTCCCCAGGTTCAGGCTGTCGGTGTCGATCTTTCCCTCCCGGATAAGCTGTTCACACCTGTCCAGGCTGCGGCTGATTTTTTCCCGCTGGCGTAACAGTTCCGTTTCCGACTGCTGGGCAGCGGGCCTTGCCTGTTCCCGTACGGAGGTTAACGCCGCATCCATAATACCGTCGGCCAGGGCTTCGACCTGCTTCACCGCCAGCGCCGCTTTTGGGTCTGCTGGCAGCATTGCCGGGGCAACGCCCAGCAGCTCGATATACTCCGCAATAATCGGGGAATCAAACCAGTACTCGCCCTCGTCCGTGACCAGCGCCGGGACTTTTCCCAGCGGGTTGTACTGCGCAACGCCGTTTTCCGCGTTGTAAGGCTGTTCATTCACGAATTCAAATTCAATCCCCTTCTCCAGCAGGAGAATCGAGATTTTTCGCACGAAGGGACTGGTGTAGCTGCCGATGAGTTTCATTGCCTGATCCTTAATGCCGGAAAAAAGTCAGTATGGATCAAGCGATGAAAAAAGGGCAGGTCTGCATGTCGCATTCCTGCCCTGGAAGGATTAGTGATCGAGGTAGAGGTAGTGCATCCAGCTGGTCATACGCAGCAGTACTTTACGCATGACCGAGACGTGGGCGAAGTGGTCCGAATAGACCGCCACCTGGGCATAGATACCGTCCGGCAGGGCATCGACTTCAGCGTCAGGGCTCAGCTCGATGATGGCCTGCACGCCATCCGTGCCCGGCGTGACCGTCAGAGACTGGAGCGCACCCTGCGCCTGATAGGTCCCCCCCGGCACCACCGGCAGAATTGCGGTGAGCTTCCCGGAGAATACCTGGCCCGGCAGGGCGTTAAACACCACTTCCGCTTCATCGCCCGGTTTCAGACGCAGCAGCGAGTTCTGGCGGAACTGGGCCACAATCTGACGCTTCTGTTCAGGAATGAAGACCATCACCGGACGCAGAGGCAGCGCGGCGGCATAGGTCCCCGGACGGATCAGCACCTGGGTGATGTAACCATCGCTCGGCGCACGCACCACGGTCTGGTCCAGGTTATATTTGGCTTCGGCAAGCTGGGCACGTAACGAAGCAATCTGTGACTGCTCGCCGTTCACCATGCTGTCTAACTGGCTTTGAATCTGCACCTGCTCAGCCACGGAGCCTTTCACCATGGCATCCTGTGCCAGATAGTTTTGCCGCGCGTTATCAATATCGCTTTCAGAGAAAGGATTCACCTTCGCCTGGCTGCCTTTCAGGTAGCGCTGATAATCTTTATAGAGGCGATCGCGCTCAGCGGAGACACGTGTGGTATTGGCAACCGCTTCCGACAGCTGCGCTTTCAGGTTATCGATATTGTGCGTCGCGGTCACCAGGTCAGCCTGGAGTCTGTCGACGCGCGCCTGGTAGCGGCCAGGATCCAGTTTAAATAACACTTCGCCTTTTTTAATAAGCTGGTTATTTTTATCCGTGACTTCACTGACCACACCGGTCACCTGCGGCGTGATTGGAATAGAAATAACCGCTTTTTGCGCCGTAAAGGTATACGGATGGTTATAGTTCATTAACAGAATAAGACCGGCAACAATAAATACGCCGCCTAATGTTGCGGTGGCAAGCGTCCACTGGTTGACCGGAATTCGGAATATTTTAAAAATGGCCCAGGCAAATGCCACGTAGGTCAAAATAATCAACAGATCCATGATTAGCGCTCCAGCGTGTTCTTATCAGCAGTGGGCTGTACTGCAGCCAGCTTTTGTTCGAGTTCCGCCACGCGTTTGGCCAGCGCATCCATGCCCGGAACTTCATCAGGCTTTGTGATGTGGTTTTGCATGCCCCAGCCGCGATCTTCGCGGTACAGCGTGGCCCAAATCCACAGGAATGGCCAGATGGCATGGAGTGTAAACAGGCTAATCCAGCCTGCCGTATGAATGGCATCGGCATGCGGATGGTTACGCTTTTTGGCCATATTATAAGGAATATCATGGATGGCGATGATTCCGTAAAAGAGAACCAGAAATACAAAAATCAATACGCCCAGCGCAAAATAGTTGAGAAACATATTCTCCTCACTTAAACAACGTCAACTCATTAAATTAATAAAACGGTACGCAACCTAATTAATTTTTTTATAAACACGGGGATGTGCTTACTATTTCCGAGCCGGGGAGTATGAGTTTTTATAATATCTCCATGCAAGTTTATAAGCGTGTCAAAATATATCCTGAATAATAATAGACTTAACCTTACAATATGAGCGTAATCCACCTTTTAACTTTTCGCCATACCACACATCAAAAGTGGTTTTTTAGCTTATCGTGTCGTGCCATATCATCCTGGCGCTGAAACGCGAAGCAGAGTTTGCCGCCGATCACAGCCGGAGAAATCTGCATAAAAATATTTTGTGAAATCAGTCACAATCCAGAAACAAACACGTCATGACAAAACGTGACAGCAATCACACTAAGAGGTGGATTTTGCTTTTTTTCTCGCCATCGTATTTTTTTTGCCCACTTATTTTGTGATTGAGATCACTTCATTGACATCCCTACCCCCTGCCTTTACGTGACACGCATCACATAAATTTTCCCTGTCTGGACAGTTGAACGATTCAGTGCCAGATTTCACAGCATCAGAACAGGGCCCGGCTACCTCTGCCGCCTCATTAACAATAAACCTCGGGCCATAAGCCTAAGCGTAAACAGAAGAAGGGGTGTTTTATGTCATCCGATTTCAAGATCAAAGTTCAAAGCTTTGGTCGTTTCCTCAGCAACATGGTGATGCCAAATATCGGCGCGTTTATCGCGTGGGGTATCATCACTGCATTGTTCATTCCGACAGGGTGGTTGCCTAACGAAACGCTGGCGAAACTTGTTGGCCCAATGATTACCTATCTCCTGCCGCTGCTCATCGGTTTCACCGGGGGTCGTCTGGTGGGCGGTGACCGTGGTGGCGTCGTGGGTGCCATCACAACCATGGGTGTTATCGTCGGTGCGGATATGCCGATGTTCCTCGGGGCGATGATTGCCGGTCCTCTGGGCGGTTGGGCGATTAAGAAATTCGACGTCTGGGTTGATGGTAAGATCAAATCCGGCTTCGAAATGCTGGTGAACAACTTCTCTGCGGGCATCATCGGGATGATCCTCGCCATTCTGGCGTTCCTCGGCATTGGTCCTGCGGTTGAAGTGCTGTCTAAAATTCTGGCGGCAGGCGTTAACTTCATGGTGGCGCACGAGATGCTGCCGCTGGCGTCTATCTTTGTTGAACCGGCGAAAATCCTGTTCCTGAACAACGCCATCAACCACGGTATCTTCTCGCCGCTGGGTATTCAGCAGTCTCACGATCTCGGCAAGTCCATCTTCTTCCTGATTGAAGCCAACCCGGGTCCGGGTATGGGCGTACTGCTGGCGTACATCTTCTTTGGCCGTGGCAGCGCAAAACAGTCAGCTGGCGGTGCGGCGATCATCCACTTCCTGGGCGGTATCCATGAAATTTACTTCCCATACGTGCTGATGAACCCACGTCTGATCCTGGCCGTTATCCTCGGCGGTATGACCGGCGTGTTCACGCTGAGCGTCCTGGGCGGTGGTCTGGTTTCTCCGGCCTCTCCGGGTTCTATCCTGGCGGTACTGGCGATGACGCCAAAAGGCGCTTATTTCGCGAACCTCGCAGCTATCTTTGCGGCAATGGCCGTCTCCTTCGTGGTCTCTTCTATCCTGCTGAAAACCAGCAAAGTGAAAGAAGATGATGACATCGAAGCCGCAACCCGTCGTATGCACGATATGAAAGCCGAATCCAAAGGCGCAACGCCACTGGCAGCAGGTGATGTTTCTAACGACCTGAGCCACGTGCGTAAAATCATCGTTGCCTGTGATGCCGGTATGGGTTCCAGCGCAATGGGTGCAGGCGTGCTGCGTAAGAAAGTGCAGGATGCAGGCCTGACCAACATCTCCGTGACCAACAGCGCCATTAACAGCCTGCCGCCGGATGTTGACCTGGTGATCACGCACCGCGATCTGACCGAACGCGCCATGCGCCAGGTGCCGCAGGCACAGCACATTTCGCTGACCAACTTCCTCGACAGCGGCCTGTACACCAGCCTGACCGAACGTCTGGTTGCCGCGCAGCGTCACGAAGACAACGAAGTGAAAGTGCGCTCCAGCCTGCAGGACAGTTTTGACGAGAGCAACGCCCACCTGTTTAAGCTGGGTGCGGAAAACATCTTCCTCGGTCGTACCGCGGCCACCAAAGAAGACGCGATTCGCTTTGCCGGTGAGCAGCTGGTGAAAGGCGGCTACGTTCAGCCTGAATATGTCGACGCGATGCTGGAACGCGAAAAACTGACGCCAACCTATCTGGGCGAATCCATCGCGGTGCCGCACGGTACGGTTGAAGCGAAAGATCGCGTCCTGAAAACCGGCGTCGTATTCTGTCAGTACCCGCAGGGCGTGCGCTTCGGTGAAGAAGAAGATGACATCGCCCGTCTGGTAATTGGTATCGCCGCTCGCAACAACGAGCACATTCAGGTGATTACCAGCCTGACCAACGCGCTGGATGACGAAACGGTTATTGAGCGTCTGGCGAACACCACCAGCGTTGAAGAAGTTCTGGCTCTGCTTAACAAATAACGGTACTCCTCCCTCTCCCCCCGGGGAGAGGGCTAGGGTGAGGGGAAAACGTTCCTCACCCCAGCCCTCTCGGGTAAAAACATTGATGAAGGTTAACACTATGAAAGCATTACATTTTGGCGCAGGTAATATCGGTCGTGGTTTTATCGGTAAACTGCTGGCAGACGCGGGCATTACCCTGACATTCGCCGATGTGAATCAGGTCGTCCTGGATGCCCTGAATGCCCGTCATAGCTATCAGGTCCATGTGGTGGGCGAAAACGAGCAGGTTGAGACAGTATCTGGCGTCAACGCGGTCAGCAGCATCGGCGACGACGTTATTGATCTTATCGCCAGCGTCGATCTGGTCACCACCGCCGTGGGCCCGGTTGTGCTTGAGCGCATCGCCCCTGCGGTCGCGAAAGGCCTGGCAAAACGTAAAGCGCAGGGTATCGACACCCCGCTGAACATCATCGCCTGTGAAAACATGGTGCGCGGCACCACGCAGCTGAAAGGCCACGTTCTCAACGCTGTGGCAGATGAAGACAAAGCCTGGGTGGAAGCGCACGTCGGTTTTGTGGATTCCGCCGTGGACCGCATCGTTCCGCCGTCAGAATCTGCCACCAACGACCCGCTGGAAGTGACCGTGGAAACCTTCAGCGAGTGGATCGTTGATAAAACCCAGTTTAAAGGCGACTTGCCTACTATTCCGGGAATGGAATTAACCGATAACCTGATGGCATTTGTCGAACGCAAACTCTTCACGCTGAACACCGGGCATGCTATAACCGCGTACCTCGGAAAATTGGCCGGTCATCAGACCATTCGTGATGCGATCCTCGATGAGAAGATCCGCGCGGTGGTAAAAGGGGCAATGGAAGAGAGCGGCGCGGTGCTGATCAAACGCTACGGTTTTGATGCTGAGAAACACGCAGCATACATCCAGAAAATCCTCGGTCGCTTTGAAAACCCGTATCTGAAAGATGACGTTGAGCGCGTGGGCCGCCAGCCGCTGCGTAAGCTGAGCGCGGGCGACCGCCTGATTAAGCCGCTGCTGGGCACGCTGGAATACGGTCTGCCGCACGCCAACCTGGTGAAAGGAATTGCCGCCGCGATGCACTACCGCAGCGAGCAGGACCCGCAGGCGCAGGAACTGGCTCAGCTGATTGATACCCAGGGCGCGCAGGCTGCGCTGGCGCAGATTTCCGGTCTGGACGCCAACAGCGACGTGGTTGTGGAGGCGGTTAACGCATACAACGCAACCAAATGATGCAGAATGCGGCGCAGGTAATCCTGCGCCCTGATTACAGATTGTCAGATATGCAGGCAATAATGGAACAAACCCAGGCCTTTGAAAATCGTGTGCTTGAGCGTCTGAATGCTGGCAAAACCGTACGAAGCTTCCTGATTGCCGCCGTCGAGCTGTTAACCGAGGCGGTGAATATCCTGGTGCTTCAGGTGTTTCGCAAAGACGACTACGCGGTAAAATATGCTGTAGAACCGTTACTGGACGGAGACGGACCGCTGGGCGATCTATCCGTGCGTCTGAAGCTGATTTATGGTCTTGGCGTGCTGAACCGACAAGAGTATGAAGATGCGGAGCTGCTAATGGCGTTGCGCGAAGAACTCAACCATGACGGTAACGAATACACCTTTACCGACGATGAGATCCTGGGGCCGTTCGGCGAGCTGCACTGCGTCACCGCGCTTCCTCCGGCACCGCAGTTTGATAACAGCGACCCGGAGCTCTACGCGATGCAAAAGCTGCGTTATCAACAGGTTGTCCGTTCTACGATGGTCCTTTCCCTGACTGAGCTGATTTCCCGAATCAGCTTAAAAAAAGCGTTTCAGAAGTAAGCCTGCTCACATTGGTGTATCCTTCCCTGTAAATTCCCCGTTTTCAGAGTTATTTGTCATGAAAGAAGTCGAAAAGAACGAAATTAAACGCCTGAGCGACCGCCTGGATCTCATCCGCCACCAGATGGCGGGCCTGTCGCTGGTCGACTCCGCCGAGAAGTACGCCGAGCTTGAGAAAGAGACCGCGAAGCTGGAAGCGGAGATCGAGCGCCTGCGCGAGGTCAAAGGCCAGAAGCTGAGCAAAGAAGCGCAGAAGCTGATGAACATGCCGCACCGCCGTGCGATCACCAAAAAAGAGCAGGCCGACATGGGCAAGCTGAAGAAAAGCGTCCGTGGTCTGGTGGTGGTTCACCCGATGACCGAGCTTGGCCGCGAAATGGGCCTGAAAGAGATGACGGGTTTTTGTAAGACGGCGTTCTGATTTCATGCCGGGTGGCGCTGCGCTTACCCGGCCTACTCTTTTCCCCTTCGCGTGAATTGGTCCAACCAATAGCGCAATCAATCCTCCCCCGGTTCACAATTCCATTATTTCCGCTCACAAAACCATTGCTAGCTCATAACATCTGGTTAACCATTCATTGTCATTAACCCTACAACACAACATTGGCAGGACCACTTTTACACAGACTGTGACGCAGAGATGAGCGGAGACTCACCCGCAGCGCAGGCTGTCTGGTCCCCAGGAGACCTGCATGAGCCTCTGGCAACAAAACTACGACCCGGCCGGAAATATCTGGCTGTCGAGCCTGATCGCATCGCTGCCGATCCTGTTCTTCTTCTTTGCGCTGATTAAGCTCAAGCTGAAGGGCTACCTTGCCGCGACGTACACCGTCGCCATCGCCCTGATGGTGGCGCTGTTCTTCTACAAGATGCCGGTCGATCGCGCACTGGCCTCCGTCGTCTACGGTTTCTTCTACGGCCTGTGGCCGATTGCGTGGATCATCATCGCGGCGGTCTTCGTCTATAAAATCTCGGTGAAAACCGGGCAGTTCGACATCATCCGCTCGTCGATTCTCTCCATCACGCCGGACCAGCGCCTGCAGATGCTGATTGTCGGCTTCTCCTTCGGGGCGTTTCTGGAAGGCGCGGCAGGCTTTGGCGCACCGGTGGCGATCACCGCCGCGCTGCTGGTGGGGCTGGGCTTTAACCCGCTGTATGCCGCGGGCCTGTGCCTGATTGTGAACACCGCGCCGGTGGCGTTTGGCGCGATGGGTATTCCGATTCTGGTGGCGGGCCAGGTGACCGGTCTGGACAGCTTTGAGATTGGCCAGATGGTTGGCCGCCAGCTGCCGTTCCTGACCATTATCGTCCTCTTCTGGATCATGGCGATTATGGACGGCTGGCGCGGCGTGAAGGAGACCTGGCCTGCGGTGATGGTGGCGGGCGGTTCGTTCGCGATTGCCCAGTACCTCAGCTCGAACTTCCTTGGCCCGGAGCTGCCGGACATCATCTCTTCGCTGGTGTCGCTGGTCTGCCTGACGCTGTTCCTGAAACGCTGGCAGCCGGTTCGTATTTTCCGCTTCGCCGACATGGGCGCTTCGCAGGTCGATCAAACGCTGGCCCGCACCGGCTACACCGCAGGCCAGGTGATCCGCGCCTGGTCGCCGTTCCTGTTCCTGACCGCCACGGTTACGCTGTGGAGCATCCCGCCGTTTAAAGCCCTGTTCGCCCCGGGCGGCGCGCTGTACGACATGGTCATTAACGTTTCTGTCCCGTTCCTCGACAAGATGGTCGCCCGTATGCCGCCGGTGGTGCACGCCGCCACGCCGTATGCCGCGGTCTATAAATTCGACTGGTTCTCCGCCACCGGGACCGCCATCCTGTTTGCCGCTATTCTTTCCGTGGTGTGGCTGCGCATGAAACCTGCGGCTGCGGTACAGACCTTTGCGGCGACCGTTAAAGAGCTGATGCTGCCGATTTACTCCATCGGCATGGTGCTGGCGTTCGCGTTTATCTCGAACTACTCCGGTCTGTCATCAACGCTGGCACTGGCGCTGTCCCATACCAGCCACGCCTTCACCTTCTTCTCGCCGTTCCTCGGCTGGCTGGGGGTGTTCCTGACCGGTTCCGATACCTCGTCTAACGCCCTGTTTGCCGCACTGCAGGCAACGGCGGCCCAGCAGATTGGCGTGTCGGACGTCCTGCTGGTGGCCGCAAATACCACCGGCGGCGTGACCGGGAAAATGATCTCCCCGCAGTCCATCGCCATTGCCTGTGCGGCGGTGGGACTGGTCGGTAAAGAGTCGGATCTGTTCCGCTTTACCGTGAAACACAGCCTGATATTCACCTGCATGGTCGGGGTGATCACCACCCTGCAGGCCTATGTCTTAACCTGGATGATCCCATGATAGTGATGCCCAGACGCCTGTCCGACGAGATTGCCTCTCGCGTGCGGGCGCTGATTGAAGAACAACAGCTGGAAGCGGGCATGAAGTTGCCCGCCGAACGCCAGCTCGCCGCCCAGCTTGGCGTGTCGCGCAATTCACTGCGCGAGGCGTTGGCAACGCTGGTCAGCGAAGGGGTGCTGGTAAGCCGTCGCGGCGGCGGCACCTTTGTACGCTGGCAGCATGACGACTGGTCCGAGCAAAACATCGTTCAGCCGCTGAAAACGCTGATGGAGAACGACCCGGACTACAGCTTCGACATCCTTGAAGCGCGTCACGCCATCGAAACCAGTACCGCCTGGCACGCGGCCATGCGGGCAACCGAGGCCGACAAAGAGAAACTCATCGCCTGCTTTGAGGCCACGCAAAGCAGCGACCCGGATATCGCCTCCCAGGCGGACGTGCGCTTTCACCTGGCGATTGCCGAGGCGTCGCACAACGTGGTGCTGCTCCAGACCATGCGCGGGTTCTTCGACCTGCTGCAATCCTCCGTGAAGCAGAGCCGCCAGCGGATGTATCTGGTTCCGCCGGTGTTTGCCCGGCTGACCGAACAACACGAGGCGGTGCTCAACGCCATTCTGGCCGGCGATGCCGAGGCCGCACGCAAAGCGATGATGGCGCATCTCGGTTTCGTGCACACCACGATTAAACGATTCGATGAAGACCAGGCCCGACAGGCGCGTATTACCCGTCTGCCTGGCGACAGTGATATTTCCAGGGAGAACAAAGGATGATTATTTCAGCAGCCAGTGACTATCGCGCCGCGGCGCAGCGCATTTTGCCCCCGTTCCTGTTCCACTACATTGACGGAGGGGCGTATGCCGAATACACCCTGCGCCGCAACGTGGAAGACCTGTCGGAGGTGGCGCTGCGCCAGCGCGTGCTGAAGAATATGTCTGACCTCAGCCTTGAGACGAAACTGTTCAACGAAACGCTCTCCATGCCGGTCGCGCTCGCGCCTGTCGGCTTATGCGGCATGTACGCCCGCCGTGGTGAAGTGCAGGCCGCCGCGGCGGCGGATGCCAAAGGCATTCCGTTTACCCTCTCTACCGTCTCGGTTTGTCCGATCGAAGAGGTCGCCCCGACCATCAAGCGCCCGATGTGGTTCCAGCTGTACGTCCTGCGGGATCGCGGCTTTATGCGTAACGCGCTCGAGCGCGCCAAAGCGGCGGGCTGCTCCACGCTGGTCTTTACCGTTGATATGCCGACCCCCGGCGCGCGCTACCGCGATGCCCACTCCGGCATGAGCGGCCCAAATGCGGCGCTCCGCCGCTACTGGCAGGCGGTAACGCATCCACAGTGGGCGTGGGACGTCGGCCTGAACGGTCGTCCACACGATCTGGGGAATATCTCGGCGTATCTGGGTAAACCCACCGGGCTGGAGGATTACATCGGCTGGCTGGCGAACAACTTCGATCCGTCCATCTCCTGGAAAGACCTGGAGTGGATCCGCGAATTCTGGGACGGCCCGATGGTGATCAAGGGGATCCTCGATCCGGAAGATGCCCGCGACGCGGTCCGCTTTGGCGCAGACGGGATTGTGGTCTCTAACCACGGCGGACGCCAGCTCGACGGCGTGCTCTCTTCCGCCCGCGCCCTGCCGGCCATTGCCGATGCGGTGAAAGGCGATATTGCCATCCTGGCCGACAGCGGGATCCGCAACGGGCTGGACGTGGTGCGCATGATTGCGCTGGGTGCCGACAGCGTGCTGCTGGGCCGCGCGTATCTGTACGCCCTGGCGACGGCGGGCCAGGCGGGCGTGGCGAATCTGCTTAACCTGATCGAAAAAGAGATGAAGGTAGCGATGACGCTGACCGGTGCAAAAACGATTAGCGAAATCAGCAGGGATTCTCTGGTTCAGGAGTTAAGCAAATTACCGGCAGCGCTGGCTCCGCTTGCTCAGGGAAACGCGGCCTGAATTACCCCTCGTTAACACCTCTTCTCACGCGTCCGATCTCCCCCTCGGGCGCTTTTTTACGCCAAAAATAACATCCAGATAACATATTGGATAAGAAAATTTGACATCTACCTGTCGCCCGCAATTGTATAGACAAGCAAAGACAAGAACACAAAAACAACATCACATCAGAGGGGAGCGTATGACCTATTCAGGTAAGGTGGATATTCAGCAGGTGATCGACGTTAGCCGCTTTTCAGGGTTTCACTGGCTGCTCATTGTGCTGGGCTTTCTGGTTCTGGCGATCGATGGCTTTGATACGGCGGCGATGGGCTACATCGCGCCCACGCTGTCGGCAGAATGGGGGATCCATAAGCAGGATCTGGGGCCGGTGCTGAGCGCGGCGCTGCTGGGGCTGTCGCTGGGCGCGCTGATTGCCGGTCCGGTATCGGACCGGATGGGACGCAAGCGCGTGCTGGTCTTCTCCTGCCTGTTCTTCGGCCTCGCGAGCCTGGGGACGGCCTGGGCGCAAAGCCTGAATACCCTGACGCTGTGGCGCTTCCTGACCGGCCTGGGGCTCGGTGCCGCCATGCCGAACGCCATTACGCTGATCTCCGAGTTTGCCCCCCAGCGCTGTCGCGCGATGGCGATCAATACCATGTACTGCGGCTTCCCTCTGGGTGCGGCGGGCGGCGGCGCGATCTCGTCCTGGCTGATTCCCCACCACGGCTGGCGAAGCGTGCTGCTGACCGGGGCAATTGCGCCGCTGATTTTAACGCTGCTGCTGGCGCTGCTTTTACCGGAGTCGGTGAAGTTTCTGGTGCAGCGCGGGAAAGATGTCATGCAGATCCGCCGTATCGCCAGCCGGTTCTCGCGCAGCACGCTGGAGGGCGTCACGGGCTTTTTCCTGGCGGAGGAGAAGGTCGCGTCTAAAAAAGGGAGCGTGTCGCAGCTGTTTTCCATGCCCTGGCTACCCGGCACCCTGATGCTGTGGATCACCTACTTTATGGGACTGGTGATTTATTACGTACTGCTGAGCTGGATGCCGACGCTGATGCAGGGGATGGGCTATGCCCTGGCGGAATCCGCATGGCTGACTTCGCTGTTCACCTTCGGCGGTACCGCGGGGATCCTGCTCGCGGGCTGGATGATGGACCGCTGGGAAGCGCACAGGGTGGTTGCGTGTGGTTTCGTCCTGACGATGGGCCTTATTCTGTTACTGGGCATTGAGCATAACCATATCGCCCTGTTTGGCGGGCTGATCTTCCTGATGGGGATCGCGATGAACGGTGCGCAGTCGGGCATGCAGACCCTGGCCGCCACCTTTTACCCTACCGAGTGCCGCGCGACGGGCATCGCCTGGATGCAGGGCATCGGCCGCTTTGGCGGCGTGGCGGGAACCATGACCAGCGCCCAGCTTCTTTCCATGCAGTGGCAGGCAGACAGTATTTTAATGATCCTCAGCGTGCCCGCTCTGGTGGCCGCTGCGGCAATCGTCTACAAAATGCTGTACAGCCGCTCGCAGGAACCCGGCGTCGCGTAGTTCCTCTCTTTTCTGCTATTCTGCCCCCGCAATTAAGGGGGCAGCATGCTTAACATCGTTTTATTCGAACCAGAAATTCCGCCGAATACCGGCAATATTATCCGCCTGTGTGCCAACACCGGTTTTCGTCTGCACATTATTGAGCCGATGGGCTTTACGTGGGACGACAAACGCCTGCGTCGCGCAGGGCTGGATTATCATGAATTTACCGCCGTTATTCGTCACCATGATTACGCCGCGTTTCTGGAAGCAGAGCAGCCGCAGCGCATGTTCGCCCTGACCACTAAAGGCACGCCAGCGCACAGCGCCGTAAGCTATCAGGCAGGTGACTATCTGATGTTTGGCCCGGAAACCCGCGGCCTGCCGGCCACGATTCTGGATGCCCTGCCCGCTGAGCAGAAAATCCGTATTCCGATGATGCCGGACAGCCGCAGCATGAACCTGTCGAACGCGGTGTCGGTGGTGGTGTATGAAGCATGGCGCCAGCTGGGATATCCGGGCGCCATTCTCAGAAGTTAAATGCCGTCACCATACTCGAAGGTATGGTGAATGCCGTTGAAGTGCTGATCCATATCCATGGACGGCTTATCGCTGTCTGGCTTACCGACGATGCGCGCCGGTACGCCAGCGGCGGTGGTGTGCGGCGGCACCGGCTGGAGCACCACGGAGCCTGCGCCGATCTTCGCGCCGCGTCCGACTTCGATATTGCCGAGGATTTTAGCACCCGCGCCAATCATCACCCCTTCACGAATTTTCGGATGGCGATCGCCGCTGGTTTTCCCGGTACCGCCCAGGGTAACCGACTGCAGGATCGAGACGTCGTCTTCAATCACCGCCGTTTCCCCGACAACGATCCCGGTGGCGTGGTCGAGCATGATCCCGCGGCCAATCTTCGCCGCCGGATGAATATCAACCTGAAACGTCACGGAAACCTGGTTTTGCAGGAAGATCGCCAGCGCGCGGCGGCCTTCATTCCATAGCCAGTGGCCGATGCGGTAAGCCTGCAGGGCGTGGAAGCCTTTCAGGTACAGCAGCGGCGTAGAATATTTATCGACCGCCGGGTCACGCGTGCGCACCGCCTGGATATCACAGGCGGCAGAGGCGATCATTTCCGGGTCAGCGGCGTAAGCCTCTTCCACCACCTCACGAATCGCAATCGCGGGCATGATCGAGGACGCCAGCTTGTTGGCGAGCATATAGCTCAGCGCGCTGCCGAGGTTTTCGTGCTTGAGTAGCGTTGCGTGGTAGAAACTGGCCAGCATAGGCTCACAGTCGGCCAGCGCCCGGGCTTCGGCTTTAATGTTATTCCAGACGATATCCAGTTCTTCACACGGCATTGCTTACTCCAGACGATAGTTAATGACCAGCCAGTTCTGCGCTGGCTGGGTCATTCAGGTGACAACGGTTCCGACTAGTTACTGCTGCGCTCGTCCTTGCGCGCACGACCTAATAAGGTCAATGCTGCCTCGCGCGCATTTTTTCCGCAATACAATACCTGATAAATTTCCTCGGTTATTGGCATTTCGACACCGAAACGGTGCGCCAACTCGCGGACTTCTTTGGTATTGCGGTAGCCTTCCACCACCTGGCCAATCTTCTCCTGCGCGCTTTTTACATCGCTGCCCTGTCCGAGCATCATGCCAAAGCGGCGGTTACGAGACTGGTTGTCGGTACAGGTCAGCACCAGATCGCCCAGGCCAGCCATCCCCATAAAGGTGGCCGGATCGGCACCCAGCGCTTCGCCCAGGCGGGACATCTCGGTCAGACCGCGGGTGATCAGCGCCGTACGGGCGTTGGCACCAAAACCAATGCCGTCGGACATCCCGGCGCCAATCGCAATCACGTTCTTCACCGCGCCGCCCAGCTGCACGCCGATAAAATCGGGGTTGCTGTAAACGCGGAAGCTCTTGCCGCAGTGCAGCAACTGCTGGAGATCGTCGGAGAAGGCCCGATCGGTGGAGGCCAGTGAAATCGCCGTCGGCAGGCCAGCGGCCAGCTCTTTGGCAAAGGTCGGGCCGGAGATGACCGCCAGCGGGATCGCATCACCCAGCGCTTCGCGGGCAACGTCCTGCAGCAGGCGTCCGGTTTCGGCTTCCAGTCCTTTCGTCGCCCAGACAACGCGCGCATCCGGGCGCATCAGCGGCTTAATCTGACGCAGCACGTCGCCAAAGACATGGCTCGGGACCACAATCAGAATGTTGCGGCTGGCCGCCAGCGCGGTCGCAAGGTCGCTTTCAAGGTGCAGGGTGTCAGGGAACGGAACGTCCGGGAGAAACGCCACGTTACAGCGGTCGCGCTGTAGCGTCGCGATATGTTTTGGGTCGTGGCCCCACAGGACCACATCGTGACCATTTCTTGCCAGCGTGATGGCAAGAGCGGTGCCGTATGAGCCGGCACCGATCACAGTCATTGACGCATTAACAGTGCTCATCAGGCATCCTGATGTTGTTCAGCACCTTCGCCAGCTTGCTGCTGCAGATAGTTCATGAACAGCGCATCAAAGTTAACTGGCGCAAGGTTCAGTTGCGGGAATGTACCGCGAGAAACCAGGCTGGTGATGCATTCACGTGCATACGGGAACAGAATGTTCGGGCAGTACGCACCCAGGCAATGCGCCATCTGGTTGCCTTCGATACCGCCGATGGAGAAGATACCGCCCTGCTGTACTTCACACAGGAAAGCAGTCTCTTCGCCCAGAGAAGCGGTCACGGTCACACGCAGTACGACTTCATACACGTCATCAGCCAGTTGGGTTGATGCGGTATCCAGATCAAGTTTAACCTCTGGCTGCCAGTCTTTCTGGAAAACGTGCGGCGCATTTGGCGCTTCAAAAGAGACATCTTTGGTGTAGATGCGCTGGATCTGGAAAATCATTTCATTATTGCTTTGTTCTGACATGGAAATACCCTTTTTAATTGTCCTAAAGTCTCTTAGCTCAGCAGCGGATCGAGTCCACCACGGGCATCGAGCGCATACAAGTCATCACAGCCGCCAATGTGCTGCGCATCAATAAAAATCTGTGGAACCGTCGTACGACCACTACGTTGGATCATCTCTTCGCGTTTAATCGCGTCACCGTCAATCGGCAGTTCCTGGAACGTGACGCCTTTGCTGTTCAGCAGCGCTTTCGCACGGTGGCAGAACGGGCACGTCGCTTTGGTGTAGATCTCAATATGGGCCATGACTGAACTCCTTATTTACCGCGTACCAAAGGAAGATTTTCCCCGCTCCAGCCGGAAATGCCTTCTTTCAGCACAGATACGTTTTCGAAGCCTGCTTTATGTAGCAGGCTGGCGGATTCCTGCGCCTGCATGCCGGTACCGTCAACAACGATAATCGGCTGGGCTTTATGCTTCTCAAGCTCGCCCACGTTGTTCGCTTTGATTTCAGCAGGCAGCAGGTTAATCGCACCTGCAATGTGCCCTTTGCGGAAATCGTCACGCTGGCGCAGATCGACCACGACAGCATCTTCTTTGTTAATCAGACGCGTCGCTTCACCACGGGTGATAACCTTAATCTTAGACGTCAGGCTCTTAAATGTGGTGAACAGCACAGCAGCCAGCAGGCCAATCCACGCGATGCTCAGAACCGGATGGCGGCTAACGAATTGCATAATTTCTTGCATGGAGGGTAACTACTCCCGACTTAGTGATTAAAAAAACCAGGACAGGAGTATACCTGTGCGTTCTGGCAAATACAGCCAGCGACCCTAACCTAATCCATTTTCTGCGGCATGCCACCTAAAAAAATGCCTCAAAATGGTCTGGCGAGTACCTTGCCCCTGCGCTTTCTTTGATCTTCTGCGGCTATTTGATCGATTCAGCTGTAGTAAAATTACGCAAATTTTGACTCTTGAGCATGAGGTTGTCGCAATGTCGGTTTCTAAAAAACCTATGGTACTGGTGATTCTGGATGGCTATGGCTACCGTGAAGACAGCCAGGATAACGCTATTTTCAACGCCAAAACCCCGGTCATGGATGCCCTGTGGGCAAAACGTCCGCATACGCTGATTGACGCGTCTGGCCTGGAAGTGGGCCTGCCGGACCGCCAGATGGGCAACTCCGAAGTCGGTCACGTTAACCTGGGCGCCGGGCGTATCGTGTATCAGGACCTGACGCGTCTGGACGTTGAAATCAAAGAACGCACCTTCTTCTCCAACCCAACGTTGTGTGGCGCGGTTGATAAAGCCGTTGCTGCTGGCAAGGCCGTTCACATCATGGGTCTGCTCTCTGCTGGCGGCGTTCACAGCCACGAAGATCACATCATGGCAATGGTTGAACTGGCCGCTGAGCGCGGTGCGGAAAAAATCTATCTGCACGCCTTCCTGGACGGTCGCGACACGCCACCACGCAGTGCGGAAGGCTCCCTGAAAGCCTTCGAAGACAAATTCGCCGCGCTGGGTAAAGGCCGCGTGGCCTCCATCATTGGTCGTTACTACGCCATGGACCGCGACAACCGCTGGGATCGCGTTGAACAGGCCTATGACCTGCTGACCCTGGCAAAAGGGGAATTCCAGTTCGCGACCGCCGTTGAAGCGCTGGAAGCGGCTTATGCACGCGATGAAAACGACGAATTCGTAAAAGCGTCCGTGATTCGCGCTGAAGGCCAGGCCGATGCCGCCATGGAAGACGGCGACGCGCTGATCTTCATGAACTTCCGCGCTGACCGCGCGCGCGAAATCACCCGTGCGTTCGTCAACAGCGACTTCGACGGTTTTGCCCGTAAGAAAGTGGTAAACATCGACTTCATCCAGCTGACCGAATACGCGGCAGACATCAAAGCGCCGTGCGCATACCCACCGGCCTCGCTGGCAAATACCTTCGGTGAGTGGATGGCGAAGAACGACAAAACGCAGCTGCGTATCTCCGAAACGGAAAAATACGCGCACGTGACCTTCTTCTTTAACGGCGGCGTTGAAGAGCCGTTCAAAGGCGAAGAACGTATTCTGATCAACTCCCCGAAAGTCGCCACCTACGATCTGCAGCCAGAAATGAGCTCTGCAGAATTGACTGAAAAATTGGTTGCGGCCATCGAGAGCGGCAAATACGACACCATCATCTGTAACTACCCGAACGGCGACATGGTCGGTCATACCGGGGTGATGGAAGCGGCAGTGAAAGCGGTTGAAGCGCTGGACCACTGCGTTGAGCAGGTGGCGAAAGCGGTTGAATCCGTTGGCGGCCAGCTGCTGATCACCGCGGATCACGGTAACGCTGAACAGATGCGCGACCCGGCGACCGGACAGGCGCACACCGCCCACACCAACCTGCCGGTTCCGCTGATTTATGTGGGTGATAAATCAGTGAAAGCCGTAGAAGGCGGCAAGCTTTCTGACATCGCGCCAACCATGTTGTCGCTGATGGGGATGCCGATCCCTGAAGAGATGACTGGTAAGCCGCTGTTCATCGTGGAATAATCGCTCCCCATGAGGGGAAAGGCGATTTTTTCAATCACATGGGTCGTGAAGCCGCTTAGGTTATCAGTCAGACCTCTGTTTTACGCCAGCGCACTCAGCGCTGGCGTATTGCTGTGCGCCGCATCCGCCCACGCGGATGACCGCGACCAGTTGAAATCCATTCAGGCCGATATCGCCGCCAAAGAGCGTGCGGTACGCCAACAGCAGCAACAGCGCGCCGCCCTGCTCGCCCAGCTTAAGCAGCAGGAAGAGGCCATCTCCGCTGCCACGCGTAAACTCCGTGAAACGCAAAACACCCTTGCCCAGTTGAATAAGCAGATCGACGAGATGAACGCGTCGATTGCCAAACTGGAGCGCCAGCGCGATGCGCAGGAGCGCAACCTTGCCGCACAGCTTGATGCCGCATTCCGCCAGGGTGAACATACCGGACTCCAGCTGATCCTCAGCGGCGAAGAGAGCCAGCGCGGCCAGCGCCTGCAGGCCTACTTTGGCTATCTGAACCAGGCGCGTCAGGAGACGATCGCGCAGCTGAAGCAGACGCGCGAAGAGGTCTCCACGCAAAAAGCCGAGCTGGAAGAGAAGCAGAGCCAGCAGCAGACGCTGCTCTACGATCAGCAGGCCCAGCAGGCAAAGCTTGAGCAGGCACGCAACGAGCGTAAGAAAACCCTGGCCGGTCTCGAGTCCTCGATTCAGGAAGGGCAGAGCCAGCTGAGCGAAATGCGCGCCAACGAATCGAAACTGCGCAACAGCATCGCCCGTGCTGAAGCCGCAGCGAAAGCGCGCGCCGAAAAAGAGGCTCGCGAGGCGCAGGCCGTTCGCGACAAGCAGCAGGAAGCCTCCCGCAAAGGGACCACCTACAAGCCAAGCGAAAGCGAACGTTCCCTGATGTCGCGTACCGGCGGCCTCGGCTCTCCTCGCGGTCAGGCTTTCTGGCCCGTTCGCGGTTCAATTCTGCATCGCTATGGCGAACAGCTGCAGGGTGAGCTACGTTGGAAAGGGATCGTTATCGGTGCGTCTGAAGGTAGCGAAGTGAAAGCCATCGCCGATGGCCGCGTGATTCTGGCCGACTGGCTGCAGGGTTACGGGCTTGTGGTAGTGGTCGAGCACGGTAAAGGCGACATGAGTCTTTACGGCTACAACCAGAGCGCGCTGGTCAGCGTCGGCACGCAGGTGCGCGCTGGCCAACCCATCGCCCTTGTGGGCAGCAGTGGCGGTCAGGGCCGCCCGTCACTCTATTTCGAAATTCGTCGTCAGGGTCAGGCGGTCAATCCACAGCCGTGGTTGGGAAGATAAGTTTTGCTTCAATTTCGTCGAATCGTTTTCTCCGTCGTCAGCGCGCTGGCGCTGGCTGCACCGGTATACGCCGGTAAGCTCGCTATCGTGATTGATGACTTCGGTTATCGCCCACATTATGAAAACCAGGTGCTGGCGATGCCGTCGGCCATCTCCGTTGCCGTCCTGCCGAATGCCCCCCACGCGCGTGAGATGGCGACCAAAGCCCACAGCAGCGGGCATCAGGTTCTCATCCACCTGCCTATGGCCCCGCTCAGCAAGCAGCCGCTGGAAAAAGATACCCTGCGCCCGGATATGAGCAGCGAGGAGATCGAGCGCATCATCCGCGACGCCTACAACAAGGTGCCGTATGCCGTAGGGCTGAACAACCATATGGGCAGCGCGATGACGTCGAGCCTGTACGGGATGCTCAAAGTGATGCAGGCGCTGGAGCGCTATAACCTCTACTTCCTCGACAGCATGACCATCGGCAACAGCCAGGCAATGCGCGCCGCTCAGGGAACGGGCGTAAAGGTGATTAAGCGCAAGGTGTTCCTGGATGATACCCAGAACGAAGCCGATATTCGCGTGCAGTTTAATCGCGCGGTACAGCTGGCCCGCCGCAATGGTTCGGCCATTGCCATCGGTCACCCCCACCCGTCTACCGTCCGCGTCCTGCAGCAAATGCTGCCGACCTTACCTTCCGATATCACGCTGGTGCGCCCGAGCGATCTGCTGAATGAGCCGCAGGTGGATAGCTCTACGCCGAATTCTGCGCAGCCCACCCCGACGGCGCCGCGTAATCCGTTCCGCGGCGTGAAGCGCTGCGTACCGAAGCAGCCGCTAGAACCGGTCTACGCGACCCGCTTCTTCTCTGTCATCGGAGACAGCATCAGTAACAGTACGCTGGTGAAATACGTCCAGCAGCAGTGGCAGGGATGGGGTAAGAAAGCCTGACGATAATAAGCCACCGTCATGGTGGCTTTTTTCTCACTTTAGTTCGAAAGTGCCATCAAGGATCAGGCTATATATTGTCGGCTGGCCGTTGTTTGAAGTACGGTAAGACCCTTTATAAGACAATTTATATATGCCTATAGGGTCTTCCATAAATTGTTTTTGTATTTCCAGTGAGAAATGCTCATTCATACTATTTTTTAGTAAAAAACGATTTTCACCGAGCACAGGTTGAGATAAAATAATTTCTCTTGAGTGGCTATCGTTTTCAAAATAATAAGAAAAGATATAATCCATTAAAAAATAGTCTATGATTTTATCATGCTTTTGCCAGTATTCTAAAAGCACATTCATTACATTACCGATTAAATAGCCATTTTTCTCGGAAACCAAAAAATAAGTTGTCCAGAAACCGTTGCTAATACTCCCAGAGCAATCTGCTGGAGTGAAACGCAAAGAACAAAATGAGGAATTGGCAAGGTAGGAAGGTAAATCATGAGCCATAAATATGGTAGAGTCAAGCCATACACCGCCATATTCATACAATAAACAGCAACGTAATAAATCAGAGAAGTGAGCTTTACCGATCAATTCAGAATTATATTTCTCAATAATCACATCAGGTAGTGTGATATAATCCGAGAAATTATCTTCAGTAATAATTATAATCTCATATCCATTTGAGTGTTTATAAACAGAGTCGACACAGTGTTTAACTAACTCAGGCGCGTTATCCAGCCCCTGGAACCAGCAGATCCAGATAATGTTTGATTGCATCGGTTCCGCTGTGTGCGAATCGTCAGGTTGAACCTTGAGATCATCAATAATGCTAAAAATCGCTTCTTTTTTCTTCCGCTCAAAATGGCAAGCAGCACGCTGAAAAAGAGAAAAACCCGTTTTGTTGTGCCAGCGCCGGGTTTTCTTGATGAGCTTATTCGTTGCATTGAGATTCATCATTTCACCTAATTAAATTCAGAATAGCTCTTTTAGCGTACGGCGAAACAGTTTCATTTTTAATTTAGCGTCTTTTTTACGCCCGCGTAATAAGAAATTCATGCGCGATGATGTAAAGCCACGAAACGACATAAGTTGGAATAAATTATTACTGCGGGTCACTTCAGACATGTGCCGACGGTATTTAAAATAGAGTTTCCGATACGCATTGTATTTTTTAACCTGCGACGTAATCCGATCGCTCCCGTGTTCAGCATCCACCATCGCAGTACTGAAACTGTATTTGATTCCTGGACCATACTTCAGAATTAATTTAATCCACACATCGCGATCTTGCTGCTGTTTAATTTCAGGGGAAAATCCGCCTACGCCTAACAGTTTTTCTTTTGTGGTCAATACCTGATTGCCAACCACGTTTTCACACAGAATATCCTGCAGCTCAATGATTCGTTTGTCATCAGTTTCCGGATAGGTACGGTGGGTTTTGTCCAACCTGGCGGGCGTGTCCGTCACGAAAGCATACTTATCATCATACCGCTCAGCGAGCTTCTTCAAACGCTCTGGCAGGAAATAATCGTCGTCATCAAGCCCCGTTACAAACACGCCGTGCGAAAGCGCATAGCCCCGGTTACGGCTGAAGTTAGAACCGCTGTTCTTTTCGTTACGCTCGTAGACGAAATGTACAAAGCGCGCCTCACACTCAGCGCGCATACGCTCGATAAGTTGAGGGGTTTTCTCATTGGAGCAGTCATCAACAATAACCAATTCTACTGCGGGATATGTCTGAGCAATAACTGAACGAATTGCGCGTTCCAGCAACGCCTCTCTGTTGTAGGTGGTGATGATGACTGAAATCAGTTCGTTCATGGGATACTCGTCTGGTAAAAGGTATTTCTCCCTCGGAAGAATACCTTTTTCCCGAGGGAGAATCAAAACGGTTACTTAATGACAGTACGATGTTTGTTTTGTTCCAGGAAAACAATCGACATTATCAGCGTCAACATCCACGCAACAGGGGTTGTTTTAGAATAGAACATCACACCACCTACGCCGAACATAACAATCGAAACCAGGAACGCGAAAAGTATAATACTTTTACGTTTACGTAATGCATACCAGCCAAGCGATATCACAAACAGAATATAAAGAAGAACGCCTGAAGGTCCTTTCACTGAAAGCGTTTCGACGATTTCATTATGAAGATGACCGCGGATGTGATCCAGCGCGCCTGACAAGCTTGGGTCTTTATTAACCTCGGCAATTATCTTTGCGTTTCGCTCATCTGTCGACTGCCATAAATAATTATTTTTAGACGCAGCTAATCCCGTTTTCCACATAGCAAAACGAGCCCCAACAGAAGTGGCACTGTTCGCTTTATCATAGGAAACAATGTCATTGTTAAAGTCGTTATAACGCTTTATCAGGCTGTCTTTCATCATAAATGCACCAGCCAGCAACGCGATCAGGAAAACCACAACTCCCTTCCATGGGATATGCTTTTCCTTGTAGAACTTCACTACCAGCAATGCGAAGAAAATAATCGGATAGGTCAGAATGGCTGCTCGAGTTTCTGTCGCCACCAGTACCAGGAAAGTGATAAAAAAATGCCCGAGTACAAACAACTCTTTCCATCTACTTAAACTGTGCTGAAGCACCAGAATCGTGTAGAACGAAATAAATGAAATGGTATAAGCGGCCCCTGTCGCATCCGCCCCACCGGCAAGAGAAAACGTAACCCTTTGGTTACCAAGAAAAATATTTTGGTATCCTGCATAGACAATAATCATCACCTGCAGCGTGATGACCAGCAACATATGGATTTTATTGCTGCCGATTTTGAATTGCTCTCTGCTCACAAGCATGAAGATGGAGAATGCCCCGAAAAGGCAGATTTTCCCGACTTCCAGATAGGCGCGATACGAGTTGATCGCCTCACTGTCAACCTTATACATCCGGTACCAGGCCAAATCGCAAATTCCAATAGCCAGCAGGACCAGACAAAGCCAGAATGCATCGTTCTTTCTGAAGTTTTTAATATCCAATAAGAAAATAACGAATGCTGTCACACCCGCCAGGCCCAAAATTTTGGCGGATAAGTTAGGTGAAACAACGACGCAACCAAAAGCTAAAGCACACAGTCCGAAGAGTAGCTGCAGCAATACAAACTGGACCTTATCTCGTTCTACATTAATCATCATCATTCCATTTACTATAAAGGCAAAGCAGACTAGCACGCTGCTAAAGGCAAGTTTATCGCACCTGTGTTAACGAATATTACGCCAGTCATAGGACTTCCCGGTCGTGTCCAGCACAGTAACGTCCTTATTATAACCAGCGAGCCAGGACTGTACCGACTGAACAGTCTCCCCCTGGCGATGGATTCCAAGCCACAGCTCTGCCAGCGTATTAATATCATCAGCTGACCACACGGTATTGTAATCTCCGGTGTATTGCTTGCTAGAATCCACCTGATTTCCGTACCAGATAAACACGGGGATCTGCAACGCCTCGCGTGGAGGATTAACGTTCCCGTGCGAGTAAGCTACAGCACGTTTCGGATCGCGAATCAAGCCATGATCGGAGAAATACATGACGGATGAGCGCGAGTTCTCCAGCAGGCTAAAAACGTTGCCCATCACTGTGTCTGTGTATCGCACCGAATTGTCATAACAATCATCAGCTTCATTATCACCCTGCAGCACCGCCTGGCTGGCAGGGAAGCGTCGACAGGAAGGTTCGTGACTTCCGTACAAATGCAGAACAATCAGTTTCTTGCCCGGCGTTTTTAACGCATTCCGCAACAGCGGCAGAAGGTCTTCGTCGTAGCCCCCGTCAATCCACTCATGCTGTTTCGTGTTCAGGGCAATTCCGGTAATGACGTTATTATGCGCCCCTCCTTTACCCTGACGACTAAACCAGTACGTATCATATCCCGCTTTGTTAGCGATATTGATGACGTTATCGCCATACTTACGAGGATCTCGTGCATTCACAGTATCGGCGGTCAACGCCAGCGGAACCGCCATAATCGTGACCGGAGCAGGCGTTACAGCATTACGGAACAATAATAGCTGCGATTTTTGCTTCTCCAGCTCCGGTGTCGTATCTCGAGGATAACCATAGATACCCATATTTGCCGTGCGCTCAGACTCACCAATAATCAATACATAGTTTTCGATGCCAGTATCGGATAGCGTGATTTTATAATCAGGAATGTTATTACCGATATTGGCCACCACGGCATTATCTTCGATGGCCTGCATAAAGACTTTAGACGTGCTGACAGGTGTTGCCTGAACCACGCGCTGCGCCAGGCTTTCTACGCTGCTTTTCCTGAGTTGATGCTGCAAGGCCTGACCATAAAAACTCAGCAGCGTGACGGCAAGCGCAATGGCGGGCCAGCGACGAAAACGCGGCGCGACAGGCCATTTCCCGGTATTGGCGGTAAAAATGAAAAACGCCGAGAGGGCGATAAAAATCAGGCAATCGCGCCAGTACAAACCGAGCATCGAACTTGCTTCACCCGGTGTCGTATTAAGTACGCTTAGCGCAAACCCATAGCTAAACGCAGAATTGAAATTACTCCAGGCATATAACTGTAAAGTGATGTCTGCCGCGACTGGAATTAATAAAATAATCGCAAGTACATTTCTGAATATTTTATTGTTTATACATTTTAAAGACAGCAATATCAGTGCGAAAACCAGCGTACGGTTAATTACCGCATTATATTTAGCATGTATAATATTAACGCCAATGACTATTAGCAGGGAAATAAAGAAAGTTAAGAAAGCGGTAAATCGCGAAGGTGTCTCAACCAACTTCTGTGGAAATAGTGTGGACATAATGACCTAATTAGCCTGGCAGAATCTTTCCTGACGCAATCATTTTAACTACTTGAATGAACGTGTGGAGAAGACGGAATGGAGAAAATTTCGCCAAAAGTTAACAAGTAACCTCTGGAAAGTCAAACCGCTAAGAAAGAGCGCTGGCACCCGAAAAAGTGGTGCCAGCAGGCAGATTTAATCCCAGCTCAGAATCACTTTCCCTGACTGGCCGGAACGCATCGCGTCGAAGCCCTGCTGGAACTCATCGATGGAGAAACGGTGAGTAATAATCGGGGACAGATCCAGACCGGACTGAATCAACGCCGCCATCTTGTACCAGGTCTCAAACATCTCACGACCATAGATGCCCTTGATGAACAGCCCCTTGAAGATCACTTTGTTCCAGTCGATGGACATATCTGACGGCGGGATACCCAGCATCGCGATACGGCCACCGTGGTTCATGGTGTCGAGCATGGTGCGGAACGCCGGTGGCGCACCGGACATCTCCAGACCCACGTCAAAGCCCTCGGTCATGCCCAGCTCCTCCATCACGTCGGTCAGGCTCTCTTTCGAGACATCCACCGCGCGGGTGACGCCCATTTTGCGCGCCAGCGACAGGCGGTATTCGTTCACGTCGGTGATCACGACGTTGCGCGCACCTACATGCTTCGCCACGGCTGCCGCCATAATGCCGATGGGGCCCGCGCCGGAGACCAGCACGTCTTCACCGACCAGATCGAAGGAGAGCGCCGTGTGCACGGCGTTGCCGAACGGATCGAAGATGGAGGCCAGATCGTCAGAAATATTGTCCGGGATTTTGAAGGCGTTAAAGGCCGGGATCACCAGGTATTCCGCGAAGCAGCCCGGACGGTTCACGCCCACGCCGATGGTATTGCGGCACAGGTGCGTACGCCCGCCGCGGCAGTTACGGCAGTGGCCGCAGGTAATGTGACCTTCACCGGAGACGCGGTCGCCGATTTTGAAGCCTTTCACTTCCTGGCCGATACCCACCACTTCACCGACATATTCGTGACCGACAACCATCGGTACAGGAATGGTTTTCTGCGACCACTGGTCCCAGTTGTAGATGTGAACGTCAGTACCGCAGATAGCCGTTTTACGAATTTTGATCAGCAGATCGTTATGACCGACTTCCGGTTCCGGCACGTCGGTCATCCAAATCCCTTCTTCCGCTTTCAGTTTGGATAACGCTTTCATCACACGTCCTCAGGCAATGACGCCCAGCTGTTTACCGATGCGGGTAAAGGCTTCCACCGCACGTTCAATTTGTTCAGGCGTATGCGCCGCAGACATCTGGGTGCGGATACGCGCCTGACCTTTTGGCACCACCGGGAAGAAGAACCCGGTGACGTAAATCCCTTCTTTCTGCAGTTCGCGGGCAAAGTTCTGCGCCACGACCGCATCACCCAGCATCACCGGAATGATCGCGTGGTCAGCACCGGCAAGGGTGAACCCTGCTGCGCTCATTTTTTCACGGAACAGACGCGCGTTGGACCACAGGCGGTCGCGCAGTTCAGCGCCGGACTCCACCATCTCCAGCACTTTGATGGAGGCGGCAACAATCGCCGGTGCCAGGGAGTTGGAGAACAGATACGGACGCGAGCGCTGGCGCAGCCACTCCACCACCTCTTTACGCGCAGCGGTATAGCCGCCGGATGCGCCGCCGAGCGCTTTGCCCAGCGTGCCGGTGATGATGTCCACGCGACCCATTACGTCGCAGTATTCGTGGGAGCCGCGACCATTTTCGCCGACAAAACCGACCGCGTGAGAGTCATCGACCATCACCAGCGCGTCGTATTTATCCGCCAGGTCACACACGCCCTTCAGGTTGGCGATCACGCCGTCCATGGAGAACACGCCGTCGGTGGCGATCAGCACATGGCGAGCGCCCGCTTCACGGGCCTCTTTCAGGCGCGCTTCCAGCTCAACCATGTCGTTGTTGGCGTAGCGAAAACGCTTCGCTTTGCACAGGCGCACGCCGTCGATGATGGAGGCGTGGTTCAGGGCGTCGGAGATAATGGCATCTTCTGCGCCGAGCAGGGTCTCAAACAGGCCGCCGTTGGCGTCAAAGCAGGAGGAGTACAGAATCGCATCTTCCATTCCGAGGAAGGTTGCCAGCTTTTGCTCAAGCTGCTTGTGGCTGTTCTGGGTACCGCAGATAAAGCGTACGGAGGCCATACCAAAACCGTGGGTATCCATGCCGTTTTTTGCCGCGGCAATCAGCTCAGGGTGATTCGCAAGACCTAAGTAGTTGTTCGCACAAAAGTTGATCACATGGCTGCCGTCGGCAACGGTGATGTCCGCCTGCTGGGCAGACGTGATAATACGCTCTTCCTTGAACAACCCTTCCGCACGTGCGGTCTCGAGGTCGCTGTTTAACTGTTTGTAAAAATCACCACGCATTGCAATTCTCCAGACTCGGCAAATTTCGGGACATATTACCCAAACCTATAGTTCATGACGAGATGACACGTCATCTCTTGTCGTTTTTGCAGCATAAATCACGTGTACCCTTGCGCTATGTCGGTGAATGGCTGAAGGGCAGCCATACTAATGATATGATAGAAACATTAGCGTCCGGGATTGTCCCCGGGCTCCACACTTCAAAGGTTACAGTTATGATCATCGTTACCGGCGGCGCAGGCTTTATCGGCAGCAATATTGTTAAGGCTCTCAATGACAAAGGCATCACCGACATCCTGGTGGTTGACAACCTGAAAGACGGCACCAAGTTCGTTAACCTGGTGGATCTGAACATCGCTGACTACATGGATAAAGAAGACTTCCTTATCCAGATTATGGCGGGCGAAGAGTTCGGCGAGATCGAAGCCATCTTCCACGAAGGTGCGTGTTCTTCCACCACCGAGTGGGACGGCAAGTACATGATGGACAACAACTATCAGTACTCCAAAGAGATCCTGCACTACTGCCTGGAGCGTGAAATTCCGTTCCTGTACGCCTCCTCCGCTGCAACCTATGGCGGCCGCACCTCGGACTTCATCGAGTCCCGCGAATATGAGCAGCCGCTGAACGTCTACGGCTACTCCAAATTCCTGTTCGACGAATATGTGCGTCAGGTTCTGCCAGAAGCGAACTCGCAGATCGTCGGCTTCCGCTACTTCAACGTCTACGGACCGCGCGAAGGCCACAAAGGCAGCATGGCGAGCGTGGCGTTCCACCTGAACACCCAGCTGAATAACGGTGAAAGCCCAAAACTCTTCGAAGGCAGCGACGGCTTTAAGCGTGACTTCGTTTACGTGGGCGACGTGGCGGCCGTAAACCTGTGGTTCTGGGAAAACGGCGTGTCCGGCATCTTCAACCTGGGTACCGGCCGCGCAGAGTCCTTCCAGGCGGTGGCTGACGCCACGCTGGCGTACCACAAAAAAGGCAGCATCGAGTACATTCCGTTCCCGGACAAGCTGAAAGGCCGCTATCAGGCGTTCACCCAGGCTGACCTGACTAACCTGCGCGCAGCGGGTTATGACAAGCCGTTCAAAACCGTTGCCGAAGGCGTAACGGAGTATATGGCCTGGCTGAACCGCGACGCGTAAGTATGAAGATTCTGGTGATCGGCCCGTCATGGGTGGGCGACATGATGATGTCGCAAAGTCTCTATCGCACGCTCAAGGCGCGCTATCCCCAGGCGATAATCGACGTGATGGCACCCGCGTGGTGCCGTCCGCTGTTATCGCGTATGCCGGAAGTGAATGAAGCGATCCCGATGCCGCTCGGCCACGGGGCGCTTGAAATTGGCGAACGCCGCAAGCTCGGCCATAGCCTGCGCGAGAAGCGGTATGACCGCGCGTATGTTCTGCCCAACTCCTTTAAATCTGCCCTGGTGCCCTTCTTTGCGGGCATTCCGCATCGCACCGGCTGGCGCGGCGAAATGCGCTACGGCCTGCTGAACGATGCGCGCGTGCTGGATAAAGCGGCCTGGCCATTAATGGTGGAGCGCTACGTGGCGCTGGCCTATGACAAAGGCGTGATGCGCAGCGCGAAAGACCTGCCGCAGCCGCTGCTCTGGCCCCAGCTTCAGGTTAACGACGGTGAAAAATCCCAGACCTGCAGCGCGTTTGGCCTTTCGGCTGAACGTCCGATGATTGGCTTCTGCCCTGGCGCCGAGTTCGGCCCGGCAAAACGCTGGCCGCACTACCACTATGCAGAGCTGGCGAAACAGCTGATCGACGAAGGCTACCAGATTGTCCTGTTCGGTTCGGCAAAAGACCACGAGGCGGGCAACGAAATTCTCGCGACGCTCAGTAATGAACAGCAGGCCTGGTGCCGCAACCTGGCGGGAGAAACGCAGCTTGAGCAGGCGGTTATCCTGATTGCTGCCTGCCACGCTGTGGTTACCAACGATTCAGGCCTGATGCACGTCGCCGCTGCGCTCAACCGTCCGCTGGTGGCACTGTATGGGCCAAGCAGCCCGGACTTTACGCCTCCGCTTTCCCATAAAGCGCGCGTTATTCGCCTGATCACCGGCTACCACAAGGTGCGCAAAGGCGATGCCGCTGAAGGTTATCATCAGAGTCTGATCGACATTACCCCGCAGCGCGTTCTTGAAGAGCTTAACGCACTGCTGTTGAGCGAAGAAGGATAACGAATGCGGGTACTGATCGTTAAAACCTCGTCGATGGGCGATGTTCTGCACACGCTGCCGTCACTGACGGACGCCATGCAGGCCGTACCGGGCATTCGTTTTGACTGGGTGGTGGAAGAGGGCTTCGCGCAGATCCCCACCTGGCATGAAGCGGTTGACCGCGTGATCCCGGTGGCGATTCGCCGCTGGCGGAAAGCGTGGTTCTCTGCTCCGATTAAAGCCGAACGCAAAACCTTCCGCGAGGCGGTACAGGCGCAGCGTTATGATGCCATCATCGACGCACAGGGGCTGGTCAAAAGCGCCGCGCTGGTGACGCGACTGGCGCGCGGCGTAAAGCACGGCATGGACTGGCAAACCGCCCGCGAACCGCTGGCGAGCCTGTTTTATAACCGCCGCCATCACATCGCGAAGCAGCAGCACGCGGTGGAACGTACCCGAGAGCTGTTTGCAAAGAGTCTTGGCTATGCAAAGCCGGAAACGCAGGGCGATTACGCCATTTCGCAGCATTTTTTGCACGGTTCGCAACAAACAGACGCACCCTACCTGATTTTCCTTCATGCAACGACCCGCGACGACAAGCACTGGCCGGAAGCGCACTGGCGCGAACTGATCGGCCTGCTGGCAAGTGCGGGACTGCGTATCAAACTCCCGTGGGGCGCTCCCCATGAAGAAGCGCGCGCCAAACGCCTGGCGGCAGGATTTGATTATGTGGACGTTCTGCCGCGCATGAAGCTGGATGGCGTCGCTCAGGCGCTGGCAGGCGCGACGGCTGTGGTCTCCGTGGATACCGGTCTCAGCCACCTGACGGCGGCGCTGGATCGACCTAATATTACGCTTTACGGCCCAACGGACCCGGGCCTGATCGGCGGCTATGGAAAAAATCAATATATCTGCCGCCCGGAACACTCATCGCAGCTGAGCGATCTCAGCGCCGCTGCGGTATTTGCGCAATTAGAGCCTTTGCTGGCAGCAGAGAGAGCCTATGTCTGATTTTTTCTCAGCGGAGCGCCCGCCAAAGCGCGTGCTGATTATTAAGCTTCGTCACCACGGTGACGTTTTGCTTACCTCGCCGGTTTTTACCGTGCTGAAAAAGAACTGGCCGAACGTGGAAGTCGATGCGCTGGTTTATGACGATACCCAGGCGATGCTGACCAGCCACCCGCATATCGACCAGGTGCACACTATTGGGCGCAACTGGCGCAAGAAGGGCTGGTTTGAACAATTCCGCCTCTACCGCGCCCTGCTGAACACCCTGAAAGGCCGTCAGTATGACGTGCTGATTAACCTGACCGAACACTGGCACGGCGCGCGTCTGGCGCGTCGCATGAAACCGCGCGTCTCCGTCGGCTTTAAGCCGGATAAGCGCGGGGGCCTGGCGCGTCGCCGCTGGGTGAAATCGTTCACCACGCTCTATCCGGCGATTCAGGACAACAGCCGTCATATGGTGGAGGTTAATCTGGATGCCCTGCGCCGGATCGGCATTCATCCGCAGTCCGATGAAGACAAACATACGCTTTTTGTGCCCGGTGACGCGGCAGAAGCCTCTGTGGCCGAAAAACTGGCCGGGTTTGGGCTCACGAGTAAATCCTACATTCTGGTTCACCCGACCTCGCGCTGGATGTTTAAGGCCTGGGATATCAAAAAGCTGGCAGCGACCATTGATAACCTGGCGGCGCGCGGCCTGCCGATCGTCCTCTCCGCCGCACCGTCAAAAGAAGAGAAGGCCTATATGGACGCGCTGCGCGCAGCCCTCACCCAGCCGGTCTTTGATTTAAGCGGTCAGCTGAACCTGAAAGAGCTGGGAGCGCTCATGAAGCACGCCCGGGTGTACTTCGGCGTGGATTCCATGCCAATGCATCTTGCGAGCGCCGTCGGTACGCCAACCGTCGCCATCTTTGGCCCTACCGGCGCCATCAAATGGGCGCCGTGGGGGGTAAATTATCGTGTGATTGTGGCCGGGTTTACCTGCCAGCCGTGCGGCAAAGCGGGCTGCGGAGACAGCGGTGTCTCTGACTGCATCACGGCCATCACCCCGCAGCAGGTGCTGAGCGCCATTGATACGATGCTTCTGGAAACGGAAACACCTGCATGAAGCTGGCTATTGTCCGACAGACCTACAACCCCAACGGTGGCGCAGAGCGTTTTGTCTCACGTGCGCTAAACGTGCTGGCGCAGGATACCTCCCTTGATGTCACGCTGATTGCTCGCCAGTGGGAGGATGCCGCAGGCTGGAAAACGCTGACGGTCAATCCGCCGTTTCGCAATCGCATCGCGCGTGAATCCGGTTTTGCCCTCGAAGCCGCCGCGCATTTTGCGCAGTTTGATATTGTGCAAAGCCACGAACGCATACCGGGAGCCACCATCTTCCGGGCGGGCGACGGTGTTCACGCCACCTGGCTTGAGCAATATGGCCGCATTCTGTCGCCGCTGGCGCGCTGGGCGCAATCTCTGAGCCGCTATCACCGCTACATTCTGCAGGCCGAGGCGCAGATGTTTACCCATCCGCAGCTGCGCAAGGTGATCTGTAATTCGAAGATGGTGCGCGATGATATCGTGCGTCGCTTCGGGCTGCCGGACGACAGGCTGACGGTGATCTACAACGGCGTGGACACCGTTCAGTTTAGCCCTGAGGTCCGCGCCCTTTCGCAGCGTGATGCCCTGGGTATTCCTCCTGACGCACCGGTGCTGGCGTATGTTGGGTCAGGCTTCAGCCGCAAAGGCGTCGCCACCGCGCTGCGCGCCATTGTGGCGCATCCTGACGTCTGGCTGCTGATTGCCGGCCGCGATAAACATGCGCGGAAGTTCGAAAAGCTGGCGCAGGCGCTGGGGATTTCCTCACGAGTGAAGTTCCTGGGCCCCGTTGCCAACGTGCGTGAAGTCTATGGCACGGCGGATGCCCTTATCCTGCCGACGCTCTACGATCCCTTCCCGAACGTCTGCGTGGAAGCGCTGGCCTGTGGTTTGCCGCTGCTTACCAGCCACGGCTGCGGCGCGGCGGAGTGGATAACCGAGGGTCAAAACGGCTGGGTGCGCGATGCGCTGGACAGCGAAGGCTACCAGCAGGCCATCTCGCTGTGGCTGAAAGGCCGTGAACAGGGTGTCGATTACTCCGCCGCTGCGCGTGCAACCGCCGAGCCCTTCACCCTGGACAGAATGGCGAAAGAGCTACAGGCGCTTTATCGCGATTTGCTGCGCTGAGCGGCATCGGAGAAGACTTTCTCCATCGCGTCCAGCATACATTCGCGGGTAAAGTGCGTGCTCAGGTAGTCATATCCCTGTTGCGCGAGCGTCTCGCGAAGGGCTGAGTCGTCATAGAGTTTCATTATGGCATCGTGCAGCGCGTTTTCGTCGCGCTGCGCGACCAGCACTCCCGTCTGCCCGTTAATCACCGCATCTCCCGTTCCACCCGCATCCGTCGCAATGGTGGCAATACGGGTGGCTAACGATTGCAGCACGCCCTGCGGCACACCTTCCATATCGTGCGAAGGGCTGAGCGCAATATCAAAGGCCGGGAACCAGCGTTCCGGATCGGATTGATGTCCCGCCATGACCACGCGCTGCTGTAACCCCAGGGCGGTGATTTCCTGTTCCAGCGTCGCTTTGTGCGGACCTTCGCCGACAATCGCCAGCTTGATGTGTGGACTGTCAATTTTCGCCAGGGCGCGCAGCAGTACGCTATGGCCTTTGTTCGGGCGTAAATGCGATACCACGCCCAGCCAGAAATCGTCCTGCGACAAACCACAATGAACCCGGGCCTGGTGCTTATCTCCCGGATGGAAACGCTGCGTATCGACACCGCTTGGCACCGACGTACTCTGAGACATCGGCACGCCAATATTTGCCACCTGATGGCGCAGCGCCTCGCCGGTGGTCACGATATGCGCGCAGGCCGTGCGGAAGAGCCAGCGGGTCGTCCAGTTGTTGCGCGGTACGCCGGACGCATGACGGGTTCTCACCAGTGGTACAGGGTTGGACAGCGTCAGATTCGCCAGCGCCACCAGCCAGGTATCGGCAGAGTTATGGCTGTTGATGACGTCAATCGAGTGACGGTTATCCTTCATCCAGCGACGCAGCACCTGCAGGTTTTTAAGGTTCTTACGCTTCAACGGCATCGTGACTACCGTCAGACCGGCATTGCGTGCCAGCGCGTGGAGCGGCGCAGTTTCCGGACAAAGGAGAGTCACCTGATGGCCACGCTGAATCATCCCAAGCGATTCGTTGATAATGCGCAGAGGCTGCCCGCCTTTGCCGCCGTCTGCTTCAGTGTGAACAATATGCATATATTTCCTGTTAAAAATCTCGCCCGCGTGACGCTAATTTTCCACCTGAAACGATCTTTGTCCCTCCAGGCATATGTTTTTAGTATCCACCAGATATAATACAGCGCGAATGGTACCACCATAATGGGTGGCCTGCCCTGAACACAACGGAGAAAGCATGTCCGACAAACCTTTATTGAGCCTCGTGGTCGCCGTTTATAACGGTGAAAAATTCCTCAATGCATTTTTCGACAGCATTAAAGCTCAACATTTGGACAGTCTGGAACTGGTCGTTGTGAACGACGGGTCAAGCGACAGCTCCTCCACCATCATTGCGCAGTACGCCAGCGAATTCCCCTTCTACAAAGTTATCGATCAGGCCAATCAGGGCGTGTCGGCCGCGCGTAATACCGGCCTGGCGGTGGCAACGGGCGAATACGTCGCCTTCCCGGACATCGACGACGTGATTTATCCGGGCATGTACCCGCGCCTGCTTGAGATGGCCAAAAAGAACGATCTTGATGTCGCGACCTGCAACGGTACCTATATCTACGACGACGGACGCCCGTCGAAAAAGATCTTCCCGTCCGACAAGCTGCAGTCCACCGACGTGCTGGACGGCCCAACCTGGCTTCAGCGCGCGCTTTCATCACGAAAGTTCCTGCACGTGACCTGGCTCAATATCTACCGTCATGCTTTCATCAAGGAGCAGGGCTTCACCTTTGAACACGGTCTGCGCCACCAGGATATCACCTGGACCACTGAAGTGCTGCTGACCGCCAAACGCGTGCAGTACACCGACGAAACCTTTTACGATTACCTGATCCACTCGGCCTCGGTGTCGCACACGCCGGGAACGGACGACACGCGAATGCGCAACGCCCGCCACTACATGAAAATCCTCGAAATGCTGGATGCAATCAACCAGCGTTACCCGGATGCGGTGCGCCATGTGCCGGCCTGCCAGTGGCAGATTGCCAAAGAGGGTCTGGGCATTCTTCACGCCATTAACAACATCGGCGATCAGAGCAAAAAGCGTGAAATCATCCGCGAGCTGTTTGACCGCGGGATCTGGTCGCTAATCTGGAAAAACGCCCGTGGGCTGCGCCAGCACTGGCGCCTGGGACGCCGTTATTTCCGTCTGAAACGGTATCTGGCATAAGAGATAGCTTTACCTGGCTTAAATGCTTAGAATTTGCCCGCCGAAACTAAAAAAACGGATAATCGCTTGGAATTGTTGTATACCGCCCTGCTCTACATTATTCAGCCACTGGTGTGGCTGAGACTGTTGCTTCGTAGCCGGAAAGCGCCTGCGTATCGTAAACGCTGGGCTGAACGCTATGGCTTCTGCCGCAATAAAGTCGCACCGGACGGTATTTTGCTGCATTCCGTTTCTGTGGGTGAAACGCTGGCGGCGATCCCGCTGGTTCGCGCCCTGCGTCACCGCTACCCGTCGCTGCCGATCACCGTCACGACGATGACGCCAACCGGCTCGGAGCGCGCGTTATCCGCTTTCGGCAAAGACGTTCATCACGTCTATCTCCCTTACGATCTCCCCTGCGCCATGAATCGTTTCCTGAATACCGTTCGCCCGAAGCTGGTGATTGTGATGGAAACCGAACTGTGGCCGAACATGATTTCCGCCCTGCATGCCCGTAAAATTCCGCTGGTGATTGCCAACGCGCGGCTGTCAGAGCGCTCGGCGAAAGGTTACGGCAAGCTGGGTAAATTTATGCGCCGCCTGCTGAGCAAGATCACCCTGATTGCCGCGCAGAATGAAGAAGATGCGGCACGCTTTATCTCTCTGGGCCTCAAACGCAACCAGCTTGCGGTGACGGGCAGCCTGAAATTTGATATTTCGGTTACCCCTGAACTCGCCGCCCGCGCCATCACGCTTCGCCGCCAGTGGGCCCCGCGTCGTCAGGTCTGGATTGCGACCAGTACCCATGACGGTGAAGAAGAGATCATCCTGCAGGCGCACCGCAAGCTGCTGGAAAGCTTCCCTGATTTACTGCTAATCCTCGTGCCCCGCCATCCGGAACGTTTTAAAGATGCCCGTGAAATGGTGCAAAAAGGCGGTTTCAGCTTCACGCTGCGCAGCAGCGGGGAGATCCCGTCTGGCAGCACCCAGGTGGTGATTGGCGATACGATGGGCGAACTGATGCTGCTCTACGGCATTGCTGACCTCGCGTTTGTCGGCGGAAGCCTGGTGGAACGCGGAGGCCATAACCCGCTCGAGCCAGCAGCCCACGCGATTCCGGTGCTGATGGGGCCGCACACATTTAACTTCAAAGATATCTGCGCGAAATTACAGCAGGCCGATGGTTTAATTACCGTGACCGATGCGGATTCGGTAGTCAAAGAGGTCTCAACCCTTCTGACTGACGAAGATTATCGCCTGTGGTACGGGCGACATGCGGTCGAAGTGCTGCACCAGAACCAGGGTGCCCTGACCCGTCTGCTGCAACTTCTGCAACCTTACCTGCCCCAGCGGAGCCACTGATGTCAACGCGTCTGTCGGTCGTGATGATCGCCAAAAACGCCGCCGACCTGCTTCCGGACTGCCTGGCGTCGGTTGCCTGGGCTGACGAGACAGTCATTCTTGATTCCGGAAGTACGGACAACACGGTGGACGTTGCCCGGGCAGCGGGCGCAAAAGTCTTTATCGATACTGACTGGCAAGGCTATGGCCTCCAGCGCCAGCGCGCGCAGGGGTTTGCCACCGGAGATTATGTCCTGATGCTCGATACTGACGAACGTATTACGCCAGAACTTCAGCAGGCCATTCAGGCGGTGCTTTCCTCACCTCAACCTGGTGCTGTATACAGCATTGCCCGCCGCAACTACTTCCTTGGCCGTTTTATGCGCCACAGCGGCTGGTATCCTGACCGCGTGACGCGCCTCTACGAGCGCGAGCGGTATCAGTACAACGACAATCTGGTGCATGAATCTCTGGCCTGCGACAACGCCCAGATCATCCCCCTGACGGGCGATTTGCTGCACCTGACCTGCCGCGATTTCGCAAGCTTCCAGCGCAAACAGCTCAACTATGCCACCGCATGGGCGCAGGAGCGTTACCAGCGCGGCAAGAAGGCCTCGCTGACCGGAATCTTCACCCACACGCTGGGCGCGTTCCTGAAAACGCTGCTGCTGCGTGGTGGCGTGCTGGACGGTAAGCAGGGCTGGTTACTTGCGGTAGTCAATGCCCAGTATACTTTCAACAAATACACCGAGCTGTGGGCGCTCTGCCGCGGCTACTCAGAGAAAACGTGAGCCATGAGCACAAAAGCGATTTATCCGGGTACCTTCGATCCGATCACCAACGGTCATCTTGATATCATCACCCGTGCGGCGTGCATGTTTGACAAGGTGATCCTGGCCATTGCCGCCAGCCCCAGCAAAAAGCCGATGTTTGACCTCCACGAGCGCGTGCAGCTCGCCACCGATGCCATTTCGCACCTGCCGAATGTTGAGGTTGTCGGATTCAGCGACCTGATGGCGAACTTCGCCCGGGCCCAGCAGGCGAACATTCTGATCCGCGGTTTACGCGCGGTGGCAGACTTCGAATATGAGATGCAGCTGGCGCACATGAACCGCCACCTGATGCCGGAGCTGGAGAGCGTGTTCCTGATGCCCTCCAAAGAGTGGTCGTTTATCTCGTCCACGCTGGTAAAAGAGGTGGCGCGACATCACGGGGACGTTACCCATTTCCTGCCGGTTAACGTCCACCAGGCGTTGATGGAAAAGCTCAAGTAGCCCTATTTCTGGCACTGACGGCAGTAGAACGTGGCGCGCTGGGCGTGTTTCGTGGCAATAATGGGTGTGCCGCAGACTCTGCACGGTTCGCCCTTACGGCCATACACCTGCAGCTCCTGGGCAAAATAGCCCGGCTTGCCGTCACTTTGCAGGAAGTCCTTCAGCGTTGTCCCCCCCTGCTCAATTGAGCGCAGCAATACGGCTTTAATCACCCGGACCAGCAGCTCGCACTCCTGCGCCGACAGCGACGAGGCCAGCCGATCGGGGTGGATCCCGGCCGCAAACAGCGATTCGCTGGCGTAGATATTCCCCACGCCGACCACCAGCTTGTTATCCATCAGCCAGGGCTTAATCGGGCTTTTCTTCTTCGCGCACTTCGCCTTGAGGTATTCCGCGTTAAACGCGTCTGAGAGCGGCTCCGGGCCCAGATGCGCCAGCACGTTATGCCCTTCCAGCTCCTTCGTCCACAGCCACGCGCCAAAGCGCCGTGGATCGGTGTAACGGAGCACTTTGCCGTTGCTCATCACCAGATCCACGTGGTCGTGCTTTTCCGCAGGCAGTTCTTCGGTAAGAACGCGCAGGCTCCCGGACATCCCCAGGTGGATAATGATCCAGCCGTCGGGCAGCTCCAGCAGCAGGTATTTCGCGCGGCGCTGCACGCTAAGGACGGGTTTATCGCTCAGGGCATGGATCTCATCGGACACCGGCCAGCGCAGACGCCCGTTACGGACAACCGCGTGAAGAATCGTCGCGCCGACCAGATGGGGCTCAATGCCGCGACGGCTGGTTTCTACCTCAGGTAATTCAGGCATGGTTCCTCCGTTGAGATACAGAATGCAAAAAACCCCGCAGTTGCGGGGTTTTTCGATACAAGGAGACTAAAATTATTTGATTTTAGCTTCTTTGTACAGTACGTGCTGGCGTACAACTGGATCGAATTTTTTCAGTTCCAGTTTTTCCGGCTTAGTACGTTTGTTCTTCGTGGTGGTGTAGAAGTGACCTGTACCAGCAGAAGAAACCAGCTTGATTTTCTCGCGAATACCTTTAGCCATGATTTATTTCCTCTTTAAGTACTTAGTACTTTTCGCCACGGGCACGCAGTTCAGACAGAACTGTATCGATGCCTTTCTTATCGATTACACGCATACCTTTAGCAGATACGCGCAGGGTGACAAAACGCTTCTCGCTCTCAACCCAGAAACGGTGAGAGTGCAGGTTCGGCAGGAAACGGCGTTTAGTCGCGTTCAGTGCGTGGGAACGGTTGTTACCGGTCACCGGACGCTTGCCAGTAACTTGGCAGACTCGGGACATGTCTATTCTCCAAAAATCAAATTAGCTCGAGCTTCGTATGGGGTATCGGCGCCTCGTCAGGCTTTACAGCCCGGTCATCGCATAGTTCTAAGTGAACTCTCGATTGCCAGGCCCAAATGCCAAACCCGAGATTCTCAAAGGTGGCGTAGTATACGCTGACTCGGCGGTGTGCTCAAGTCCCGAACAGACAAAGATCCCGATGGATCGCGAGAAATAGCCTAAATCCAGCCATGTTCTGCAAAAGAAATGTACTCTCCGCGGCCAATTATCAGATGGTCCAGCACACGAATGTCCATGAATTGACAGCATTTGATAATGCGCTCGGTGATTTCTTTGTCCGCTCTGCTCGGTTCTGCACAGCCTGAGGGGTGATTATGCGCGAGGATCACGCCCGCTGCATTCACTTTTATCGCTTCCCGCACAATTTCTCGCGGATGCACCTCAACGTGGCTTAACGTACCGGCAAAGAGGCAGCTATGTTTCAGTACCCGGTTTCTGTTATCGACAAAGATCACCATAAAGATCTCGCGCTCGATATCGGTTAACTGGCTTTGCAGGTATTCACGCGTCATCGCTGGCGTCAGGATCGGATCGTCCTTCTCCATGCGGACATTGTAAAAACGGCGGGCAAGTTCAGCAATGGCCCGCAACTGGGCATATTTCGCCACACCGATCCCTTCTACGTGCTTAAACTGCGCCAGTTCGGCGGTCAGCAAACCGTGCAGAGAACCGAAATGTACGATCAGCTCTTTTGCCAGCGTAAATACCGTTTTACCGGGCGTTCCGGTACGTAAAAAGAGCGCCAGCAGTTCATCATCTTTTAACAGGGTGACGTCATAGCGCAGCAGTTTTTCGCGCGGCAGCAGCGGCTCATCCTCTTCTTCCATGCTCTTTCTCCCTTTTTTAACCGCATGCTGCCACAGGCCAGTCAGGCACTCGACGACCACGTTGCGTTCTTGCGTAGCGCCTCGCAAAGTGGTCGAAGGACAAAATCACCCCGTTTTGGGGATTGTGATAAAATGCCCGCTCTCTGGTGAACCCCAACAGGAAAGAATCATGATGAGCCTGGCCGGTAAAAAAATCGTTCTTGGCGTGAGCGGCGGTATTGCTGCCTACAAAGCGCCGGAGCTGGTGCGTCGTCTGCGCGAGCGCGGGGCAGATGTACGGGTCGCGATAACCGAAGGCGGTAAAGCCTTTATCACTCCTCTGAGCCTGCAGGCCGTTTCAGGATACCCGGTATCTGACAGCCTGCTCGATCCGGCCGCCGAAGCCGCGATGGGCCATATTGAGCTTGGGAAATGGGCAGACCTGGTTATCCTCGCGCCCGCCACGGCTGATTTAATCGCCCGGGTAGCGGCCGGTATGGCAAACGACCTGGTCTCCACCATTTGTCTGGCCACACCTGCGCCTGTTGCCGTCGTGCCTGCCATGAACCAGCAGATGTACCGTAACGCGGCTACGCAGCACAATCTTGAGACGCTGGCCTCACGCGGCCTGCTTATCTGGGGTCCGGACAGCGGCAGCCAGGCATGCGGCGATGTTGGCCCGGGCCGCATGCTTGATCCGCTGACGATTGTTGATATGGCCGCGGCCCACTTTTCGCCTGTCAACGATCTGCAACATCTCAACATCATGATAACCGCGGGCCCCACGCGCGAGCCGCTGGATCCGGTGCGCTACATTACCAACCATAGCTCCGGCAAAATGGGCTTTGCGATTGCCGCCGCCGCCGCGAAGCGTGGTGCGAACGTCACGCTGGTGAGCGGCCCGGTCTCTCTGCCTACCCCTGCGTGTGTGAAGCGAATTGACGTTACCACCGCGCTGGAGATGGAAGCCGCCGTGCAGGCACATGCGCAAAGCCAGCAGATTTTTATCGGCTGTGCGGCCGTGGCAGACTATCGTGCTGAGACGATCGCCGAGGCTAAAATTAAAAAGCAAGGCGATGAATTAACACTAAAAATGGTGAAAAACCCGGACATTGTTGCCGGTGTCGCCGCACTAAAAAGCCACCGTCCATACGTTGTTGGGTTTGCCGCAGAAACGAATAATGTGGAAGAATATGCCCGGCAAAAACGTACCCGCAAAAACCTCGATTTGATTTGCGCGAACGACGTATCGCTGGCCACACAAGGATTTAACAGCGACAGCAACGCACTGCACCTTTTCTGGCAGGATGGAGATAAAGTCTTACCGCTTGAGCGCAAGGAACTCCTGGGCCAACATTTACTCGACGAGATCGTTACCCGTTATGATGAAAAAAATCGACGTTAAGATTCTGGACCCGCGTGTTGGCGAGCAATTCCCGCTGCCAACCTATGCCACCTCCGGCTCTGCCGGTCTTGACCTGCGCGCCTGTCTCGATGACGCCGTAGAACTGGCTCCGGGTGCCACGACCCTGGTTCCGACTGGCCTGGCGATTCACATTGCTGACCCGTCGCTGGCAGCGGTTATCCTGCCGCGTTCTGGCCTGGGCCATAAGCACGGCGTTGTGCTGGGTAACCTGGTGGGCCTGATCGACTCCGACTATCAGGGTCAACTGATGGTCTCCGTCTGGAACCGTGGTCAGGACAGCTTCACCATTGAACCGGGCGAGCGTATCGCACAGATGGTCTTTGTACCGGTGGTACAGGCAGAATTTAACCTGGTGGCAGACTTTGACGCCACCGACCGTGGCGAAGGCGGCTTCGGCCATTCCGGGCGCAAATAACGGCCCGACAAACACGTATCTCACAGCGTCATAATGCAATAACAAACCGCAAACGTCCGTTTGCGGTCGCTGTGTGGATGCCAGCCTGGCAAGTGCTTATTTTCAGGGGTATTTTGTAACATGGCAGAAAAACAAACCGCGAAAAGGAATCGTCGCGAAGAAATACTTCAATCTCTGGCTCTGATGCTTGAATCCAGCGATGGCAGTCAACGCATCACCACCGCTAAACTGGCCGCCTCCGTAGGCGTGTCTGAGGCGGCGCTGTACCGTCATTTTCCGAGCAAGACCCGGATGTTCGACAGTCTGATCGAGTTTATTGAAGACAGCCTGATCACGCGCATCAACCTGATTCTGAAAGACGAAAAAGACACTACCGCGCGTCTGCGTCTGATAGTGCTGTTAATCCTGGGCTTCGGTGAACGCAATCCGGGCTTAACCCGTATCCTGACCGGCCACGCGCTGATGTTTGAGCAGGACAGACTCCAGGGCCGCATTAACCAGCTTTTCGAACGCATTGAAGCGCAGCTGCGCCAGGTTCTGCGCGAGAAGAAAATGCGTGAGGGTGAAGGATACAGCATTGATGAAACGCTGCTGGCGAGCCAGATTCTGGCGTTTTGTGAAGGGATGCTTTCCCGCTTCGTGCGCAGCGAGTTCAAATACCGCCCAACGGACGATTTTGACGCCCGCTGGCCGTTAGTGGCAGCACAATTACAGTAACGCGATCGCCGGATGGCGGCTTCGCCTTATCCGGCCTACGAACGGGTAGGCCCGGTAAGCACAACGCCACCGGGCAATGCAATTAAACCCCGAATTCTTCGCGATACGCTTTTACCGCTGCCAGATGGTCCGCCATCTCAGGCTTCTCTTCCAGATACGCAATCAGATCTTTCAGGGTGATTATTGACGTCACAGTGCAGTTGTAATCCCGCTCCACTTCCTGAATGGCGGAAATTTCTCCACGACCACGCTCCTGACGATCCAGCGAAATCAACACGCCAGCCAGCGTTGCACCGTTGGCCTGGATAATCTCCATTGATTCGCGGATCGCCGTGCCCGCGGTGATCACATCGTCCACCAGCATGACGCGGCCCTGCAGCGCGCTGCCGACCAGATTCCCGCCTTCACCGTGGGTTTTGGCTTCTTTGCGGTTAAAGCAGTACGGCACGTCGCGATCATGATGTTCCGCCAGCGCCACCGCGGTAGTGGTCGCAATCGGAATGCCTTTATAGGCCGGGCCAAATAGCAGGTCAAAATCAATCCCGGAATCCACCAGCGCTTCGGCATAGAAACGGCCTAACAGTGCCAGATCGCGCCCGGTATTAAACAGCCCGGCGTTGAAGAAATAAGGACTTTTACGCCCGGATTTCAGCGTAAATTCGCCAAACTTAAGTACCTGCTTGTTAAGCGCAAACTCAATAAACTGGCGCTGATACGATTTCATGGATTAGCTCCTTTGGTTTTTCTGTCTTACAGGCAAAAAAAAGGCGACTCATTGGTCGCCTTTAAAATCAATTTTCTAACGCCGCTTTCTGCGTCGTGACAATGGATTCGATTCCCCCTCGGGCCAACGCCAGCAGGGAGAGAAGCTCTTCGTGGGTGAACGGCTCGCCTTCTGCCGTGCCCTGCACCTCAATGATGCGACCGTCTTCGGTCATCACCACGTTCATGTCTGTCTCTGCAGCGGAATCTTCAACGTATTCCAGATCGCAAAGCGCTTCACCGTTAACGATGCCTACGGAGACCGCCGCAACCATGCCTTTCATTGGATTGGTTTTCAGCTTACCGGCTGCAACCAGCTTGTTCAGAGCATCTGCCAGCGCTACACAGGCGCCGGTAATAGAGGCCGTACGCGTGCCACCATCGGCCTGAATCACGTCGCAGTCCAGGGTAATCGTGAATTCGCCGAGGGTTTTCAGATCAACGGCGGCGCGCAGCGCACGCGCGATCAGACGCTGAATTTCCATGGTACGACCGCCCTGCTTACCCTTTGCCGCTTCACGAGCGTTACGGGTATGGGTCGCGCGCGGCAGCATGCCGTACTCGGCGGTGATCCAGCCCTGGCCCTGACCTTTCAGGAAGCGCGGAACGCCTTCTTCGATGGATGCGGTACACAGCACTTTGGTGTCACCAAACTCAACCAGCACGGAGCCTTCAGCGTGTTTTGTATAGTTACGGGTCAGGGTGACGGGACGCACCTGATTGGCGCTACGACCTGATGGACGCATGATGGATTCTCCGGCTTGAAACGAATGTGGCTGCGCATTATACGGATAAAGGACGCTTATTCCTATCCTGAGAAGCCCCCGAAAGCTATAATCCCCCCATCTCTCCTTTAAAAACGGGAATGTCTATGATCCGCAGTATGACCGCCTACGCCCGGCGTGAAATCAAGGGTAGCTGGGGTAGCGCTACATGGGAAATGCGCTCGGTAAACCAGCGTTACCTGGAAACGTATTTCCGTATACCGGAGCAGTTCCGCAGCCTTGAGCCTGTTGTTCGCGAGCGTATCCGTACGCGTCTGACGCGCGGTAAAGTGGAATGTAACCTGCGCTTTGAGCCTGATGCCAGCGCACAGGGCGAGCTGATCCTCAACGAAAAACTGGCAAAACAGCTCGTGAATGCGGCGAACTGGGTCAAAATGCAGAGCGATGAAGGCGAAATCAACCCGGTTGATATTCTGCGCTGGCCTGGCGTCATGGCCGCCGGTGAGCAGGATCTGGACACGATTGCCGCTGAAATTCTGGCCGCCCTCGACGGCACGCTGGATGACTTTATCGTTGCCCGCGAAACCGAAGGTCAGGCGCTGAAAGCGATGATTGAGCAGCGCCTTGAAGGCGTGAGTGCGGAAGTGGCTAAGGTTCGCACCCATATGCCGGAAGTGCTGCAGTGGCAGCGCGAGCGCCTGGTCGCCAAACTGGAAGAGGCAGAAGTTCAGCTGGAAAACACCCGTCTGGAACAAGAGCTGGTGCTGATGGCGCAACGTATTGATGTCGCTGAAGAGCTGGACCGTCTGGAAGCGCACGTTAAAGAGACCTACAACATTCTGAAGAAAAAGGAAGCGGTAGGCCGCCGTCTGGACTTTATGATGCAGGAGTTCAACCGCGAGTCGAACACTCTTGCGTCTAAGTCGATCAATGCAGAAGTGACGAATTCAGCGATTGAGTTGAAAGTGCTGATTGAGCAAATGCGCGAGCAGATCCAGAATATTGAGTAATGCCTTATCGGGTGGTGTCGACGGCACCACCCATTATTATTTCTAATCCACTCCGGCACCTGATTTTGCGCGTCACCGCCTTTCATCAAGCTTATTCAACATCATTTGATAAAAATTTATAGGGCAAACGCAGTCGCCTTAGAAAAACTCAATCGTGATCTTGCGCACAAATCGCTAACCTCCCCCGCGTTCACACCGGAGGAAATATGCTGCTTCACATCCTTTATCTCATTGGCATCACCGCAGAAGCCATGACCGGCGCACTTGCTGCCGGACGTCGCCGTATGGACACCTTCGGCGTGATCATTATTGCTACAGCGACCGCGCTGGGCGGCGGCTCGGTACGCGATATTCTGCTGGGACATTATCCGCTTGGCTGGGTCAAACATCCTGAGTACGTCATTATCGTGGCGACAGCTGCCGTGTTAACCACCATAGTGGCGCCCGTCATGCCCCATCTTCGCCGCCTGTTTTTAGTCCTTGACGCTTTAGGTCTGGTGGTTTTCTCGATTATCGGAGCGCAAATCGCGCTCGATATGGGGGAAGGACCTGTTATCGCTACCATTGCCGCCGTGGTCACGGGCGTATTCGGCGGTGTGCTGCGCGATATGTTCTGCAAGCGCATTCCACTGGTTTTCCAGAAAGAGCTTTACGCCGGAATATCCTTTGCGTCTGCCGTTCTGTATATTGCTTTACAACATTATGTTTCGAGCCATGATGTTGTGGTCATTGCCACGTTATTATTTGGCTTTACGGCTCGCTTGCTGGCACTGCGCTTAAAGCTGGGATTGCCTGTTTTTCATTACACGCAGGACACCCATTGAATTCTCAACAAAACCACAACAAAGTAGTAAAAAGCACTTTTTGTTATCTCATATAACCGGGCCAAACGCGATAAACTGTCGCATCTTTGTCCCCATAAACTTGCGTTAAAACAATGTCCTTTGCCAAAACGTCAGCCCTGATTATTAATAAAAAACTCAGCAGCCATTTTTTAATTTTGCTGCTCGTTTCCGTGCTGATTCAGTTATGGCCAGTATTTTTAACGCAACCTGCACGATTCGCAGTGCGCATTGCGATTTGTAATGCGCTTTTACTGGTTTGCGCCGCAGCAATCTTTCGCTCGCTTCCCGGCAAGATCCTCGCATTTTTTTTAACCGCCCTGCTCACGTTAAATTTTGCGATTGCTTACAGTACCTGGAGCGTCTACCAGAGCGAATTTAACACGGTATTCGCGATGAGTATTCTCGGCACTCACGTAGCCGAAGCGAAAAGCATGTCAGGTTTATACCTGCACTGTTTACCAGCCGCGTTTGCTTACTTTATTGTCACCTGGTTCGCAATCAAAGCAGCTAGCGAGCATGTTTCTTCCCGCGTCAAAACTATCGGCTTCGTTCTGCTTGCCGTTTATTTTGGCTGGTATTCGACGGCAAATTGGCTAAAAAAACGCCACGACCTTGAAGTTTATTATCCGCTAAGCTCCCGGATTTTAACCAATACGCCATTTTACACCGGCGCAGAGTTCATTATTGCCCATCGCGATAACGCGCTGGCGGAGAAAATTAGCCAGCACAGCGTCAATTATCCTGCGTTGCAGTATCATGAAACGGGCATCGAAAACTATGTTGTTATCGTGGGTGAATCCGCACGTCGCAGCAATATGAAGCTCTACGGTTTTCACCAGGATACCACGCCAGTGGAATCCTTGCTGGCGAAGGACTCCCTCATTTTTAGCAATGCTATTGCCCCGGCGTCAGCCACCGTGCTTTCCGTGCCGATGATATTAAGTAAAGCCGATCCAGACCACTTCACCACCGATAAGCTTGCTGACAATATCGTTAGCGTCGCTAAAAAAACGGGCTATCACACCGAATGGATTAGCGCCCAGGGTAATACAGGCAAGAGCAATAACTATATTGTGGCGATTGCTTCTATTAGCCATAAAGCCCAGTGGATTGACACCCGTTATGACACCGAACTTTTACCTGCCCTGGATGAGGCGCTTAAAGCACCCGGCAGGAAGTTAATTTTCCTGCATATCAACGGCAGTCATGAGATGGCCTGCGATCGGTATCCGCCATCCGCAAATATTCTGCATACCGGCAACAAGTATGAAGATTGCTACAATAATGCGATTCTGTTTACCGACTACTTCATTGGCGAAGTAGCTAAACGTCTGCAGGGCAGCGCATCCTCTCTGCTCTATTTTTCAGACCATGGGCTGGAAAAAAACCCGCAGCTGAACTCCATCTATATGCATGGCTCACGCAACCCAAGCAAAGAGGCTTACCAGGTCCCCCAGTTTATCTGGTATAGCCAGCAAGCCCTGAATGCTCAAAAAAGATCGGTGGGGTGGGTGCATGAAGCGTGGCCCACAGCAAGCAATTATGAGTTGATGTTGACGTGGCTTGGAATCACAACGGGTGTTGATCAATGCAGCTCGGTGCTTGCGGCGTGCTATCAGGCTCCCACACTTATCCCGGTAATTGATGGCGGCCGCCACATCTATGACTACGATCAGCTCCGCGAAACCTTCAGTTCGCCAGACAGACATACCCCCTGGCGCAAAGCTAAAGCAAGCTCGCTCTAAAATCCAGGCAGGCCCTGCTTGCCTAACCAGGATGCCAGCCCGGCAACGCCAGGATCGTGGATGAAGGCAACAATTTGTCGCGCCTTCCTCTCTCCCGTTCCCGGCAGGCTTTGCCAGTTCTTTACGTTATGTCCACTCAGCGTCTGCCACGTTACGTTCCCCATCGCCTTCAGCGAAGCCTGTGTCAGCGGAACACCCAATGCCATGAGCCAGCGAATAAATGGCTTCTCGCGCACCAGATTAAATCGATGCCAGAGCGCCAGCCCGCGCGCGGAGGAAAAGCCAGGCGTAGCCTGCATTTGCGCCTGCGTTAATAACAGCCACGAAAAGAGGTGTTCAAAATGATGTGCCTGCCAGAGGGTGCGCCAGCCTGACTCGCCTAATCCTTCAATATCAAGCACCTGCTTTGAGCTGAGCCAGGTCAGTCGGGCAAAGAACTGTTCCATACATTCCGGAGAAGCATAGAAACAGCTCAGCGCATGATAACGCGAGGCTGGAGGCTCGGGTTTATGTCTGTCCGTCCCGCGCCAGACCACCTTATCAAACCGGGGAATACCCTGCCCGGCCAGGCTGACCTGTATCTGATCCCCTGAGGCAATATCCAGCCTCTGCCAGCGCTCCACCGAGCCCAGACTCACCCGCCGTACCTGTTTATCGTCCAGTTGCACAGGTTCCAGTGCGGCTACAACGGACATTTTGCCCGTTCGCCCCACGGAAAAATGAATATCACTCACCTCGGTCACCTGGGCTGCAGGCGCATATTTCCACGCAACCAGCCAGTTGCCTTCGCCCGGTAACCAGCCTTCCCCTGCGGGCGCATCCTCCGAACGCACCACAATGCCATCCGTGGCAAAGGGTAATCCGGTTACGTGCCAGGCGGCGCGCTGTTTCTCGACGGCATCAACAGATTCGGCGGGTAGCGTATACCGTGCCGACAGCGTAAAACCGGCCTGAGACAGTTCAGCTAAAGATGTCTGCATATCTTTCGGCCCATCCGGCCAGGCCCAGATGAACACGCCGATCTTGCTCAAAACTGAGTTATCCTTTTGCCGCATCATCGCCCCCGCCACCTTTGCGCGAGCGTTCATCCCGCCCATCTGCCGCTGAATGTGATTGTCGCTTAGCCAGAAAAGCTCGCCCTGTAAGACGCTGTTCGCGAGCTTGCCGGTGAGCTTTTGCGGAATAGTCGGGATCAAACGCACCTTCCCGGTCCAGTCTTCCCCTTTCAGGCCATCACCACGACTGATGGCCTGGGTTAACGTTCCGTCACGATAGACCAGCGTTACCGCCACACCGTCAACTTTGGGCTGCATCCACAGATGCTGCCGCGCACGCATCCACTGTCTCAACTCCTCTTTGCTGGCCACTTTATGTACGCCCGTATGGGCAACAGGATGTTTTACGCTTCCCACCAGCGCAGGGAGTTTCTCCTCTGAAGGCTCACTGCCAAAACAGTGCTGCCACTGCATTAAGCGCCCGTTAAGCTGGTCGTAAACTTCGTCGTTGACCTCGCTCACGCCCTGCTTCCAGTAAGCGTCATCCCAGCGTTTGATTTGCGCGCTTAACGACGCCATCTCTTTTTCAGCTTTTGCCTGCGACCAGACCGGGCACACCGCCGCGCCATAGCCACTCCACAAGAGCATTAACCCGCTTATCCATCGCCACATCGCTACCCCTCCTTTGTGTTGCAGGAGGTATATCCCGATGCCTGAAACAACGCTAACGGCAACGACTCACAATGCGAGACGCTATCCGGTATTTCTTTGGGTTGCTGAAAACCCCATATAAAACCTGTAAACGGCACGCAAAATTCAATAATCCAAGGGAAAAAGTGTGACAAAGGCTACGTCACACGGCAGTGACGTGTATAATAAGCCCGTATGTAGGACTTCTTCGTTAACACATACAAAAGACTCTCATGGCTCAAGGCACGCTGTATATTGTTTCTGCCCCTAGTGGCGCGGGTAAATCCAGCCTTATTCAGGCACTGTTAAAAACCCAACCGTTGTACGACACACAGGTTTCTGTTTCTCACACCACGCGTCAACCGCGTCCGGGTGAAGTGCACGGCGAACACTATTTCTTTGTGGATCACGACGAGTTCAGAGCGATGATCGGCAGAGACGCGTTTCTTGAACACGCGGAAGTATTCGGTAATTACTACGGTACCTCGCGTGAAACCATTGAGCAGGTTCTGGCCACGGGCGTGAATGTGTTCCTGGATATCGACTGGCAGGGTGCACAGCAAATTCGCAAGAAAATGCCTGACTCGCGCAGTATCTTTATTTTACCGCCATCGAAAGATGAGCTGGATCGCCGCCTGCGTGGGCGCGGTCAGGACAGCGAAGAAGTCATCGCAAAGCGTATGGAACAGGCTGTTGCAGAAATGAGCCATTACGCGGAATATGATTACCTTATTGTGAATGATGATTTTGATGCCGCACTGAGCGATCTCAAAACCATTCTTCGTGCAGAACGTCTGCGTATGAGCCGCCAGAAGCAGCGACATGACGCATTAATCACCAAACTGTTGGCAGACTGAACCCACTTTCAGTATCATGCCCAGTCATTTCTTCACCTGTGGAGCATTTTAAGTATGGCACGCGTAACTGTTCAGGACGCTGTAGAGAAAATTGGTAACCGTTTTGACCTGGTGCTGGTCGCCGCGCGTCGCGCTCGTCAGATGCAGGTAGGCGGTAAAGATCCGCTGGTACCGGAAGAAAACGATAAAACCACCGTTATTGCACTTCGCGAAATCGAAGAAGGTCTGATCAACAACCAGATCCTCGACGTGCGTGAGCGCCAGGAGCAGCAAGAGCAGGAAGCCGCAGAACTGCAGGCCGTAACCGCTATTGCTGAAGGTCGTCGTTAATTAAACCTGCGGGTCGCCCTTGTATCTGTTTGAAAGCCTGAATCAACTGATTCAAATCTACCTGCCTGAAGACCAGATTAAGCGTCTTCAGCAGGCGTATCTCGTTGCACGTGACGCTCACGAGGGCCAGACACGTTCAAGCGGTGAACCCTACATCACGCACCCGGTAGCGGTGGCCTGTATTCTGGCCGAGATGAAACTCGACTACGAAACGCTGATGGCCGCGCTGCTGCACGACGTGATTGAAGATACCCCTGCCACTTACCAGGACATGGAACAGCTGTTTGGCAAAAGCGTTGCCGAACTGGTGGAAGGGGTCTCTAAGCTTGATAAGCTGAATTTCCGCGACAAGAAAGAGGCGCAAGCCGAAAACTTCCGCAAGATGATTATGGCGATGGTGCAGGATATCCGCGTCATTCTCATCAAACTCGCTGACCGCACCCACAACATGCGCACGCTGGGCTCACTTCGCCCGGATAAACGTCGCCGCATTGCCCGTGAAACCCTCGAAATCTACAGTCCGCTGGCGCACCGTTTAGGTATTCACCACATTAAAACCGAGCTGGAAGAGCTGGGTTTTGAAGCGTTGTACCCGAACCGCTATCGCGTGATTAAAGAGGTGGTGAAAGCCGCACGCGGCAACCGTAAGGAGATGATTCAAAAGATCCTCTCTGAAATCGAAGGGCGCTTGCAGGAAGCGGGAATTCCGTGCCGCGTCAGCGGTCGCGAGAAACACCTGTACTCCATCTACTGCAAAATGGTGCTCAAAGAGCAGCGTTTTCACTCGATCATGGATATCTACGCCTTCCGCGTCATTGTCCACGACTCGGACACCTGTTATCGCGTGCTGGGGCAGATGCACAGCCTCTACAAGCCGCGTCCGGGGCGGATGAAAGATTACATCGCCATTCCAAAAGCGAACGGCTATCAATCTTTGCACACCTCGATGATCGGGCCGCACGGCGTGCCTGTTGAGGTGCAAATTCGCACCGAAGACATGGACCAGATGGCAGAGATGGGTGTTGCCGCGCACTGGGCCTATAAAGAGCACGGTGGCGAAAGCAGCACGACCGCACAAATCCGCGCCCAGCGCTGGATGCAGAGCCTGCTGGAACTTCAGCAGAGTGCGGGCAGCTCGTTTGAATTTATCGAGAGCGTGAAATCCGATCTCTTCCCGGATGAGATTTACGTTTTCACCCCCGAAGGTCGCATTGTCGAACTCCCTGCGGGTGCAACGCCGGTCGACTTCGCTTACGCCGTGCATACCGATATCGGCCATGCCTGCGTGGGCGCGCGCGTCGACAGACAACCTTACCCGCTGTCTCAGCCGCTCGCCAGCGGCCAGACGGTGGAAATTATTACCGCGCCGGGCGCACGTCCGAACGCGGCCTGGCTGAACTTTGTCGTGAGCTCCAAAGCGCGCGCTAAAATCCGCCAGCTGCTGAAAAACCTCAAGCGTGATGATTCCGTCAGCCTGGGGCGTCGTCTGCTCAACCACGCGTTGGGCGGCAGCCGCAAGCTGGCTGAGATCCCACCGGAGCATATCCAGCGCGAGCTCGACCGTATGAAGCTCACGTCTCTTGACGATCTGCTGGCGGAAATTGGTCTGGGCAACGCCATGAGCGTCGTGGTGGCGAAGAACCTGCAGCAGGGCGAAGCAATACCTTCTGCGCCAGGCGCATCCGGCCATGCTCATCTGCCAATCAAAGGCGCGGACGGGGTGCTGATCACCTTCGCAAAATGTTGCCGTCCAATTCCAGGCGACCCGATTATTGCGCACGTCAGCCCAGGTAAAGGGCTGGTTATCCACCACGAATCCTGTCGTAACATTCGCGGCTACCAGAAAGAAGCCGAGAAGTTTATGGCGGTCGAGTGGGATAAAGAGACGGCGCAGGAATTTATCACCGAGATTAAGGTGGATATGTTCAACCACCAGGGTGCCCTGGCGAACCTGACGGCAGCGATCAACACGGCCTCTTCCAATATTCAAAGCCTGAATACGGAAGAAAAAGATGGCCGCGTGTACAGCGCCTTTATTCGTCTGACCGCCCGCGACCGCGTGCATCTGGCGAATATCATGCGCAAGATCCGCGTCATGCCGGACGTGATTAAAGTCACCCGTAACCGAAACTAGTGGTATGAATTCACAACGTTACGCGCGGATATGCGAAATGCTCGCCAGGCGTCAGCCTGACCTGACGGTCTGCATGGAGCAGGTCCATAAACCGCATAACGTCTCTGCTATCGTCCGTACCGCCGATGCCGTCGGTGTGCATGAAGTGCACGCCGTCTGGCCGGGTCACCGGATGCGCACCATGGTCTCGGCGGCGGCAGGCAGTAACAGCTGGGTTTCCGTCAAATCTCACCAGACAATTGGCGATGCCGTTTCGCACCTGAAAGGGCGCGGGATGCAAATCCTTGCCACTAACCTGTCCGCTAAAGCCGTGGATTTTCGCGAGATCGACTACACTCGCCCGACCTGCATTTTGATGGGTCAGGAGAAAACCGGGATCTCACAGGAAGCGCTGGATCTGGCGGATCGGGACATCATCATTCCAATGATCGGCATGGTCCAGTCTCTCAATGTCTCCGTGGCGTCCGCGCTCATTCTGTATGAAGCGCAGCGCCAGCGTCAGAACGCCGGCATGTACGAGCGTAGCAACAGCATGCTGCCGGAAGATGAACAGCAGCGCCTGCTGTTTGAAGGTGGTTATCCGGTGCTGGCTCGCGTTGCGAAGCAGAAAAAATTGCCTTACCCCCACGTCAACGCGCAGGGCGAAATTGAAGCCGATGCCGAGTGGTGGGCCACCATGCAGTACGCCGGGTAAGCGATGAAAGGCCGCCTGCTGGATGCTATCCCGCTCAACAGCCTGACGGGCGTGGGCGCGGCGCAAAGCAGTAAGTTGGCCAAAATTGGCCTGCACACCGTGCAGGATCTCCTGCTTCACCTCCCCCTGCGTTATGAAGACCGCACCCAGCTTTATAAGATTGGCGATCTCCTTCCCGGCATTTACGCCACCGTTGAAGGCGAAGTCCTGAACTGCAACATCACCTTCGGCGGACGCCGGATGATGACCTGCCAGATCAGCGACGGCACCGGCATTCTCACCATGCGTTTCTTCAACTTCAGCGCGGCGATGAAAAACAGCCTGGCGACAGGCCGCAGGGTGCTGGCCTATGGCGAAGCCAAACGCGGGAAGTACGGCGCAGAGATGATCCACCCCGAGTACCGCGTGCAGGGCGATCTCAGCACGCCGGAACTGCAGGAGACACTTACCCCGGTTTACCCGACGACCGAAGGTATCAAGCAGGCGACGCTGCGTAAGCTTACCGATCAGGCGCTGGAGCTGCTGGACACCTGCGCGATTACCGAGCTGCTGCCACCCGAGCTGGCGCAGGGCATGATGAGCCTTCCCGAAGCGCTGCGAACCCTGCACCGTCCGCCACCCACGCTGCAGCTCAGCGACTTAGAAAGCGGGAAACACCCCGCCCAACGGCGTCTTATCCTTGAGGAATTGCTGGCGCATAACCTGAGCATGCTGGCGCTTCGTGCGGGCGCGCAGCGTTTCCACGCTCAGCCGTTAAGCCAGAATGATGCGCTCAAAGATAAGCTGCTGGCCTCTCTGCCGTTTAAACCCACCGGTGCGCAGGCGCGCGTCACCGCCGAGATTGAACGCGATATGGCGCTCGACGTGCCGATGATGCGCCTGGTACAGGGCGATGTAGGCTCCGGTAAAACGCTGGTTGCCGCCCTTGCAGCCCTGCGCGCCATTGCCCACGGTAAACAGGTCGCGTTAATGGCGCCGACCGAGCTGCTGGCGGAACAACACGCCAACAATTTCCGCGCCTGGTTCGCGCCGCTGGGGATTGAAGTGGGCTGGCTGGCAGGAAAACAAAAGGGCAAAGCGCGCCTTGCGCAGCAGGAAGCCATCGCCAGCGGGCAGGTGCAGATGATTGTCGGCACGCACGCTATCTTCCAGGAGCAGGTGCAGTTCAACGGCCTTGCGCTGGTGATTATCGATGAACAGCACCGCTTCGGCGTGCATCAGCGTCTGGCGCTGTGGGAAAAGGGACTGCAGCAGGGCTTCCACCCGCATCAGCTGATCATGACCGCCACGCCGATCCCGCGCACGCTCGCGATGACGGCTTACGCCGATCTGGATACCTCCACCATCGACGAACTCCCCCCGGGCCGTACGCCGGTCACGACGGTTGCCATTCCTGACACGCGTCGCAGCGATATCATCGACCGCGTGCGCAACGCCTGCACCCACGAAGGGCGTCAGGCCTACTGGGTTTGTACCCTGATTGAAGAGTCGGAACTGCTGGAAGCGCAGGCTGCCGAAGCCACGTGGGAAGAGTTAAAGCTCGCCCTGCCGGAGCTGAACGTGGGTCTGGTTCACGGACGCATGAAGCCCGCTGAAAAGCAGGCGGTGATGCAGTCGTTCAAACAGGGCGAGCTGCATTTGCTGGTCGCGACCACGGTCATCGAAGTGGGCGTGGATGTGCCGAACTCCAGCCTGATGATTATCGAAAACCCGGAGCGCCTGGGCCTTGCCCAGCTCCACCAGCTTCGCGGGCGCGTCGGCCGTGGCGCGGTAGCGTCCCACTGCGTCCTGCTCTACAAAGCGCCGCTCTCGAAAACCGCCCAGATGCGTTTGCAGGTGCTGCGCGACAGCAACGACGGTTTTGTGATTGCGCAAAAAGACCTGGAGATCCGCGGACCCGGTGAACTGCTGGGCACGCGTCAGACGGGGAATGCAGAATTCAAAGTCGCGGATTTGCTGCGCGATCAGGCCATGATCCCCGAGGTTCAGCGCCTCGCCCGCCACATTCATGAACGCTACCCCGAACAGGCGGCAGCGTTAATTGAGCGCTGGATGCCGGAAACCGAACGCTATTCCAACGCCTGATTTCAGGCGAACATCGGCAGCATCAGGTACAGCTTAATCACCAGCGCGTTGACGATATCAATAAAGAACGCCCCGACCATCGGCACCACCAGAAACGCCATGTGCGATGGCCCGAAGCGTTCGGTGATCGCCTGCATGTTGGCGATAGCCGTTGGGGTTGCCCCCAGACCAAACCCGCAGTGACCCGCCGCCAGCACCGCCGCATCGTAGTTTTTGCCCATCATGCGCCAGGTCACAAACATGGCGTACAGCGCCATAAACAGGGCCTGCACCGCCAGAATCGCCACCATTGGCAGCGCCAGCGAGGCCAGCTCCCACAGCTTGAGGCTCATCAGCGCCATCGCCAGGAACAGCGACAGGCAGACGTTGCCGAGCACCGACACCGCCCGTTCAAACACGCGGTAGAAGCCCATCAGCGCCAGGCCGTTGCTCAGAATCACCCCGATAAACAGCACGCAGACAAACGTCGGCAGCTCAAACGCGGAGCCCGCCAGCCATTGCGCAACCACTTTGCCCACGGTGAGGCAGATGGCGATCATCGCGATGGTTTCAATCAGCACCAGCGAGGTAATACTGCGCCCAACGTCAGGCTTTTCAAAGGCGGTCGGTACCAGCTCGTCGTCCGGCCTGCCGTTCGGCGTGGTGGAATGCTTCACCAGATAACGCGCCACCGGGCCGCCAATCAGGCCACCCAGCACCAGGCCAAAGGTGGCACAGGCCATCGCCACTTCCGTTGCATTTTCAAAACCGTAGCGCTCGACGAACAATTTACTCCACGCCGCCCCGGTACCGTGACCGCCTGACAGCGTAATCGACCCCGCCAGCAGCCCCATCAGCGGGTCCAGCCCCAGCAAGGTTGCCATGCCGATGCCAATCGCGTTTTGCATCAGCAGCAGCCCCACCACCACAATCAAAAATACGCCGAGCACCTTACCGCCCGCCCGCAGGCTTGCCAGGTTGGCGTTCAGGCCGATGGTGGCAAAGAAGGCCAGCATCAGCGGGTCTTTCAGGGACATGTCAAAATCGATTTCCCAGCCCATGCTTTTTTTGAGCACCAGCAGGGCCAGCGCCACCAACAGGCCGCCAGCGACAGGTTCAGGAATGGTGTATTTTTTCAGAAGGGAAACGCTATGTACCAGCTTACGGCCAAGCAGTAACACCAGCGTTGCGGCAACAAGGGTCGACAACGTATCGAGATGAATCATAGAAGGCTCCTTTTTTGCGCGTGTTCCATACACACGCGGCGTTATCCTGGGCCGGTTTGCGCTCTTCATGAGCTTCCGGCGCAAAAAGTGTAATTTTTTTTCCTCATCGGATGTAGAAAACCTGCTCACAGCGGCAGATTTTCTTGTCTTTTTTTGCTGGCAATCGTTTGCTTTTACCAGGTGGTCAGATAAAATGCCCGCTTTTCCACCGTGGGATTGCCGCCGATGTCCGTTAACACCATAGAGTCGCCTGATGCGCAACCGATTGCGCAGAAGCAAAATAGCGAACTGATTTACCGCCTTGAAGACCGCCCGCCGCTGCCGCAGACGCTTTTCGCCGCCTGCCAGCATCTTCTGGCGATGTTTGTTGCGGTGATCACCCCGGCGCTGCTGATCTGTCAGGCGCTCGGTTTACCGGCGCAGGACACGCAGCACATTATCAGCATGTCTCTCTTCGCCTCCGGCGTGGCCTCGATTATCCAGATTAAAGCGTGGGGTCCGGTGGGATCGGGTCTACTGTCGATTCAGGGCACCAGCTTTAACTTTGTGGCGCCGCTGATCATGGGCGGTACGGCCCTGAAAACCGGCGGCGTGGATGTCCCGACCATGATGGCGGCGCTGTTCGGCACGCTGATGCTGGCCAGCTGCACGGAGATGGTGATCTCCCGCGTTCTGCATCTGGCTCGCCGCGTTATCACCCCGCTGGTTTCCGGCGTCGTCGTGATGATTATCGGCCTGTCGCTGATTCAGGTGGGCCTCACCTCCATCGGCGGCGGCTATGCCGCCATGAGCGACCACACCTTCGGCGCGCCGAAAAACCTGCTGCTGGCAGGCGTCGTGCTGGCCATCATTATTCTGCTTAACCGTCAGCGTAACCCTTACCTGCGCGTCGCCTCGCTGGTGATCGCCATGGCGGCAGGCTACCTGCTGGCGTGGGCGCTGGGCATGCTGCCGGAGAACACCGCGCCAGCCAACAGCGCGCTGATCGCTGTCCCTACGCCGCTGTATTACGGTCTGGGCATTGACTGGGGCCTGCTCCTGCCGCTGATGCTGGTCTTTATGATCACCTCTCTGGAGACCATCGGCGACATCACCGCCACCTCCGACGTCTCCGAGCAGCCCGTTTCCGGCCCGCTGTACATGAAGCGCCTGAAAGGCGGCGTGCTGGCGAACGGTCTGAATTCGTTTGTCTCTGCGGTCTTCAATACTTTCCCGAACTCCTGCTTCGGTCAGAACAACGGCGTGATCCAGCTGACCGGCGTGGCCAGCCGCTATGTCGGCTTCGTGGTGGCGCTGATGCTGATCGTCCTCGGCCTGTTCCCGGCGGTGAGCGGCTTTGTGCAGCACATCCCTGAGCCGGTGCTGGGCGGCGCAACGCTGGTGATGTTCGGGACGATCGCGGCCTCCGGCGTGCGTATCGTCTCCCGCGAGCCGCTGAACCGCCGCGCAATCATGATTATTGCGCTGTCGCTGGCCGTCGGTCTGGGCGTTTCTCAGCAGCCGCTGATCCTGCAGTTTGCCCCGGACTGGGTGAAAAACCTGCTCTCTTCCGGCATTGCCGCGGGCGGTATCACCGCTATCGTGCTGAACCTCGTTTTCCCGCCTGAAAAGAACTGATCCCCTTCACGGCAGGCAGTCAATGTCTGCCGTGACATCTATTTACACCATTCCCGCCTTGAGGATTGCGCATAAATCGTGCATAACTCCCTTATGTGCGTTTTGCGGGATGGAAGACCATGAAATTTATTGGAAAGCTACTCGTCTATCTTCTGGTAGCCCTGCTCATTGTGATACTGGCGCTCTATATTCTGCTCCAGACCCGCTGGGGCGCGACTCAGGTCAGCAGCTGGGTAACGGTGAATACCGACTACGAGCTCAGTTTCGACAAGATGAATCACCGCTTTTCGTCACCATCCCACATCATTCTGGAAAACGTCACCTTCGGCCGGGACGGTAAACCCGCCACGCTGGTGGCCAAAAAAGTGGATATCGGCCTCAGCAGCCGCCAGATAACCGATCCGCTGCACATGGACACCATCACCCTGTTCGACGGCACGCTGAATCTCTCCCCGCAGACCGCGCCGCTGCCCTTCCAGGCGGATCGCCTGCAGCTGAACAATATGGCCTTTAACAGCCCGAATACCGAATGGGATCTGAGCGCGCAGAAGGTGACGGGCGGCGTCAGCCCGTGGCAGCCGGAAGCGGGCAACGTGCTGGGTAATCACGCGCAGATCCAGATGAGCGCAGGCTCGCTGACCCTCAACGGCGTACCGGCCACCAACGTGCTGATCGAGGGCCAGCTTAACGGCAAGGAAGTGGTGCTGAATACGATTGGCGCCGATATGGCCCGGGGCTCGCTCACCGGCTCGGCCCTGCGCAACGCCGACGGGAGCTGGATTATCGACACCATGCGCCTGAACGAGATCCGCCTGCAGAGCGATAAAACGCTGACGGCGTTCTTCGCACCGCTGGCCACTATCCCCTCTCTGCAGATTGGTCGTCTGGACGTGACCGACGCCCGGCTTCAGGGCCCGGACTGGGCGGTGACCGACCTCGATTTAAGCCTGCGCAACCTGACGCTGAGCAAAGGTGACTGGCAGAGCCAGGAAGGCCGCCTGTCGATGAACGCCAGCGAGTTTATCTACGGCTCGCTGCATCTTTTTGATCCGATCCTGAATGCGGAGTTTTCCCCGCAGGGCATGGCGCTGCGCCAGTTCACCTCCCGCTGGGAAGGCGGTATGGTGCGCACGTCCGGTAACTGGCTGCGCGACGGTAAAGCGCTGGTGCTGGACGATGTCGCCATTGCCGGGCTGGAGTATACCCTGCCGCAGAACTGGAAAACGCTGTGGATGGCGCCTCTGCCGGAATGGCTGAACAGCGTCACGCTGCAAAAATTTGGCCTGAGCCGCAACCTGGTGATCGACATCGATCCCGCCTTCCCGTGGCAGATCACCTCTCTGGACGGCTATGGCGCAAACCTGCAGCTGGTGAAAGATCGCCAGTGGGGCGTCTGGGGCGGAAGCGCAACCCTGAACGGCGCGGCGGCGACCTTTAACCGCGTGGACGTGCGCCGTCCGTCGCTGGCGCTGAATGCTAACGCCGCGACGGTGAACATTACCGACCTGAGCGCGTTTACCGAGAAAGGTATTCTGGAAGCCACGGCGACCGTTTCCCAGCTGCCGCAGCGGCAGACCGCGGTGAGCCTCAACGGGCGCGGCGTGCCGCTCAGCGTGCTGCAGCAGTGGGGCTGGCCTGCGCTGCCGATTGCAGGTGACGGCAATATTCAGCTCACCGCCAGCGGCAGCGTGCAGGCCAGTGCGCCGCTGAAGCCAACGGTGAATGGGAAGCTGAGCGCGGTGAATATGGATAAGCAGCAGGTAGAGCAGACGATGACGGGCGGCGTGGTGTCGGCGATGGCGCCGGCACAGTAAAAAGCCGGGTTGCGGCTTCGCCTTACCCGGCCTACGAGGTTTTGGTTCCCTCTCCCTGTGGGTGAAGGCATCAGACCGCATAATTACC